>JAYVJZ010000148.1:0-2921 GCA_043768865.1 Sphingobacteriales bacterium
CGCTTGGACATCACAAGATAATCCGCCATTGAGTTGTTTTCAGTCTTTACAATACTTAAAAAGCTACAACAGTTGCGACAAAAAATACTACATAAATTAGTAACAATCAGTGGTTTATACAGTCATTTGCCGTGCAACGGTCTTTACCTACTTATTTTACAACAACAAGTCTATCTTTGCATACTGTGAACTACCGCCAATTGCCTTACGATCCGGCTTTTTTGCCACATGTGTTACCACTCTTGAGCACCGCTCGATTGCAACGTATGCGCGATGTGCTGCTGCAGCGTACCCGCTACATCACCATGATTACCGAAAAAGCCATTGACGCACAAAACATAAGTGCTGTTATCCGTACTTGTGAATGTGTTGGCCTGCAAGAGTTACACGTTATAGAACCCGACGGCAACATGAAACTTTCGAGATTCATAGCCAAAGGAAGCCATCAATGGATGGACGTGCAACATTATGCTGCACCTGACAACACTATAAGCAATGCTGTTGCGAGTTTGAAGAAAAGAGGGTACAAAATAGCTGCTACCACGTTGCATGACGAGGCCGTGTCGCCCGAGCAGTTGCCATTAGATACGCCTATAGCTATCGTAATGGGCAGCGAGCATTGTGGCGTGAGCAGCGAAACGCTTGATTTGGCAGATTTGTTTGTTAAAATACCGATACATGGTTTTACCGAAAGTTACAATCTCTCAGTGGCTTCGGCTGTGTTAGCATATACGCTCACGCAACGCTTGCGTAGTAGCGATTTGCCGTGGCAGTTGCAGGCAGCAGACAGTGCGGAGCAATATTATAGGTGGGTGTTGAGCAGCATTCGTAACGTGGAATTGCATTGGAAAAAATACCAAGCGGGGTTCAAACTATCTTAACGAACGTCCTCCATCAATGTTCTAAATGCTAGAAACTGGTCTTTGAATAATTCATTCGTTTGTGCTTGCAGCGCAGGGGCAAACGTAGTTCTGTAGGTGCTATAATTTTCCATATTTTGGCAATAATATTGCACCACAAACGTTAGCGCGTCAGGGTCGTCTTGCTCGCATAATTTGTAGAATCGATGATCCTCAAAGCACCCCGAAGCCATTACAGCCGGTAGGTGGTGTAGTGTCATCCAATCTTGCCATTGTGCGGCTACTTCGATTCGTACTTTGATTGAAACGTTATAAACTATCATTTTAGCAGGGAGGGCTTAGTCTGTTATTATTTTTTGAACCCCTTCGGTGGCTTTCGCTGACATCACTTCTTTTAGGTGCGATTCAAGGTTCGTTAGATGCTCGGCTATTTGTTCAAAATATTCGGCACTATTTTTTTCTTCTTTTTTGTTTTTTGGAGTGAGCCAATTTTCAATTCCAAAATAAGAGGCTGATTTTAAGTTGATGCGCGTTACGTTATAGGTGTATTGATTGTCTCGACAAGTAATTTTAAAAGTATAATGTACAAACCCCGATGATAGCTTGTTTCCGGTGCTTGTATTGAAAATATTAAACTGATATTTACCTACTATTGAGCTGTCTGTTTTTTCTTTTATGACGGAAGAGGGGTTTTTGTAAAACGTTTTGAACCAGCGCTCTGCCCTGACCATGAGCACGTTTTTGCCTACGCTATCCTGTGTTATAGTGCCCGTGTATTGAAACTCTTGAGTAGCCGTGTTATAGGGCATTTTGCTTGGCCCTTTCTGCTCAAACGTTTGTGCTATGAGGCTAGTTGCCGTAAGACTTAGCAGCAGAGTGGCGAGTAGAATAAGTGGTTTCATTTTATTTTTTTTATAGTTATTTAATACTGTGTTACTTTATTTTTTTAGCATCAATCTTTGATTGCAATACCGGCGTATTATTTCCTTTTTCTTTAGCTTTGTTCCAATACGCTAATGCCTTGCTTATATCGCCGAGCTTATAATATACATCGCCAGCGTGTTCTAGCACATCGGGGCTGCCGCTTCCTCCTTTGTCTAAGGCTTTGTTGATGTATGTCAAGGCATCTGTGTAGTTGCCCAATTGATACAATATCCAACCATAGGTGTCGAGGTAAGATGGGTTGTCTGCTTCCAGCTCCAAGGACGATTTGCTCAATTTTTCGGCTTTTTCAAGTTGCTCATTGCGAAGCGAAAGGTAGTAGGCATGATTATTCTTAGCCAAAGCATTTTTTGCATTCATAGCAATTACTTTGTCAAAATTTTTATCCGATTTGTCGTATTCTTTTGTTTCATTGTACAGCTCACCCAAGCGGGTGTAGGCCTCTTCGGTCAGTTGCTTATTGTCATAGCTCATCATAGCTACATTTTCTAAAGCCATTTTTGCTTTGGAATATTCTTTTCTATCGAGGGTGGTGATTCCAACAAAATAATTCACCAAACCAGAGTTAGGAAATAGGGACAATGCCTCTTCAGCAGTTTTGTATAAATCGTCTTTTTTGTTTTTTTCAGCCTCTATCATCATTATTTGATTCCACACTTGTTGAGCAGTATTATCCAGACGCACTGCACTTTTATAATGTGCAAGTGCTACTAAGTCGTTGCCAGTTTGATACTGCAAATCGCCATATAGCGCTTCTGCTTTTGCTTCTTTTGGGTGTGCTTTTAATATCAATTCGCCTAAGGTCATCGCCATAATTGTCTTGTTTTCGTCTTTGGCAATTAAGGCATTTATGTAGGGCATCATGTGAAATACTTTCGTATCAATATTGACCTCACTACTCTCAAATGCTTTTTTGATGTGCATTTCATAGTCGGCTTGATTTTTATTATTGAAAGCTATCTGTGCCATAGCATAGTGTGCCTTGCCATTGTTAGGGTCTTTTTGCAATAATTTTTTATAAGTGGCTATTGCTTTTTCGAGCATATTATTTGCTTCATACATATCCGCTAATACCCCTAAAAAGCTGAGTTCTTCGGGGTATTCTTTTATTAATTTTCC
>JAYVJZ010000149.1:0-2536 GCA_043768865.1 Sphingobacteriales bacterium
GGTAGCGTTTCTGATAATCGTACCGCCTCCATTTACTTGTGTAATATGCAAATCTTCATCGAACACTTGTGGTGCTCTAAATCCTCTCGCGTATCCTAATCTAAACTGTATGTTAGGCGTTATTTTATATAAAATATTTGCTCTTGGGCTTATGATTGGAGCTCCAACTAAATTGTGTTCATCAAGCCGGCTGCCTAAGAGTACATTTATTTTTTTGCCTATTTCCCAAATATCTTGCATATAAAATCCAAATTGTGAGGCAGTTTGGTTTATGAATCGGTCATAGGAGGGTGCATTGTCCTTGAGGTTGTTGTAGTTGTATTCAAACCCTGCAACTAGCGTGTGTGAGCCGCCGCAGAGCATCCCTAGCTTACCCGTATATTGCACGCCACTAACCAAACTTTGATCTTGTGAGTCTCCGTAGGCGTTTATATCTTCTCCTGCACCATAATAACTGTCTCTGTTGAGTGTTTGGTAGTTGAGATAGGTTGAGAACTTATGATTTTTGTTTTTAGTGTATTGTTCGTAAGTTAAGCCGCCATTGAGGATATTGTGGGTGGTGGATTCGGTGATGTCCGTCTCATGAAAAGGCAAATCAAACTTATTGCCCCCTCTTCTGAACTCATAAATATTAAATCCATTCAACGTTATTTTAGAGCGTTGAGTTGGATTGTAAAACGCCTTCACCGAGAAAGATGTGGCCTTCAACTTACCCATCTCTGTGAACCCGTCATTGTTTGAGTCCCACTGCCTGCGGTCTCTGTTAAATCCATTCAATGAGAGGCCAGCCTTGTTGTCTTCGCTCACTATATCTGTGCCTATCATGTAGGTTTGATCAGGGGTTTCGCCATTCACAAATGCTTGATTAGTAGTTATATACGTGCTATTCTGAGTAGGTTCTTTGGTGATAACATTGACGGTACCCGCCACAGCGCTACTGCCATACAGGGCCGAACCACCGCTTCTCACTATTTCAACTCTTTCAATCATATTAGCGGGCACTTGTTCTAGTCCATATACACCCTGCAGACTATTGAAAATAGGGCGTCCGTCTAACAATATTTGTGTATATGCACCCTCAAGACCATTCATCCGCAACCCATTGAATCCACAGTTTTGGCAATTATTTTCTACTCGCAACGCCGGTTGAAAACTCAAGCCCTCTGATAGCACAATAGACTGTGTAGCGTTAAAAATTTTATCATCTAATACACCACATATTATCGGTGCATCTTTGCGAACTATTTCACTACGAGTAGCGGTTATTACTACTTGTTCAAGCTGCAGGTAATCTTCTTGGAGGCTGATATCCGCGATGTTGAGATTATTTTTAAGGAGAGTAACGGGCACCTCTTTTGACAAAAACCCCGTGTAGGCAATGATGATTTTGTAGTTACCCGATGACAGATTTTCAAGCCTAAATACCCCTTCTTTGTTGGTGGTAGTTGTTTGTTTAGTATCTAATAAATAGACATAGGCCCCAACAATTGGTAAATTTTTATTTATAATTTTTCCTGATATTTTTAAGTTTTGTGCCTTGATAGTATCTACGTTTACAAAAAGCAAGAGCAGTAGAATTACGCTTATTTTGTACATATTTATTATTTTATGATTGGTTAATTTCGCAAAGGTACGAGTATAACAAGGTCTATTTTTATTAAATTTTCAATAAAATCGTTTTTTTAAGTTAAACCTCTAATATCCACACCGGCTGTTGAGTTGATATATCACATAGGATATATCAATACAGATATGCTAATTAATTGTTAGTACAAAAAAGAGTATTCTTGTTAAGCGAATAGCAAAAATTAATCTTCAATAATTCAAAAGTATCGCTGCCAATGTAATTGCGATTAATGCACGCAAAAAACTCAATTTTTTAGAGTGCGAAAGGCGGTTATTTTCTTTGGGTTTAGACCATTTTTTAGTTTTAGGTGCCGTAATAATCGATAAAAACGTAATTTTATTAGATAAAAAAACCAATGCGGAGTTCTAAATTGTATAGGTAATGTATAGGTGCGCTGTCATTGATATACTTCGAGCCAACACAATTTTCTCATGCCTCTCTGTGGGTCGATTTTTCATAGTCGCACACTAAAATAAGATGTCCCAAATCGATATATAACCATAGCTTGGCGCAGCCTGTTCGGTCGTTTGCACTTGTGCCGAACTGGGTGCTGCTTCTTTGAAAAAACTTCGCCTTTTTCGATTATAATGCCCTGTCCACTGTTATTCTATTCGGTGTCAGCGTGAGCTACTGATGTTGCGGCTATGGCTTGTGTTCTTTTTAGTAATAAAAATCGTTCGCTTGCATTGATGCCTGTGTAGATTTTTTGCGGTTGGGATAGTTGCAAAGTTTTTGTAAAAACTGTCTGCGGTGTCGAGTGGTTGGGTTTTTAAAAACTAAGTACCATTTTTTTGGTATCATTTTGATTTTTATGATGGACCTGTGTTTAATTTATCTTTTTTTGGTCGTTGTGATTGTATGTGATTAGGCGTTTTGGATTGTTGTAATGAAGTTATTGTGGTGTGGCAT
>JAYVJZ010000150.1:0-2712 GCA_043768865.1 Sphingobacteriales bacterium
ATAGCCTATGTCGTCGCTACAAGTGGCATTGGTAGCATTGCAATCGATCGTGTTAGGTTCGCCGCCATCATCGCAGGGGCAGTCGTGTAGGACGAGGTCAAAATTGTTTTCCAAATCTTGTAGTTTTATGATGCTTGTATCGGCGTACCAAGTAATTAATTTACTTCTTCCAACTATAGTATCGGCCACCTCTATTGCTAACGCACTATTTTGAAGTAAATTTTGCCGGTCTGCATATGTAATGTTGCCAATATTACTAGCATAATACATGAGTTGATTATCACTTGTTGGCATGCCTATTAGCGTATCCATGCTATGTTCAATTCCTAATGCATGACCTATTTCGTGACTTATGGCTTCTAAAAAATCTTGTTTGCCGAGGGGTTTATTTCCAAAAATAGAAGTGTCCCAGTTGGTGGTGTCCTTAATTTCGATATTTGTTTTTAGTCTATATACATTAGGTTCTCCCGATGGCAATCCCGCACTTTCTTGATGAACATTTAATACACTTGTTTGCATCAATGTGCCGCCAGATAGCGCACTTAGGGAAATGCAATTTTGTAATGGCAAAGTGGTAGTTGTTGTAAAAATGGGCACACCTGCACTCTCAAGCTGCAAACACACATCGATGCCGAGCGCATTGCTCCATCGATGGCAAGCAGTATCGATAGCAGCTATCATACCTGGGTGGGCTGCTAAATTTTGGTGCAACGTAAATATTAATGCATCTCTACCGCAGGTGCTACTATTAGCTAAAAAAAGTCGTTTTCTATAATTTGAAAGTTCGGTATCTGTTACGCCTGCAATTGGTAAATTTATATAAGCAGCTTTTATAAACAAGGAATTGGAACTGGTGGCTTGCGCTCCTGTGGCATCCTCAACTATTATACGTCCGCTGCCGGCGGAGCCAAATAAAACAGTTGTACTCGCAAACCCTTTTTTCACCACAGAGGGAACGATTACTTGTATGCTATCGTCTTGCCATTTTTTGATGTAGATGCTGTCGAGGCCTTTGAGGTAGCCGTCAGAAACACCAGGAACCACTAGACCGCCTTCATCTGCATTTTTGAATAGTACGTTGCCTTTTACAGTACCGAAGCCATTTCCAGTAATAGTTAGAATTTGATTATCACCTGCTACGAAGTCATTTGCAGGTAGCGGATTAATGTTTATTACCGAACTACTTAATTTGTTTGTGCTTTTGGGAACAGACTTTTCTTTTTTTTTACTTTTAACTAGATTTGTGTGTTTTGCAATATAGATCAATGCATCATTTTTATTAGCAAAGCAACTACTATAACCTCCACCATATTTAACCCAATAAAAAGGATCTGTTTCTGGAGTCAATGGTGATTTATAATGCGTAAACGGCTGAAAACACTGATTCGTTAAATGCATAACTTTTTGGTTTTCGTATGTGCTGTCAGGTTTTATATTGAGTTGGGTTTGAGTGCTGATATTTAATTCTTTGCAGAAGAAAATATAGTCTGTAAGTCCCAAACTAATACATCGATGAGAACTACTTAAATTAGGTAGGACCATTATAATTTTACCAAGATTAATTTTTTTACTTCCTTTGTAAATTTCTGTAATTTCAAATTCACCACAACCAAACTTTTCAGATTTTCCTAACCCTTTAACTTCATGCGCCTCAAAAATATAATCCGAGTTTTTGATAATGGGTGCAGTCATGCTGTCCCGTTGGGCATCGGTGAGGTAGCGGTAGTCTATTTGTGCGAAGCCATTATACGCTCCCAAAATCATAACAAGTAGCAATAAATATTTTTTCATAGTAGGTAGTTTTTAATAAATTGATTTTTAGATTATTTTGTGTTAATGAATTAGCGGCAAATGATGTGCCAGTAGTTGAGGATTTGTTAGAATAGCATCCATCGGGTGCGAGATGCAATAGTTCAATGCCGTAAGCAGGGTATCGCGCGACCAGCCAGCATAAGTGAGTTGGGTGTTGTCCATTGCTGGGTCATCGTCTAATTCAATCAATGCAAAATCTGTAAGGGAATCTTGACAAAGAATTTGTTTGCCGGTGTAAATATTTGAATAAATAGCGGGAATTAATTCAGTGCTATCGCATTCATTGGACTTTACATTAAATTCAAAAATTGAAGATGTAATATCTATAACTCCTGCTATAACATGATTGCCTGTCAATACTAATAGTTTACTGTCATTTTTTAAATTATTTATTAGAGCACCCGTTCCTGTTTCATTCTCCATTTTAACAACTGCACCACTCTCATTTTGCACACATAAACCACCTGAACAACTTACATCTACAAAACAACCTGCTAGTGTGTTTAGTTTTTTTTTACTTTGCTCACTTTTTACAGTTCTTTTTACTACTAATTTATTGATTTGAAATTTGTTTTCATCAAAATCATTTAAATCATTTATATAATATTCAACAAAAAATTCATTTATGCCATCACCAATTTTAATTATCCTATTGTTTTTGTTTGTAAAAGGCAAAAAACACCTAGTAGCTTTAATATTATAAGCAGTTATAGTTTGTTTATTCGATACATCAAAGGTTACTTTTTTATTAAACGCAACAGTAATTGAGGATGCTTCAGGCACGTTAATCTTAACTCTAAGATTAGATTCAACTAACAAATGCAACTTTTAGGGGTACAAAATTATACATTTTTTTCAAATGAGAGAGCATAAGCCCCCTCACCCGAAATGGAATAAATG
>JAYVJZ010000151.1:0-2012 GCA_043768865.1 Sphingobacteriales bacterium
TGTTGGATTGATGTTATATTTCGTAGCCTTGCTGTCTAAAGAGAATGCAATAGTTTTGATAGTTTGGTTGCCAACTGCATGGGTGTTTTTCAAAAATGAAAAAATAAAAACGGCGTTGATTAATACACTTCCTATACTAGCTGTTGCAATGCTATTTTTGATTATTCGATATCAAGTGTTAGGTGCAAATAGTATGCCCTCCAAAGGTGTACAAGAGCTAATGAACAATCCATTTTTGAAACAAGAAGGCAGCGTATATATTCCGTATAGCTTCGCCGAGCGGTTGGCGTCCGTGTTTTATTGTCTGCTTATTTACATCCAACTATTGCTCGTGCCGCACCCACTCACACACGACTACTATCCACGGTACGTGCCGCTTGTGAGTTTTGCTACACCGTGGGTGATGGCATCGCTTTTGGTGCATGTAGGCTTGGTGTTTATCTCCATTAAGCTATTTATGCAACGGCATATATTAGGGTTTGCAGCGTTGATATATTTCTCCGCTTTGAGCATCGTAAGCAATCTATTTTTCACTGTAGGCACCCACATGGGCGAGCGTTTTATCTACATGTCGTCGTTGGGATTTTGTTTGATGATGGCTTATTTTATAAATGCATTAGCACTAAAAAATAACAAGAAAAAAATAGCCTTACTGCTGCTAACTCTATTGACTATTGCCTTTGGTATCAAAACTATATCTCGAAATACTACTTGGAAAAACGATGAAACCCTATTCGCTAATGATATAAAACACTCACCAAACAGTGCAAAAATCAACAATGCCTTAGGCGGCGCTTTGGCCGAAAAAGCACAAGCAGAGCAAGACCCTGCGAAGCGAAAAAAAATAGTAAAAGAGGCGTTGCTATATGTTAATAAAGCGATAACGCTGCACCCAACCTACAAAGTACCGTACCTGACGAAGGGCTCTTGCTACTTTATGATGAATGATTTTGAAGAATCGATTACACAATATGGCAACGCGTTGCGGCTTGACCCTGAGTACAGCATTGTTAAAAAGAACTTGCCAATAGTATATAAAGGAGCAGGCAAATACGCAGGCGAGACGGAGCATAACAACGAAAAAGCACTCTCTTATTTACAAAAAGCGTATCAATTAGATAGCACCGATTATGAGACGGTACGCTTGCTTGGCACTTGCTACGGTTTCAAAAACGAACATGCTACAGCCCTTTCATTTTTTCTAAAAGCCGCTAACAAATCCCCGAACAACCCAAGTGCACTGCGTAATGTAGCCGTTGCCTACCGCAGCTTAGGCGACATAGTCAAAAGCGATCAATACCTCAATGCGGCTAACAAACTTGAAAAAAAGTAATGCTATAAAAAATGTTAGTTGGTGATTAATAATTAATAATTGTTTGTTGGCATTTAATAATTGGTAATTGATTGAGCAAATACGAATTTTAAAGTTCTTATTTGTGGGGTTTTTTAACGTAATCGGGGGCTTATGTTTCAAATAAAAATACTAATAACTATGCCTGTACGTAGCACTTGCTGATGAAAATTATGATACAATGTAGAGGATATTTTTAATATAAAAACTATGCAAATGCAGCTGATTTATTTAGTTGATGAAAAATAGGAGTTGTGCACTGAATGGCACTACTTGCAAGCCTATATTGCTATCTGCCTGCGGCTACGAGTGTTGATGCGTAAGCAACTGCCGACTGTCAAGTGCATGAGGTAGGCGGCGAAGCTCCTTTGTATGGAGTGCCAAAAGCACTGCATACAAAGAGCGGGAGCCAGATACCGACCCCGATATGCTTCGCAAAGTTGCATCAATTTTTATATAAAAATTGATGCAACTTTATTTTATTATCGGGGGCATGCCCAAACTGTATAGGTGTTGATTTTATAGTTTATTCAGCTTTTTATTGCTTATTACTCACAAAATAGTTTCGATTTAGCGTTCTTTTTGTAATTTTACATACCAATTAGTTTGATTATTATTACCCACGCATGACCAAAAAGAAGCACCCCAAATTAGCGAAAGA
>JAYVJZ010000152.1:0-2061 GCA_043768865.1 Sphingobacteriales bacterium
AAAAACAAAAAATTTATGAGAAATATTTTTAAAATTTTATGGTTTAGTTTTTTTTGTTTTTTGCTTCAAACGACTGTAAAAGCACAAGAATGTGGAACACCTGAGCTAACGTCGATTGAGATAACTAATTTAATTAATTTTAAACAAGTAAATATAGATTTTGATATAAATTTAATTTCTGACATTAGTATTGATAAAGTCCCAATTAAAATACACATTATAACCACAACAACTGGGACAGGAGGGGTAAATATTATTGATATAGATAATGAATTTAAAAATTATGTAAACCCTAACTATCAGGGAGCAGGAATTGAGTTTGTCTTTTGTGGCTTACCAAATTATATAAATAATACAGTTTTATATAATACGACTTTAACACCTTTTAATGAAGCGAGTCTATTTAGTTCGTATGATTTGCCAAATGTTATTAATATATATTTTGTGCAAAATAATTCTTATGGTAGTTCGAGTGTATGTGGTTGGGCTCATTTTCCAAGCGACGGCATCAATAGAATTATTATTTCAAACTCTTGTGCAACTAACAAAAGTACTCTAGCACACGAACTTGGTCATTTTTTTAATTTATTGCATACATTTTCGACATCAGCAGGTGTTGAACATGTTACTCGTAACACTTCAAACTCATGTTACAATGCAACCACATCAGGTGATTTGTTGCATGATACTCCAGCGGACCAATCTTTGGGATATATTGGGTTTCCTACTTGTGTTTATTCTGGTTCACACCTTGATAGTTGCGGTGTAGCCTATAGCACTAATCCTCCAAATTTCCATAATTTGATGTCTAAAAACTTTAGCTCAACTACTTGTCGTGATATGTTCACTTTACATCAAAAAACACTTATTGCTAATACAAATATTAATTTGAGAAATTACTTGCATTGCCCATGTACAAATGATTTATTTTTAACGAGTACTTACATAACCAATACAGTATCAACCGAAAAAGCGGTAAACACGATAATATCTACAAGTGTTTGTAATTTAAACTCCAATACTGTTTATACTGCTGGGACAACAATAGAATTAAATCCTGGATTTGAGGCAAAACCAACTAGTAATTTCTTGGCATTTATTCAAGATTGCTCAACTATATCATGGAAAGAAAGTGTTTATAATTCATTATCATATACCCCATTTGTCAAGGATAGTTTAACGTGGATTTTAGCTGATCATTTTTTAACGCCTGTAATTTATGATGAAATTAAACAATTTATAATTTTAGGTGATACGAGTATTGGTACAATTAATTATAAAAAATTATGGATGAAAACTCTAACTGCACCATTAAGCTATACATATACTTTAGTTGATTTAATAAGAGAGGACGTATTAAATAAAAAAGTTTATAAATATGTTGGTGCTGGGTCAGAAAATATATGGTACGATTTTGATTTAAATGTAGGTGACTCAGTTAATTTTTCTCCATGTCTAGATATGATTGATAGTATTACTACTAATTTGTTTTTAGACGGAAATTATTATACCAGCTATTGGGTTAATGCAAATCTTAGATTAGTTGAGGGATTGGGTCTTGTAGGCAATATACCTTGTTTAGATGATGAAGCAGATATTTATCATTGTTATTCCTTTAAAAACCAGCTAATTTATAGTACAGGTGTAATATGTGATACTAATCTGACCATATCTCAATCCACCCTCGCTCTCCACCTCCAATCATTTAAAGCTACTGCTACTTGCGATAATGTTAGCATCAGCTGGACGGCAAACCAAGACGAAAGCCTGTCGCACTATATCGTGCAACGCAGCAGCGACGGCACGCAGTGGCTCGATATAGCACAAGTGCCAACCCAAGGGGGCAGCCAACCGTATCACTACACCGATGCGTATGAGGCTTCACAAAACACGTATTACAGAATTGCGTCAATAGCCACTAACGGTGCAAGCGATTATTCCCAAATCATAACCGCTAAAAACACATGTGGTAATGAAAACCCCATCACCATCACCCCGAACCCAAGCAGTGGCGTGTTTGCCATACAAAGCCTTGACAACAGCATCATAAGCATTGACGTA
>JAYVJZ010000153.1:0-5376 GCA_043768865.1 Sphingobacteriales bacterium
TATAATTTGCAATATTTTCACTAGTTTCTGTTTCTATAAAAAATCTACATAAATGAAAAATCACTTTTATTTTTACGTAATTTTAGTATTGATTTCAAACAACGCCTTTGGGCAGACAGATAGCACAAGGCTAAGTTCGCACAACAGTAGTGCGAAAAAATGGTATGAGAATATTGCTATCAGAGGGTACATGCAAGTAAGATATAATAGGCTTTTGGAAACTAACGAGGAGCTGGGTTGCGAACAGTGTGACAGGTCTTGGGGCAAAGATGGTGGGTTTTTTGTTCGCCGTATGCGGATTATATTTTTTGGTCAAATTCATAAAAACGTTTATTTTTATATTCAGCCTGATTTTGCGAGCAGTCCTTCTGCGGAAAGGTTGCATTTTGGTCAGTTGAGAGATGCGTATTTTGATATTGGTATTGACAATGACAACGAGTTTAGGTTTAGGATAGGACAGAGTAAAGTACCTTTTGGTTTTGAAAATATGCAGTCGAGTCAAAATAGAATACCTCTTGACCGAAATGACGCATTGAATAGTGCAGTGTCTAACGAGCGGGACTTAGGGGTGTTTTTTTATTGGGCGCCTAAAGATAAGCGAAAGTTATTGTCTAGGTTGGTGAGCGAGGGTTTAAAGGGCAGCGGCGACTATGGTATTTTTGCTTTAGGTGCTTATAATGGTCAGACTGCTAATAATTTAGAGTTGAACAATGAACCCCACATAGTGAGCCGCATTTCGTATCCTTTTGAATATGATTCTCAAATCATAGAACTAGGTGTGCAAGCATATACGGGCAAATGGGTGATGCCAAAGTCTAATTTAAGTAGCGATGTGAAAACAAATTTGGACCTTAATTACCTTGATCAGCGGGTTGCAGGTACGTTTGTATTGTATCCTAAACCTTTTGGGATTCAGGCAGAATATACTATTGGCAAGGGGCCTGAGTTTAATAAAATTACTGATTCTATTGAGGTTATGCCGCTCAAAGGTGGGTATGTTACGCTTAGTTATTTCACTAAAATCAAAAATCAAGTTTTAATTCCTTTTGTTAGATATCAGTATTATGACGGGGGCAAAAAGCATGAACGTGATGCAAGGAGTTATTATGTTAATGATTTGGAAATAGGCGGTGAATGGCAGGTGAATAAGAACTTTGAGTTAGTTGTGAATTATACGATTTCAAAACGGAGGTATGAAGATTTTGTTAAGCAGGATAATTATAAAGAAGGCAATCTACTTAGAATACAAGGTCAGCTTAATTTTTAAATAGAAATTAGAGGTTTTATTGATTGTAAAATTTTATATGTAGTGGACACTTGCTGCTGCTATTTGAATTGTCAGGTGTTTTATTTTAACTAAACATCAAATGAACTATATCGATTGTGGTCATAATTGCTATTATGCAAAGTGTGTTACCGTATGTCAATCGCACAGTTCGTTTTGTTTGTATTTTTTTTGATTGACTAGTTTTTTGTTTTAGTCAGTAACTAGAAAATTGTGTGGATTTTATTAGCGAATAATAATTTAAGTGTAGTCAAATAGGGGGGCTTTGAATTAAATAAGCCAAAATGATTGTACAAGCTAATTAACAACAGATTTCAATTGTGGATATTTTATTAAACTTAAAAATATTTAGGGTTTTCCCTATTGTTTTAATCAGATAATAGTAGATAACTTTACATAATCTTTTTAAAACAAAAAAATAATTTATGAAAACCACAAAAAAAATCGATGCACGTGTTGTATCATGCCCCCCCCCCCTGCGAAAACAAGCAAGTGTGTAACTCAACTACCCTTGTTTAAAATCATGTTATTCGTTGCAATATGCAATCTAATAGCCACCCAATGCCATGCACAATTTTTGCCTACAGGTGCAGCTGCTACAGCAAACATTTACCGAACGGGTAAACTAAACATTGGAGGCTCGGCAGCACCCAGTGCTACATCAGGGCTATTCTCTATTACAGGCAACGCCACCAACACGTTTCCCAGTTTAAGCATTGAAGATGGCAATGTAGTGTTCAGTGGAAGCGGACACGCATCTGTGCCTGTATCAGGCACTGGCAAACGCCTCATGTGGATACCTGCTAAAGGGGCGTTTAGAGCAGGTAAAGTTTCCAGCACCCAATGGAATTATACCAGTATTGGTGAAAATTCAGTGGGACTAGGCTTTGACAACATTGCCTCTGGCATCAACAGTGTTGCAATAGGATACAATCCTGTTAGCTCAGGTGCAAACTCGTACACCTTCGGCGTTGCAATTAGCGCAACAGCTACTGGATCGATGGCTTTAGGCAACAATACTGTGCTAGATCCTTCAGCTTGTGACGGTTGTCCTACATATACTTGTGTCAATAATATACCAAGCTCTATGATGGTTTTTTATGATAAATCAATCCCTTCACTATTTGTAAACACCCAAGGCGTAGGCATTAATAGAACTACTTTAGATGCAGGGGTTGATTTGCAAATAAATGGCAAGACCAAAACTGCAAGCATACAAATAGGTACTGGTACTACGACAGGTTATGTGTTAAAAGCTGATGCAGCCGGCAATGGAACGTGGAGTCCTGATTTAACTGGAGCTGCTTATACTGCAGGTAGTGGCTTAACATTAACAGGCTCTTCTTTTGCAGCACAAAATACCACCGCTTTATGGAATGCGAATAAGCTACAAGGCAATGCTATAGCGGCAACAGCACCTACAAGTGGGCAAGTATTGCAATGGAACAGCACCTCAAGTGTATGGACACCCACCACTATCTCGTCAGGAACTACTTACACAGCAGGCACAGGCGTTACCTTGAGTGGGAGCACTATTAATACCTACTTTACATCAGTAGCAGGCGGTCATATAATCAATAACAACACAGGCAATGTGCATTTTGGAGGGGCTGCGGGTTCAACATCTAAAGTAATAATAGGAAATGGCATTGGCTACATTGCCACCACCACGGGCGCACCGGGCACTTACCGCCTTTATGTGCAAGAAGGCATACTTACCGAAAAGCTACGAGTTGCCACATTAGGCACAACCGCATGGGCGGATTATGTGTTTGCCAACGACTACCAACTCATGCCATTAGCTGATGTAGAAAATTTTATTAAAGAAAAAAGCCACTTACCCAATGTGCCCTCTGCCAAAGAGATGCAAGCCAATGGATTGGACGTAGTAGAGATGGCAGCCAAGCAAATGGAAAAGATTGAAGAATTGACGCTTTATATTATTGCATTAGATAAGAAAAACAAAGAGCTGGAAACAAAGATTAATTCACTAATTAAAAACAAATAATATGAGAAATATTTTTAAAATAATTCGTATTTGGCTTTATCTTCTGCTTTTTTCATTTCGAGTAAATGCACAAGAATGTGGAACAATATCTGGTCCAAATACTATATTAGCAGCCGATGTAGCATCAGCTGATATAGCTGCTTTAACAGGGCCTAATTTAACCGTGCGCTATTTTGTGCATGTGGTGCGAAGCACCGCAGGAGTAACCGACATTACGCAAACGATGATAGATAATGCATTTAACGCTACCGTACATTTTTACAGCGATAATGGTATTTGCTTGTCAAAATCGGGTCAAGATTTTATAGATAATAGTGCGTTTTTGATGCCTTACGGTTCAACATTCCCTTCTTCTTCAATTATCGCTACAAGTAATAACATAAATGCAATCGATATATATATATTACTAACTGACGTGTTATATGCACCAACATTGAATGTTTTGGGATTTGCTACTGGAATAACTTCAAAAGAACTCTTTATAGATGGAAGAGTTATCTCAAATGCAACTGGTTTAAATTACAATACATTACCTCATGAAATAGGACATTGCTTTAGCTTATATCATACACATCATGGAACTTGTATTGAAAATCCTGCAGACCTTACTGAATGCCCCGAAAGCACAATTACAATTGACTCCGGATGTGGTGATTTTATTGGTGATACTCCAGCTGATCCTAATTTATCAAACTCGCCAAGATGTGGTAATGTTGCTGTATCTGCAAGAGGAACATATAATTCTACATCTTGTATTTGGACGCCAAATATTTCATGGGCAGCATATCATCCACACGAACGTAATATTATGTCCTATGCACCTCACAGACCGTGTAGAAATCAATTTACAATAGGCCAAGTTGATAGAATGAAATATGCAATTACTACAAGCTCAATATTAATACCCACCATTGTGCCAGATAATAAAAGCATTGCAGGCTTAACTATGAGCAGTGGCTCTCAAAATTATTTTTTGAAAGATTATATAACTTCATCAAATTTAAATATCACAACCACTGCCAACCTCAACTTCAAAGCAGGAAATTATATTGAAATAAACCCTACATCTACTTTTGGACCTTTTACTACTACAGGCTCTTTTACAGCAACAATAGAACCTGTTTGTAATTCAATAACTGTAACTAATAATGCGAAAATGGCAATTTCTCAAGATACATTTCCTTATCGACCTATGCTGAAGGATTGTCTTTCATGGGTTACTACTCATGCAACTGACTTTGGATTTTATAGTGTTATGCAACATATTATCAACGGAGATACTACTATAGGTGGTTTAGTATATAAAAAAATTGATGCTAAATATTTAATACCCATTTCAAGCCTAACATTTAATTACTATTACAGGGAAGATATTGTTAATAAAAAAGTATATTCTTATGAATTATCATTTGGTATTGAAAGCATTATCTATGATTTTGATAAAGTAGAAGGTGAAATTCTGTTTGATGGTTTTATTGATAGTATTACATATGAAGTTTTAGAGGATGGAATTTCATATAAAAATTTCTGGGTAATGGGTGAAGTACGATTAATTGAAGGATTAGGTCAAATAGGGACAATATCAATAGGAGAAGAAGCAACTAGTTACGAATGCTACCGAGATGGCAATCAATCAATAATAAGCATTTCTCCTTTTTGTGATACAATTCAATTTGACTCTACTTTTTGCAAAAGAGAAACCACCCTCGCTCTCCACCTCCAATCATTTAAAGCTACTGCTACTTGCGATAATGTTAGCATCAGCTGGACGGCAAGCCAAGACGAAAGCCTGTCGCACTATATCGTGCAACGCAGCAGCGACGGCACGCAGTGGCTCGATATAGCACAAGTACCAACCCAAGGGGGCAGCCAAGCGTATCACTACACCGATGCGTATGAGGCTTCACAAAACACGTATTACAGAATTGCGTCAATAGCCACAAACGGTGCAAGCGATTATTCCCAAATCATAACCGCTAAAAATACATGTGGTAATGAAAACCCCATCACCATCACCCCGAACCCAAGCAGTGGCGTGTTTGCCATACAAAGCCTTGACAACAGCATCATAAGCATTGACGTA
>JAYVJZ010000154.1:0-4146 GCA_043768865.1 Sphingobacteriales bacterium
TTATTCCATTTCGGGTGAGGGGGCTTATGCTCTCTCATTTGAAAAAAATGTATAATTTTGTACCCCTAAAAGTTGCATTTGTTAGTTGAATCTAATAAACCAAATGAACAGCAGATTACGAAAATAAAAAATACGTTCTGTATCAATATTCAAATACCCCACTGATACATATATTTTTTTCTGTTTTGCAACTAAATTTTTACGCATTTCATCAATCCAATAATATTAAATACAACCACAGCAACTGATATTCTGTTACAATATTAGTACTTTTGTTTTTTAATTTTTTTCAATAAACAATGAATCAAATAACAAATTTTAAAATAATGCGCTCACTCCTATTGTTGATTATGACAATGCTTCTTGTTGAGATGAAAGCAACAGCACAGGCTACCTATTGGCAACAGCAAATAGATTATACTATCGATGTTACGCTAAACGACACGCTGCACCAACTGTCGGGCAATGTAAAAATAACCTACCACAACAACTCCCCTAATACGCTGACAGAGCTATACCTGCACCTATACCCGAATGCGTATCAAAACCTGAACACGCCCTTCGCTAAACAACAAATTGAAAACAAAAACTTAGATTTTTATAAATCAAACGAAGCACAACGAGGATATATAAATGAGTTGGCGATACTAGTGGACAACCAAAAAAGCGAAATCGAAAGCATAAACAATCACATAGATTATGTAAAAATAAAACTTGCAAAGCCACTAGCAGCTGGCGGTGTAGCGATAATAGAAACCCCATTTCGTGTCAAAATACCAGAATCTTATTCTCGTATGGGGCATGAGGACAATGCGTATCAGATAACGCAATGGTATCCTGCGATAGCTGCGTATGACAAAACCGGTTGGCATCCGATGTCCTACTTAGACCAAGGCGAATTTTATGCAGATTTTGGTTGCTATGATGTGCGTATCACCCTGCCTGACAACTATATAGTGGCTGCCACGGGCGAGCTTCAAACCCAAACTGAAAAGGAGTTTATAGCGTTGAAAATAGAACAAACGAAATCCAAAGAAATACTACTAGCTACGCAAGAAAAATCACCCCTGCCTTCACCGGCACCTGAGTCATCTAAACGCCTTAAAACATTGCACTACACACAATGTGATATACACGATTTTGCATGGTTTGCTAATAAGCAATTCGATGTAGAAAAAAGTAAAGTAACTACCCAAAACGGAAAAACGATAGATACGTATGTATTTTATCCTCCTACAAAACATTCAGATTTGTGGGAGAAAAAGGCAGTGCAATATGTAGATAGTGCAGTATATTTTTATAGCTTGTGGTTAGGTGATTATAAGTATAACACCTGCACGGCGGTGCTAGGTGGGCTGAAGGCGGGTGGTGGTATGGAGTACCCGATGATTACCGTTATCGCCGAGATGAATACAAACAATTCACTTGAAAATGTGATAGTGCATGAAGTGGGGCACAATTGGTTTCAGGGGATGCTAGCGAGCAACGAACGTATGTTTCCATGGCTAGACGAAGGGCTGAACTCCTATTACGAGACCCGTTATATGAGCAATCATGCACAACACAAAAGCAAGGGGACAAGCATTAAAATTCCGTTTATGAACTTTGACGAAGTCAAAAAAGACCCTTTGTTTTTGAACAAAATAGCAAACAAATATGAAGAGCGTGAGCATATACATCAAGCTATAGGACTGCCAAGCGAAGCATTCACGGGTACCAACTACGGCACGATGGTGTACATGAAAACCCCTTTGATTTGGAATTATGTAGTAGCGTATTTGGGCACTGAGGTGCACGACCAATTAATGAAAAAATATTTTAATGAATGGGCTTTGAAACACCCGTATCCGGGTGATCTGAAGGCTGTGTTTGCCACCTCTGGCAAGGAGTTGGAGTGGCTTTTTGAAGATGCTATCAATACGACCAAATCAATAGATTACAGCATTCACAAAATAAACAAAGAGCCTGAAATGGTGGTTAATCAAAAAAATTATACGGTTACTATCATCAACAAAGGCCAAATAAAAGCGCCCTTCACAATAAGCGGCATTAAAAATGGAAATGTGATTGAAACGCAATGGTACAATGGATTTGGAGGCGAGATGGAGGTGCTTTTTCCATATTATGATTACGACAGATTAGAAATAGACGTTGTTAAGATAATCCCAGAGTTAGATAGAAACAACAATCATTATAACTTAAAAAGCCCAATACACAAGTGCGACTTGCCGAATATAAAACTGATTACTTCGCTAGAGGTTGAAAACAGAAAAACCCTGAACCTATTGCCGGCAGTAGCTTGGAACGAGAACGATAAGTTGCAAGTAGGTCTGATTATGCACAACACTACCTTGCCGTACAATGCGAAGTGGGATGTGCAAATGGCCCCTTTATATTCCGCCACACGCAACTTGCTGACCGGCGTTGCCAAAGTAGAGCACCACCATTTTTTTGATAGTAAAAAAATAGAAAAATTGTCGATAGGCCTTACGGCACAGCAGTTTTCGTTAAATCAACAATTAGACAAAAAGTTTGTTTACAATAGCCTACACCCAACTATAAAGTTGGCGTTTAAGAACAAATCGATGCGGGACAATATAGTAAAAACACTGCGTGCTTCGGCACATATAATCAACCGAACTGTGGGCAAAAATTATGTGTTCGACACTACTAACTTTGAGCTACTACAACTTGATAGCCGCTCGGAGGGATACACAACCGTTGAATTGCGTTATGAAACACTCAACAACAGAAAGCTGAACCCCTATAAATACTGCGTATCGGCTGAATTGATAAACCAAATAGTGCGTCTGCAAGCAGAGGGAACATACAAAATCCATTATCAACGCAGCTCATTGAAAGGCATAAAAGCTAGAGTTTTTGCAGGGGTTTTTGCTAACAACAGCCTTCAAAATAGCTATAAAAATAGTGCAAATAGTGATTTTACTTTAAGTGGCTCGAGTGCAGCATTTGATTATCAATACAACGAATTATATCTGGGTCGTGCACAACAAAATCCAATATTTACACATCAACTTATCAACAACAACGGGGGGTTCAAGTCTTACTCTTCACAGACAAACGCATACAGGGCGGGCTTTGCTATGGCAACGGCTCACCTCAAAGCGGAGGCTCCTTTTAAGCTCCCAATTGGCATATTTGCCTCCGCAGGCATCATCAAGCAACCCAAAGGTATCCAAAATAATACCGACGCTGTAATTTATGAAACGGGTGCGTACTTTAGTATATTAAATGAAGCAATAGAAGTATATCTCCCGCTTGCCTTTAGCAAGCAGCTCGGCCTTGATATAAGAGGCTCACAAAATACTATTTTGAAGCGATTAACGTATGTAATAGACCTCAAAAAAATGAACCCAATAAAGTTAGCACGCAATTTGCAAAGACTTTTATAATTCGATTTTTACAACTTTATTTTCAATCATCTATAAACAACCCACGCATGATTCCCGCAAAAAAAATAGTTTTATTAGTAGCAGCAACCGTTGTATCGATTGGTTTTATTATAAGTACTGCACAAAAAACAACCGCTTTAGCCCCTGCCGATGAAATACGAAGAGCCCCTTCGAAGTACAGAATAGTATTTTGGAATGTAGAAAATCTATTTGATACGGCCGACGACCCTACAACAAATGATGAAGATTTTACCCCAAAAGGGCTTTACGCTTGGACCACAGATCGCTATCAAGCTAAGCTAGAACAGACTGCAAAAGTGTTGATGAATATACCCGAATCGTATATCGTCCCGCTTATAGGTTTAGTAGAAATTGAAAATAAAAAAACACTTGATGATTTGATAAACGAAACTGACTTGCGCAACTTAGGTTATGATTATGTACATCGCGAGAGCCCCGACGAACGTGGCATAGACGTAGCGCTGTTGTATAGAAAAGGAATGTTTGAAGTGCTGGAGCAAGAATGGTTGCATGTAGCTTTGGATACAATTAACAAAGACCAAACTCGTGAGATATTATATGTAAAAGGCACGCTCATGGGCGATACGTTACACGTATTGGTCAATCATTGGCCTAGCCGCCGTGAAGGGATAAAACTCAGTGACCCTAAACGTATGATAGCTGCGAACGTAGCTCGGGTTAAAGTGGAGGGCATTCAAAACATAAATCCAAA
>JAYVJZ010000155.1:0-29399 GCA_043768865.1 Sphingobacteriales bacterium
GAAAGTCCTTATGCAGCAAGCAAGATAGCCTGTGAAGAGGCTATTTGTAACGCCAACTTTGAACATGAAAATGCACGTATCATCCTTCGCTATTTCAACCCTGCAGGCAGCCACCTAAGCTTAAAAATAGGCGAACAATATAGCGAAACACCTGAATATCTTTTGCCTTACATAACACAAACTGCAATAGGTTGGCGTGAAGTAGTAACTTTATTTGGTGATGACTACCCCACACGCGACGGAACTTGCATTCGTGATTTTGTGCATGTTATGGACATAGCACATGCTCACACGTTGGCATTGCAACATGCTATTAAAACAAAAACCTATGATATATTTAACCTTGGAACAGGCAAGGGAGTAAGCGTTAAAGAACTAGTCGATTGTTTTATTAACACAACCGAGATACAATTAAATTATAAATTTGGCCCACGTAGATCGGGTGATGTAGTTCAAATATTTGCAGATAATACAAAAGCGACGACTGTTTTGAAATGGAAATGTCAATATACACTTGCCGATATGGTTTTGTCTGCTTGGCAGTGGCAGTTGAAATTGCAACGATATAACAGTTCAAATGTTTGATATAATCGTATAAAATTTTAATAAAAATGGTTAGAAAAAAGTTGTAAAATAATTGATAAAAATTACGTACTAAATGAAAAATAAATCTATTTATATATCTACTACAACCACCTTACAAGTGCTTCTAGGTCAGCTTCGCACTTATTTATTACCCAAAATAATACGCATTTATGATGAAGTATAAGTACTAGAATCGAGGGATAAAAGTGGCCGTTGATGTTAATATATTGCTTTAGAATAGTTAGAAAAATAAGAAAATAATAGGTTATTCATTTGTATAAAAAAACTTAATTAGGAACAATATAAACGATGTAATTTTTAATCAAATATAGTTATATACCATTAAAATATATGAAAATTACTCTGAAATAATAGAAAGCCGACAAAACAAAAATGATTGTAAAAGATGAACTGCTACTATCTTCTAATAGAAATATAAGTAAAATAGATTTGAACTTGTTTGAACTATTACTTTGTTGAAAACAAGATTAACGTAAAAATTATCATTACAAAAAGCAATAGGTTGAGCGGAGCGAGATATGATGAAAACGAAAAACTAAGAACTTTGTTTGTCAAAAAAAAATGCAAACGTAACGACACGAAGGGCTACTTAACAACTAGAATCACTAAAAAATAAAAAATGAACTCTATAAAACATCATCATTGCTTGATTTCGGTTTATGACAAGAGTGGCTTGCTGCCGATAGCAGAACACCTTAACCAACTTGGCGTGGCACTGTATAGTACAGGTGGGACAGAGAAATTTTTAAAAGAAAATAACCTACCTTGTACAGCGATTGAGGACGTAACAGGCTACCCTAGTATATTAGGTGGCAGAGTGAAAACACTACACCCAAAGGTGTTTGGGGGGATATTAGCCCGCAGAAATGATATCGAAGACATCAATCAAGTGAGCAGCTACGAAATACCACTTTTTGATATGGTTATCGTAGATCTTTATCCATTTGAAGATACGGTGAAAACGGCAGCGAGTCATGAAGAGATAATTGAAAAAATAGATATAGGAGGCGTATCATTGATACGGGCTGCTGCTAAAAACTATAATGATGTGTTAGTGATTAGTAATAAAAATCAATATGCAACATTATTAGTTCATCTCAAAAAACATGTAAATAATACTACCTTAGAGCAGCGTAAAAACTATGCTCAGCTTGCCTTTAGCACCACATCTAACTACGACACGGCTATTAATTATTGGATGTTGAACAAGGAAAAAAATACGGAATTTGATGTTAAAATAGCCGTCGCACAAACATTACGATACGGTGAAAACCCACATCAAAAAGCAGTTTTTTATTTAGATGCTACACCACCTTTTACACAACTACAAGGAAAAGAGTTGTCTTACAATAATCTGGTTGATGTAGAAGCCGCACTGCACTTATGTTTAGAACTACCACGTGCCCCTACTTTTGTAATAGTAAAACATACTAATAGCTGCGGAGTAGCTACCTGCAACAGTGTTTTATCAGCTTGGCAAGCCGCTTTGGCAGGCGATCCGACCTCTGCTTTTGGAGGTGTGATATCTTGCAACACAACTATTGATAAAATAACTGCCGAGGCTATCTGTTTGTTATTTTTTGAGGTACTCATAGCACCCTATTACACCGCCGAAGCCTTAGATATATTCGCTAAAAAAAACAAGAGAATACTACTTCAAAGCAATGCTAGCTATAGTTTGCAAGACGTGGAATACAAATCGCTATTGGGAGGAGTGCTACAACAATCGAGAAACAATCATAAAAAAAGCGAGTACAAATTAGTTACAAAAAATGAAATCGCTACCGCCCAAATCGATGACTTGCACTATGCTGAGACTGTCGTTAAACATTTAAAAAGCAACGGCATTGCACTGGTAAAAAATAAGCAACTCATTGGCATGGGCTGCGGGCAAACCAGTCGTGTAGATGCTTTGACGAACGCAATAAATAAAGCAACTGTTTTTGGATTTGACGTGAGAGGTAGCGTGATGGCTAGCGAAGCATTTTTTCCATTTTCTGATTGTGTTGAGATTGCTGCAAAGCACGGAATACAGGCCATAGTGCAACCTGGAGGCTCTATAAACGATATGCTTAGTATAGAAAAGGCTGACGCATTAGGGGTTGCAATGGTGTTCAGCGGAGTTAGACATTTTAAACATTAACAAAAAAAAAGCACATCTATACAAAATAAATGTGCTATTCGATACCAATAAAATTAAACTTATAAAAAAGACTTACGAAGATTATCACTTCCTTTGCCGGCAAGTTGATTGTCAATATAAACCTCAATTGTATAACGTCCTTCTTCTAATTTACTGATTGGCACAAACGAGGTTTTAACCTTAGTTCCTGCTTTGTCGTAATTAAATCCAACTTTTTTTGAACAAACATTTCCTTGCACAGAACCCGCAGCATCAGCCGGATTGGTTAGTACTTTGCCTTTGGGATCTATGATGCGAACGTAAGCAATTTTGGGCTCGTTTTTAGCAATTGGATTATCAAGTACATCGAAATTAACATCAAACCTATCTATTTTATTGGCCTTGTCAGTAGCCTTGTCTGCATTCCCTTTTTGCTGAAACCCCATAAACGTAACATTACTTACTTTGAGTACCTGCCCTTTGGATATCAAATCTGTTTTCTCACCTTCTAGTGTTGCAACATTTTGTTTTTCAGCTTGCAAATCATTTTTTAAACCACTATTTTCGGCTATTAATTTTTCCTTTACTTCAATCAGGCTTTCGTTGATTGTAAGAAATGAATCAATTTTTAGTTTATATTTTACCTCAGCAGCACGCAGGCTTCTAATCAACGATTTAGCCTCGCCAAGCTCTGTAGCAGTGAGCTTTTGCTTCTTACCTAGCTCCGCTAATCGCGCTTTTGCTTGGTCTATTTCTCCCTCACGCAATGTGATTAAACTATCTTTGGCAAGGTTCGTGTTTTCTAATTCACCGATTTTGCTTAGGTTCTGTTCTTTGTCCCCTTCGAGAGTTTTATTAATGGAATCTTTAAAAGCTATTTCCTTTTCAAGATTTTCGTTCAACTTTTTTTGATTGTTCCAATTGTAGAACATGACAGCGTTAATAATTGCTAAAACCACTATCAAGCCTATAAATAAGGCATTTTTAGCACCTGTTTTGTTTTGTTGATTTTGATCTAACATGATAGGATATTGTTTTTTGGTTTATTTAAAATTATTTATTTTAACATTACAAATGTATGTAGATTTATTATCAAAACAGACCGTATTTCATTTAAAATCAGGTAACTTCTTTTAATTTAATTGACACTTAACTTAGTTTTTACTTGATTTTAACCTCTAAAAAAAATCAACTAAGACCTAGAAGTATAGAAATAAAAAAATAAAAACTGTTTACAAAAAAAATAAGTTGTGCAACTTAATTTACATAATATTGCATAACCAAAACCTCAATAACATACTATAGTTCAAAAAAAATATGCCGTATGCGAGATTAAAAAAGCAAAACTAAAAATTTATTTATTTACTATTTTTACAACAATACAGTTCATTTAACTAAATAAACAACAGCAAAAAGTTGACTATTTTTGATTATTATTTATAAAATAATAGCTCATAATACCTTGAATCAAAAATTAGAACCTAACCAAAATAACAAATAGCTTTGAATAATAAATTAATAATTGTACCCACTTACAACGAGCTAGAAAACATCAAAAGTATGCTAGACACCTTGATGGCATTACCTTTAGGAGTTGATGTGTTGGTGGTGGACGACGGCTCCCCAGACGGAACTGCCTCTGTAGTGAAACAAGAGATGTTACAAAATGCTGGTCGTATTTTTATTGAAGAACGCTCTGGAAAATTAGGTTTGGGTACTGCATATATACATGGTTTCAAATGGGGACTTGCGGCAGGTTACGACTATTTATTTGAAATGGATTGTGATTTTTCGCACGACCCCAACGACCTGCAACGCCTGTATGACGCACTCTGTGAAGGTGCTGATGTAGCAGTGGGTTCACGTTATGTGAATGGTGGATCTATTGAAAATTGGCCCTGGGATAGGAAGCTGTTGTCCTTTGGAGCTTCGCTCTATGTTAGAATGTTAACGGGTATGCCAATTAAAGATGCAACGGCAGGCTTCGTAGGTTATACTCGCAATGCCTTGATAGACCTAGATTTGGGCAAGATTCAATTCGTTGGCTATGCGTTTCAAATTGAAATGAAATATTCGGCTTGGCTAGCAGGTTGTCGTATCATTGAGGTGCCGATACGGTTCAAAGATAGGGTATTGGGTGTGTCGAAAATGAGCGGAAAAATAATTAAAGAAGCAGTGTGGGGGGTGTTGAGTATGCGTTTCAAACGTATGGCATCGTTGCGTGAATCTAAAAATATAACTTGATTTGCCTACTAAATATAACTTGATTTGCCTACTATTGTATTTAATTGCCTTTCTAATAATTAGCTTCTTTAAGCTCAAAAAATTACGCTAGTTTTAATTAAAATATTAAATAAAAAAAATCACACTACAAAATATTGAATTTGGATATGGAAGAAAAAAAGTATTAAGTGAGTTTTCAATACATTTTGAAAAAGGAAATATTTATGGGTTGTTGGGCAAAAATGGCAGTGGCAAATCTACATTTTTAAAACTCGTTTCTGGGTTGTTGTTTTGCCAAAGTGGAGGCATAAGTACTAATGGTTTCAACCCTGAGAAACGCCACCCCGATTTTCTTGCGTCGATATATTTGATACCCGAAGAGTTTAATTTACCGGACGTTCGTGTAGCCGATTTAATAAAATATTACGCATCTTTTTATCCAAATTTTGATAGGTTGCAATTTGAAAAAAATATTTTAGACTTTGAAGTGCCTGCAGACAGAACATTTGGCGAAATGAGCTTAGGTCAAAAAAAGAAGGCGGTTATTAGTTTTGGGTTGGCTTGCAACACTCCGATATTGTTGATGGATGAACCTACTAATGGGTTAGATATTTTGAGTAAATCACAATTTAAAAAAGTAATGTGCGAGCACGTTAAACCAAGTCAATGCATTATCATAAGCACGCATCAGGTAAAGGATTTAGAGAATATTATTAATCGTGTAACTATTATAGATGAACAGGGAATAGTGCTCGACAAAGAGGTAGAAGCGATTACAAAAGCATTATATTTTACGCAATCGAGCGATATGCAGGAAGTTGAAAAAGCTATTTATGCGGATAGTTTCACTAAGGGTAGTGCGGATATTATCGTTGCCAATACGGCGATGCAACACAGTAATTTGGATCTTGAATTGTTATACAAAGCAGTGGCTACCAACCCCAAGCCTCTGCTTGAAGCACTTGCTGCTGTAGTATCACAGGGCATCGAATGATTTTAAAACTATAATTTTATTACGTTTATTTTATTACTTTTTATTCTACTCATACGCAATTAAATTTAAAACGATTGACACACCTAGTGCTGAGCCACTGGGCTGAAAACCGCAAACGGTATATGTTGTTTTTTTTTGCAATGCTAGGGCTAATGTTCTTTGGGGCAATATGTTTATTGATTAGTGCTAATTATTCTTCATTTTGTGAAGAAGGACAAATGGGCATGTTTATGTTCGCTTTGTATGCCGCAGGGTGTATATTCAGTGGCACTTTTCTTGGTGCTTTAAACCATAAAGGCAAGGCTATAACGTTTATTATGCAACCTGCTTCGGTGCTCGAAAAACTACTCTGTGCTATGTTCTACGTGATTGTAGTGTTCTTCGTTGTGTATGTAATAACCTTTTATTTGATTGATATTCCATTTGTTGCAATAGCTAATAACTTCAAAAAAGCAACATACCAACTTGAAGGAAATTATTATAGTGAAAAATTTACGCCCTATCAAGTAATAAACCTATTCAGTGCTAAGGACAATACATCAAAGGCTTTAGAAATATTCGGTATAGTTTGGTATGCAATATTTGGATTTTGGGCAGTACAAGCGTTTTATTTTTGTGGTAGTACTTATTTCAAAAAATTCGCATTTGTTAAAACGTTGTTGGCAAGTTTTGTGCTTTTTGTTTTTTTTATCATGTTCATTGTTTTGTGCTTCAATAACAAAACTGGCGATACTATTTTTGAAAATTACTTTGACGAAAATCCTATTTATAATGCTAGATATTACTAT
The DNA here is from genome assembly GCA_043768865.1 of Sphingobacteriales bacterium. Lineage (GTDB taxonomy): Bacteria > Bacteroidota > Bacteroidia > Chitinophagales > JAYVJZ01 > JAYVJZ01. Next base: position 6,734 of record JAYVJZ010000155.1, read on the forward strand.
GCGGGGTTTTTAATTTGTTTCTTAAAATATGGACTAGCCCCTATTTTATACTTTATTAGTTATTATCACATCAAAGAAAAAGAAGTCTAATTTTTTTTAAAATATATTAAAATAAAAATATGAAAACAGGATCAATATTATTCATCATTTTTCTAGCGTTTATGATGTTACATATAATGGTAGTAGCCTCCTTGAGCGACAATCACTATACAAGTACATCTAAATACGATGCCAAAACAATTGAAATTGACACTACAATAGCTGGTGTTGCATCTCTTAAAATAGAACGTATGCAGAACGTTACTTTACTGTATAAAAACGTAACTCAATGTACTATTAAGACGAGAAGCAATTTAAAAATTACAAACCAAAATAACTTTGTTAGTATAGCCCCCGATTTTGAAAATGATATCGCCTATGAAATAGTAACTATCACTCTGCCAAACACGCTTAATAATATTTCATTGATTGAAACCTCTGCGAATATACTATTTGAAAATAACTTTGAAAACAGTTCTCAGATTGATATACAAGCCAAAAGCAATGCTGAATTAAGGTGGTTAACGTGCTTTGAAGACAAAGAAAAGCGTCAAAATATTAAAACTCCTATTTTCATTAAAGCAACAGAAAGTAATTTTATATTATCCGAAAATTTGACCTTATCTCACTTTAACATTGACCTAAAGAGAAATTCAACTTTTTCTACTCAATGTAATGATTGCTTTGTTGAAATCGATTCATTAACCATCAATACGGACAGCAGTTCGTTTGTTAATGCTACCGCATTTGTGTTAAAAAATGCCATTATTAATAAATAAAAAACTCCTAAAATATAGTTGATCGAACTGATTTTAGGAGTATGTAATGTTAATATCAATGTGATAATTGTGTTCGTATTTATCTAACTAACGTCAGGTTGCCTTTATACACTTGTCTGTACCCATCAACGAATTCCGCCTCTACAGTATATACAAACACTGCAGGATCACATAATTTATCTTTGAATTTACCATCCCAACCTTCATTGATGTCGTTGGTCTCATACACTTTCTCACCCCAACGATTATAAATTCGCAATTCGATACTTTTTACATTTTTGCCATACGGCCTAAATGTTTCGTTAGTCCCATCATTGTTAGGACTGAATGCATTAGGAACATAAAATTCATAATCGGTTTGTACTGTAATCGTTACGGTGTCTGTGCTTACACAACCCATTGTATCTATGATAGTTACGACATAGGTAGTGGTTAATTGTGGGTTCGCAATCGGTTGCTCGATTGTGTCATTGGTGAGGCTATAATTGGGGGTCCAAAAGACATTAGTAGCCTCATTGTGAAAAGATGGAACGATCACCGTATTCAACGTAATCTGCTCGCCCCACTGTATAGTTGCATCGTTTATTGTGTTGATGCTGTAGCCACTGACGAACAAACTCCCCGTGGTGTCGCCTATACAACCCGCATCGTTAGACGCTATAACAGTAATTGTATGATACCCAAAATCGTTGTATTCTATCACAAATGGGCCATCGCCATCGGTACCGCTCGTATATGACGCACCTGGAAACGACCACGTAATATCATCAACCGAACTAATATCACTAGTATATACTACATCGATGGCCTCGCCAACGCACCCATTTGCAACCAAGAAACTCGGTACTGGCGTTGGGTTGACTAAGATAGTAAATGGATAATTGGCGGTGCAACCTACAGTAGTGCCATAGCTGTAATTGATAGTTTGCAAACCCACCGTGTTGGGCGTAAAAGTGTTGCCTAGTATATCGGTGCCACTAAATGTTCCTCCCAACGGACTGCCTGTTAATAGTATGCTAGGGCTATACTGACAAACTGTGTCATTAAAGCTACCCACGTTCAAAATTGGTAAGGCTTCAACATTGATAGCATCGCTTGCTGAAGCTGTGCAACCGTTGCTACTATTGGTAAATGTATATGAAATAGTATGAATGCCGACGCCAGCTAATGTAGGATTGAATGCGACAGCAGCAATACCATCTATTGTATATACTCCCGTACCACCAGTGTTAGGCAACGCACCTGCTAGAGCAAAAGTGGGTGCAGTAATACAAACATCAACAAAATCAGGTAGTATCACATTTGGGATTGCTACATCGACTGTTACATTTGCTATATCAGTAGCCGAACATCCGGTAATCAAATCGCTAACTGTCAATGTATATGCGCCTCCTGTAGCTGTGGTAATAGCATTTGTAAATTGAGTTCCTGTCGGGCCCGTCCAAGTATAAAATGGATTGGTAGCAGTGGTAGTGCCTGTTAGAGTTCCACTAATGTTATTGCAATTGATAGCCACATCTGAGCCTGCATTTACCGATGGTACACTATTATTAGCTGCTACATTCATAATATCACTAGCTGTGCAACCGGTAGTTGGGTCTGTAACTTTAACAGTATAATTCCCAATCGTGCTAACTGTAATACTATTGGCTGCACTAGCAAAACCTGCCGGACCACTCCAGCTATAAGTTGCCAAAGGGGTGGTGCTAGAAGCAGTGGCTGTAACAGTTGTATTGATGCAAGTAATTTCCAAATCTGGCCCTGCGTTTGCATTCACAAGTACAGAATTATCAATAATACTTACAACATCTTGAGCAGTGCACCCGTTAATAGTGCTCGTAACAACAAGCGTATAATTACCCGTAATATTGGCACTAGGAGTAGATGAGGTAGCACTAAATGAACCTGGGCCGCTCCAAGCATACGTAACACCGGGGTCACTCAATGTTGCATTCAACGTTACCGAAGTTAGCGTACAATTTACAAACTGATCAGCCCCTGCATTTGCAATTGGTGAAGCGGTGTTGCCTATCACTTCTACAAAATCCTGCGCCGTGCATCCATTACTTGTGTTTGTAACCGTAAGTGTATAAATACCCGTCACAGCTGCATTTTGTGTTACTAAAGTTCCTAATAATCCTGTTGGTCCACTCCATTGATAATCCATACCTGCACTACTTGCACTGCCATTCAATGATACATTTGTAATAACACAAGTAACTAATTGGTCGGCGCCTGCATTGGCAAGTGGGGTGTTAATATCAGCAGTTACATTGACGGCGTCGGTGGCGGTACACCCGGTTGATAATTCAGTTACTAAAACAGTATAAAGTCCTGCTGCACTTACGATAGCGGTGTTTCCAATAGTTGAAAATCCACCGGGGCCACTCCAAGCATAATTCACTCCTGTAGTGGTTGAACTTGCCGTTATAGTTACGCTACCCGCTGTGCACGAGTATGTTGCATCTGCTCCTGCATTGGCATTGGGAACGGTTGTTGAGTTGGTTACTAGAACAGCATCAGTAGCTGAGCACAACGAAACCGGATCCGTTACTGTTAGGGTATAAACACCTGCAACAGTTATGCCTGTTGGGTTTTGAAGAAGTGAGCTATATGAACCCGGACCACTCCAAGCATAATTAAACCCAACACTGCTTGATGAACCATCTAGGGTTACGCTCGTAGTTGTGCAATTAATCAATACATCTGCTCCTGCATCGGCAATAGGCAAGCCTGCGGCTACATCTACGAACACCAAATCAACTGCAGTGCAACCATTCGTGATGTTAGTTACTGTGAGTGTGTACGTAGTTGCAACGCTAGGGCTAGCTGTCGGATTGCTAGACGTTGATGAACTTAGACCAAGAGATGGCGACCAACTATAATCATAAAGTGGGCTGCCGACTACTCCAATAGTGGCACTCGTAGTTGTACAATTCAAAATAACGTCAGCTCCTGCATTAGCAGGCGGCAAAGCAGTATCAATCGTTACTATTACGTTATCTGAGGTGCTACATCCATTCAAAGGATTGCTAACAGTGAGGGTATAAGTTCCACTTATAGTTGTAGATGTTATTTGAGTGAATGCGCCTGCATATCCTGCGGGACCTGTCCAAACATAAGACATTGCTGAAGTACTTAAACTTCCATCTAAAGTAACAACTGCGTTGCTGCAACTTAGCACTTGGGCAGCTCCTGCATCTGCAAAAGGTGCAGTATTGTTAGCATTCACTAGCACTGTTGCTGCTGCTGAACAGCCATTAGTAGGATTGGTTACTGTCAATGTATAAATACCTGTAGTTGTAGTATTTTGAGTACTCGCAGTCCCTAATAAACCACTCGCATTGCTCCATTGATAACTCATAGCTGCACTGCTTCCTGTGCCATCTAACGTAACCGAAGTGCTTGTGCAAGTAAGTGTTTGGCTAGCTCCTGCATTCGCAGTAGGAATGCTTGCGTCGGCTATTACATCAACGATATCCTGATCGGAGCAGCCATTAGTCAAGTTAGTAACAGTGAGTGTGTAGGTGTCAGTTGTGCTTGCGTTTTGTGTTGCTGCCGTTCCTAACAACCCTGTTGAATTACTCCATTGATAGGCTACACCTGCTGAACTCAAGGCACCGTTTAGTGTTACACTTGCTACTGAACAAGACAGTGTTTGATCTGGACCAGCGTTCGCGGTTGGCGTTACATTGTCAGCTGTTATTACAACATCATCAGTAGCTATACACCCTGTCGCAATATCGGTTACAGTGAGTGTATAAGTACCCGAGGCAGTAACATTTTGAGTAATAGCAGTGCCTAAAAGCCCACTAGGTCCCGACCATTGATAATCAACCCCTGCCGAACTGAGTACGCCATTGAGGGTTGCACTTATTGTCGTACAGGTTATTAATTGATCAACCCCTGCGTTTGCCGTCGGCAATCCTGCACTTGCCGTTACATCTACTATGTCTTGTGCTGTGCAACCGTTGGTTAAGTTCGTAACTGTTAATGTGTAGAGGCCTGCTGTGCTGACAGTAGGCGAAATCGTAAAATCATTGAAACCAGACGGACCGTCCCATTCGTAGGTTACACCCGCACTCGATAATGAACCATCGATTATAACGCTAGTCGCAGTGCATGTTAGCAATTGATTCGCACCAGCATCGGCAGTAGGTGTTGCATTATCACTCGTTACTTCAACTATGTCAGTTTGTGTACAACCGCTCGCAACATCAGTGATAGTGAGCGAATACGTTCCAATTAAACTTACACTTTGTGTTGCAGCAGTGCCTATAATACCTGTAGGGCCCGTCCATTCATAGTTCACTCCAACTGAACTAGCTGAACCATCTAAAGTTACATTTGTTATTAAACACGATATAACTTGGTCGGCACCAGCATCGGCTATTGGAAGACCTGCAGATGGAAATATTTCTACCAAATCATTCGAAGTGCAACTAGTAGCGGGGTTAGTAACTGTTAAAGTATATACACCAACAGTTGTAGCAGCTACGGCAGGGCTAATGCCTGCTTGGTTGTAGCCACTTGGCCCATTCCATTGATAATTCAAACCAGCCGTGCTACCTGCTCCATTAAGCAAAGCCGAGGGAGACGTGCAACTAAGAAAAATATCAACGCCGGCGTTAGCGATAGGAACGTTGTTTATAGTTGCAACAACGGGTGTTAATGCACTTACGCAACTCCCCACCGAACAGCCCACGTAGTAGGTTGTCGATAACGAAAGTATAGGTGTAGTGTACGTTGGCCCTGTTCCTAATATAGCTCCTCCAACAGCGGCATCGTACCAAGTAAGCGTACCTCCACATGAACTACTAACCGAAAAACTTACAGTACCTGCACCACAGTTAGCTCCTGCAACTGCACTAGGTGCCGCAGTTGCTAGTGGTTCTATTATGTTAAAAGTGGCGACTACAGGACATGCACCGCTTCCGCCGCCGCCTACTAGATCTCCTGTTATTAAAATATTATCAACCGCTAATGCAGGATCATTGCCTCCAGTATTATCATTTTGCCAACAATATTGAAAATATAATGTGGATTGATTATCAAAAGCAGGATTAGTAATAGTCTCCGTTGTCCATGATGTTTGAAGATTCAATGGGGTTAATAATGGTGTAAACAATATCCCATCTGTGCTATAACTAATCGCTCCAAAATCGCTAGCACTTCCGTCGCAAAGCCAATCAAAATTCAATGATACATTTGTATAGCCAATAGTATTGATTGCATTGCTTGTTACACAGGGTGCTGAAGCTGTGGCAGCATTAAATACTGCTTGATCATCAATACCAGCTAATACTGCACTATAAATGTGTAAATAACTACCCCCTCCTTGGTCAGGAGTTGGTGAAGCAATAAGTCCACTATACACATTGTTAATAATAAATAAATTAGAACCGGTATTGTCAGTGGTCATATCCCAATTTGCACTTGTATTAAAATTATCACTAAAAATAGTTGCCCCAACTACTGTTCCTCCTCCCCCAGCAGGTGTGATAGTAACATTGTAAGCACCAGCATTTAATCCAACTATTGAGCTAGACGTAGAAGCTGAAGCATCGTTCCAAATATAGGTGTAAGTGCCGCCTGATGTAACTGTTACACTCGCAGTACCATCGCTTGCTCCGTTGCAGGTTACATCTGTCTGAACTTGCGAATAAGAGGTAGTGATAGCAACTGTAACAACTACAACGTCTTGTGTTGAACATCCATTCAATGGATTAGTTGCTGTGAGAGTATAGCTAGTAGTAGATGTTGGTGTAGCATTTGGATTTGCAATTGAGCTGTTACTCAAATTAGTAGTTGGATTCCAAGCATAATTAACCCCCGCTACCGGTGTCATTCCAATGCTTACTCCTGTGATTGGACTATTGCAATCAAAAATTACGTCTGTTCCTGCATCGGCTATTGGCGGAGTGGTGTTTACGGTTACCACTACATTGTCTGTTGCCGTGCAGCCTGTTGCGATATTTGTTACTACTAATGTATAAGTAGTCGTTGCCGTTGGATTAGCCGTTGGGTTTGATGTGGTTGCTGTTGATAAATTTGTCGTTGGTGTCCACGCATACGTATTGCCTGCAACGCTCGCCACACCTATCGTGCCGCTTGTAATACCACAAGTTAAATTCAAGTCGGCTCCTGCATTGGCTACTGGCGGAGTGGTGTTTACGGTTACCACTACATTGTCTGTTGCCGTGCAACCTGTTGCGGTGTTCGTTACTACTAATGTATAAGTAGTCGTTGCCGTTGGATTAGCTGTTGGGTTTGATGTGGTTGAAGTTGATAAATTTGTCGTTGGTGTCCACGCATACGTATTACCTGCAACGCTCGCCACACCTATCGTGCCGCTCGTGTTACCACAAGTTAAATTCAAGTCTGCTCCTGCATTGGCTATTGGCGGAGTGGTGTTTACGGTTACCACTACATTGTCTGTTGCCGTGCAGCCTGTTGCGGTGTTCGTTACTAGTAATGTATAAGTAGTCGTTGCCGTTGGATTAGCTGTTGGGTTTGATGTGGTTGCTGTTGATAAATTTATCGTTGGTGTCCACGCATACGTATTGCCTGCAACGCTCGCCACGCCTATCGTGCCGCTTGTTGTAGTGCAATTGAGAGTTAGGTCTGCGCCTGCATTGGCTACTGGCGGCGTTTCATTTACCGTAACTACTTGGGTCGCACTCGCCGTGCAACCGTTGGCATCTGTTATCGTTACAGAATATGTTTGTGTAGCTGCTGGATTAGCAATTGGGTTGAATATCGTTGCCGAACTTAATGTCGCCGCAGGCGTCCAAACATACGTGAAACCGCCTGCTGTCGCTGTGCCTATCGTTGCGGTCGGGGTCGTGCACGTCGTTGTTACGCCCGCAAGCACAGGAGCAGTTGGCGGCGTTTCATTTACCGTAACTACTTGGGTCGCACTCGCCGTGCAACCTCCTGGGGCAGTAACTGTGAGCGTATAAGTAGTGGTTGATGCGGGATTGGCTACTGGATTATAAATATTATCAGCACTAAGTCCTGTAGCTGAACTCCAAGAGTAGGTATAAGTTGCCGTTGCACTCGGTGGTCCGATGATAACTGTCGATGCAGTACAGGTGGTAGATACAGGAGGTAATATTGGAGAAGTAGGCAACGGATTAACCGTTATTGTGAATGTTTGAATGGGACCTAAACAGTCGTCAAGAGTGGCAGCATTGCTAATTCCATTACCACCAAACGAATAAGGTGTAATAGTAAATGTAGTTGTAATAGGGGCTGCAGTGGCATTGATCGCCGTAAATCCTCCTACAGTCGAAGTATTAGTGCCGCTTGTGGCGTTGCCTATAGTGGTTGAGCTTGCTGACCATATAAATGAAACTCCAGGAGTTGGAGTACCTGTGAGTAAAGTAGCGGGTACGGTAGCCCCTGCACAAACAGCAATATCGGCTGGATCAACAGCTGTGGGGCACACTACAGTGTATTGCAATGGCGTACCAAATGTTGCTTGTGCGCAAGGTGCAAAAGGAGCAGGATTTAATTTTGGTTTGAAATAATAGGTATTACCACATGAAGCAGGTGCTGCAGGCAAGGTAAAAGTCATGCAACCAATCTGCGACCAGTCAGGATTGCAACTAGAACAAGTACTTATGTTTTGATTGTTTTGTATCGCTGTTGTACCATTGAAAGTTGCAAAATAACCTTGAGCGTCATAGTATGATGAAGGCACGGCATACGTATAACTCGCCGCAGCGCATCCTGCTGTGGTAAGTGTAAATGTTTCGCCGGCAGTACCATTGCCAAATGAGGCTATGGTTGGGTTAACATTAACATATAAAACATAAACAATGCCATACTCTGTGCAAAGTGAACTTAGGTCAGGAGTTGGGACATTCTGTACATTATTAGAAGGGAAAATAACTATAGGTACATTGGGTGGAATAAGCGTTCCATTGGTTGCAGTTACTACACAAGCACCTACGGGCGTTACCCCTACGTTGGTTCCAAAATCAGTAAGATTAGCGGTTGTAATATCGATTACTTCACCTACTCCACCGCTCCCTGTATTAGGGTAATTTAAGGCAATATCATTCGTATTCAAAAAATTACTTCCATTCAACAAAACCACATATTCATTGTCTTCTTCTACCGCTCCGCAAACATTGACCATCACCCCAAGCAAGCTGGCGCAAGTAGTGCCAGAGCCCATACCCAATGCCGTTGGAGGTATCCAATTGCCGATTGCAGTAGTAGAACTCGCTGGCGTAGTGGTAATAGTGCCTGCTGAAGTACCCGCTGCATAAGGGTCAAACGCTGCGGTGGTGCTGTACATCCATTCGATAGAAGTAGTGCCTTCGGGGATATTATTAGAAGTCAAACAAAGATTAACTACAGAACTCGGACATACGTTAGAGGTTGGTGTAGATAAACATGCAATATTGGTTAATACAGGTTGTGCTACCTCTGCCACTACTGGCACTCTCACTGAGGTGCAACCACCACTGGCACATGATATCCAATACGTAGTAGTAGCTGATATGGATGGTGTAGTAAACGATGTACCTGTGAACAAAATAGCGCCGCCTGTTGATGCTGCATACCAATTTACATTGCCGGTGCAGCCACTTGAACCTAAAATTACCGTACCAGCATCGCAACGAGAATTATTAATGGGTATGGGGGGAGATATACAACAAAGATTTCCATTGAAATTAGTTGGAATGTCATTTTGACAACCTACTTGTACATATGCACCTATTTCACCATCTGCATAAGTTTGTATAGAAACCAAGCAATTGTTTTGACCGCTAGAACAAGAAGTAAAATCTCTAGCTCTTAAAGTAAAACACACTGTCCAGTCGAGTGTGTTAGCACAATCAGATAAACTGAATGGATTCCAATTATTATCACCCCAACTATTATCAGGGTCAATTTCTGCAACGCAACCAGAGTATGTATCGGGTTGAGGGGTATCGTAAAAAGTGGTAAAGAACCACCCAGCAGGCAAAGGTGTGCCATCCAGAGGGGTTCCTAATCCGACATTATACACAACTGCACCAGCGGGGTACCAATTCCATGCTCCTGCTGGGCCGTTTGCGCAAGCACCTACTCCAGCACCCACTGTCATGTCTGGCCCTGTAACACCTTGCGTTGATAGAGGAGTGGTTATTGTTACGGGCACTCCATTCACTCCAAAAGAAATTGGATCCCAACAATCTCCAAATGTCGGTACTATTCCTTGCAAAAATTGGCACGAAGCACCTGTGTTCCAATTGGTTAAGGTCCAACAAAAGGTAACTAACTCTCCTGCTTGGAAAGGGCCACTTGCTGGCGAACCCATTGATGTAGAGGTTACCGTCATGGATGTATTTACTGCACATGCGCTTAAGTCTGCATCAATATCTACACATAAATTAAAACTGCCCACATCGCCACTCCAGTCTGATACTGCAATCAAATACGTAGTACTTGGGTTAATTGGAATATCTGACAAGGTCGCAGTCCCTGACGCTGATTGAGAGCACCCATATAATGTATAAGTAAAACATAAAGTGCTGGTAAACACTGCCACTTGTGCATTGCTAAATGCAGCACTGGCAAGGGTTACATTCATCGTAGCTGCCGTAGCTCCAGCCGGTACACTATACCATACCGTATTAGTTAAAAAATCTTCACAGTTGACACCTGTAAAGTCCGGCCCAGTAAATCCAGTGTTATTGCATCCTGTTATACATACCGGCGCACCGCCCGTCGTTACGCCTGCTATCGCAGTGGGAAATAAACAATCATTATTCGTCGCAGCACAACCTGCGGTGCTTGGATTAGTAACACACAAATCAAAAGTAGCTGTTGCGTCGTTATTTGTTGTAACCGCAATATAATAGGTAGTTCCAATAGTTAGCACCCCTGTACCCGTATAAGTAATCGCATCATAATTACCAAATCCATCTTGAGAGGCAACACACGCACCGCCAGCACAGGCACTCCCTGAAAGAATCGAAATCTCTGGACGAAAACCACCCGGCCCATCAACTGTTACAGTAAGGTTAGGCCCTATAGCCGTAAATTGAAAAAATACGGTATTGTTACCCTCAGCAGTTGCACAAACTAACCCATCGGGCGTTGCTCCAACATTGGTATAACCCACGCACGCACCTGTCAGCGAAGTTACGGTTTGCGGTGTTGCACAATTGTTATAGGTAGGCTGTGCTTGCAAGTCAGTTTGAACAAACAATAAATAAATGATGCAACTAGATAACAGCGAAATTATTTTTTTCATAATACTTATTTAAAAATTTTGATGCAATTCCAAAACAACAAAAACAACGTACCCTTCACCTTTGGCAATTTTATACATTTTTTCAATAAAAAATAGGGAGAGTAGAAATTGATTTCGATAGAGTTATAATTAGTGTTTAAAAAAATATTGTTTTATTCAGCTATAAAATTAAGTAACATATTTGATGTAACAAATTAAAATTTACCTTTTTAGTTGATAATTATTTAAAAATTAAAGAAATCGTTACTCAACGTTCATTTTCAAACAAGTATTTGTGTCATATTAAAAAATATCTTTATCCGTGAGGCAAGTAATCGTTATTAAAATAGCATACGTAAAAGAAACATAAAAAGTTACTAACTGAACAAATTAAAAGGCAAAAATGCTATTTTCAATTTAAAAAAATGGCATACATTTGTTAATAGTAAAGTATAATAAAATTGGCAAATTAGAAAAATAAATATAAAAATTATGTACCCTCTGCTCCGCAATTTTAGCTTTGTATTGTGTGTATTATTAATCCTAATAACACAAAAAAGTACAGCCCAAAAAGCACAATATGAAATAACATTCAAAGTCAAAGGCCTTGAAAACAAAGAAGTATATATGGGGTTTCACTTGCACGACAAGCAGTATATCAAAGATACTGCACGGGCAGATAGCAAAGGCAAAATAACATTCAAAGGCAGCGAACTACTAGATGGAGGAATGTATCTGTTTATAACGCCTGACAAAAAGTTTTTTGAATTTTTAGTGGATAGAATCGACCAAAAATTCAGCATAGAAACCGATACGTTGGATTTCGTAAATAACCTAAAAACAACACATTTATTGAATAAACAATTCAACGATTATCAACGAATGCTCAGCAAGTACAACAAAGAGGCTACGCCGTTGAGTAAGCTATATAAGCGTATGGAAGGTGATGCTACTAAAAAAGACAGTATTGAATTATTGAAAACACAACTACGTAGGATAGACAAAGAGGTGAAAACCAATCAAATAACGTTTATAAACAACAACCCCGGCAATCTACTAACATCTATATTAAACCTCACAAGAGATATCGACGTACCCGATGCTCCAACCCTGCTTAATGGTAGAAAAGATTCGCTTTATCAATATCAATATTATAAAAAACATTATTTCGATTATTATGATTTCAATGACGAAAGGCTGGTACGCACGCCGATATTGGGCAATAAAGTGTTTCATTATTTTGATAAAGTGGTCGTACAACATCCAGATAGTATAGTGCCTGAGATACAGCATATTTTATTGAGAACACAACAACCGCTGATGTATAAATTTCTTACACAAATAATAACAAACCATTTTGAAACGTCAAAAATAATGGGCATGGACGGGGTTACAATAGCGTTATACAAAAATATATATTTAGCTGGCAAGGCACCGTGGGCCGATAGTACAGTTATAAAAAAAATACGAGATAGAGTCAAAAAACAAGAACCGCTTCTGATTGGCAAACAAGCCCCTAACCTGCAGTTGAAAGATACTCTTGGGGTGTATAGAGATATGTACAAATTGCCCAACAAAAATATTTTATTAGTGTTTTGGGACCCAGATTGTGGGCATTGCAAAAAAGAATTGCCCTTCATAGTGAACCTATACGCAAAACTAAAAGCCGCCGGGATAGAGGTATATAGCGTGTCGCCTGATGTAGATGAAAAGAAATGGAAAAAAGGAATTAACGAATTAAAATTGCCTTTTATAAATGTGGCGGACATAGAATTGCATAATTATTTTAGGTCAATATATGATTTGGAGACAACACCACAGATATATTTTTTAGATGAAAATAGAATAATAAGAGGCAAAAAATTGAATGCAGAATACCTCGAGATATTTCTAAAAAATATTATGAATATAGAATTATGACAATTCTATGACATAAAAAACCGTTAAACAGACTTATTTATGACAATGCAACCGTACATTTGCACAACAGTTTGACACGATTTTTAGCCATATCAATTAACCACAATACGCTGAATTTAAGCAAATTGTACCAATATTTGCCACCTAACGAGTTGGAGCAAGAGGTACTACACAAAATCAAATCTCAATTTGCTATCTCAGAATTGATGTATCTCAACACATGCAATCGGGTTTGTTATTTCATTGTGTTAGAAGAGGAATATAAAAATGATTTTGTGGCACAATTTTTTGCACAAATCAACGCTTATGACAAAGGTTCAAATTACTTTGAATCAATTGAATTGTTTCATCAACTTAACGCTATCAAATTAATGTTTGAAATAGCGAGTTCGGTCGATTCGCTAGTAGTAGGAGAACGCGAAATATTGCATCAGTTGCGAACGGCTCATGCCACCTCTATGGAACAAAAATTAAGTGGTCCCCTCACTCGTATGGTGATAGACCACGCTGTGTTAGCTGCCAAGGCTGTGTTTACAGAAACTAAAATTGGCGAAAAAGCGGTGAGTGTAGTGTCGCTTGCGGTGCAACAACTTAACAAATTGTCAATAGAAAAAGATGCTAAAATATTGATTATAGGAGCAGGCCAAACCAATATATTACTCTCTAAAATATTGCTTCAGCAAGGGTATCAAAATTTTGTAATAGCGAATCGAAGTATAGAAAATGCAAAACGCCTCGCTAAGCAATTGAATTGTCAGGCGATTACGCTACAAGAATTAGAGCATTATACAGCCCCTTTTGATGTTCTCATTGCCTGCACTGCCGCCACTCAACCGATTATCAATGAAAATTTATATAAAAAAATATTGAACGGCGATGCCACAAAAAAAATAATTTTAGACCTCTCGATACCCTACAACATTGACCCGGAAGTGATTTTAAATAATCATGTACATTATATAGAGATTGAAATATTGCGTGCCTTGGCAGAGAAAAATAGAATGGCTCGCGTGAGCGAACTAGCACATGCTAAAGAGGTAGTTAGCTCGCATTTAATGAAATTTGAAACCACGCTTGCCGAGCGTATGATTACCCAAAAACTAAAAAATCTACCTACTAAAATAAAGGCTATAAAAACGAACGCAATAGAAAAAGTATTTGATAAAAAGCTAAAAAAACTAGACCCACAAACGCAACAATTATTGCACGAAATGCTAGGGTATTTAGAGGAAAAATACATCAATGAGCATTACCTTGCGGCTAAAGAAGTCGCTCAGATAACCAACTAAAAGCAGATGAACCAATTGAATAAAAAGCAATTGATAATAGGCACACGGGGCAGTGCTTTAGCACTTTGGCAGGCCCATTATACACAAACTCAATTGACGAAATTGGGGTACGATAGTACCTTGAAAATAATAGAAACCAAAGGAGACGCTATACAAAATCTGAGCTTTGATAAGCTAGAAGGCAAGGGGTTTTTTACGAAAGAAATAGAAGATGCACTTTTGAATTTTGAAATAGACATTGCGGTACATTCTCATAAAGATTTGCCCACCCTCAACCCCACTGGGCTTGAGATTGCAGCCGTTTCGTACAGAGCTAATCCGAGCGATACAATATTGATTCGCAAGGAAAGCTACGAAGCTACAAAAGACCTTTTCGTAAAAGAAAATGCAGTAATAGGCACTTCGTCGCCACGCCGCAACCAACAATTACAATTATATCGAAAAGATATATTAATCAAGGATTTGAGAGGCAATGTCGATACACGTATTAACAAATTAAAAAAAGGAATGTATGACGCAATAGTATTAGCCACAGCAGGTTTGGAGCGGTTGCAAATAGATACAACAGCATTAATATGTATCCACTTGGATTGCAAAAAAATAATCCCTGCACCTGCACAAGGGGTGTTAGCCTGGCAGATACGTGTAGATGACGAACGACTTCAATCCGTCTGCAAGCAACTAAACAACGAACATACGGCAGCAGAGATAGGGATTGAACGCAGGCTTTTGAATCAATTAGAAGGTGGTTGTAGAGTAGCGTGTGGCGTGTATTGTACTAAAATAGAAAATATATTTCATGCGTTTAGTTTTTATGTTAATGAAACTACAAATCGGGTAGTTCGATTCTCAAATAACGGTGAAAACCAAAATTCAATTATTGAGCAACATTTTGAAATTTTAAAGCAAAATGAACAGCGTTTGCCAATTTTTATTTCATCAACGGTA
The DNA here is from genome assembly GCA_043768865.1 of Sphingobacteriales bacterium. Lineage (GTDB taxonomy): Bacteria > Bacteroidota > Bacteroidia > Chitinophagales > JAYVJZ01 > JAYVJZ01. The sequence continues at coordinate 21,943 of JAYVJZ010000155.1, forward strand.
GCCAAAAATAGTTATATAGCTAACGTAGCTCAACGCAATGATTGGAAGCTGCAAGCACAAACATTATTAACGCTGACAGCTATTGAAGCTCCGATAATAGAGGATTACGACGCAGTGTACTTCACAAGCAAAAAAGGAGTTGATTTTTTTTTAGCTCAACATCCTACTGCTTGCATAGATAAAGTAGTGGCTTGTTTTGGAACAGAAACTCAATCGCATCTCAAAAAGTATGGTATAGAAAGTGTGATCATAAATGCAAAAGAAACAAAAGAATTAGCGGCATTCAATCGATTAAAAATAATGTTTCCACAGGCAAAAAATTCAATGAAAACAGCCCAAAAAATAGTTGCGTCTGTAGCCACTAGCATTGATTTGGTGGTGTATGACAACCAAGCATCTACTGATAACAAAGTACAACCGCATGACATCGCCTTGCTTACTAGTCCGTTGAATGTAGTTGCCTATTTTGAACAAAAAATAAGAGCAACGGCGTATATCGCAATCGGTAATTCAACTGCTGAAGCACTACGCAATCAAGGCATTGAGCAGTGTTTTGTATGCACTACGCCGGCTGAGGAGCACTGGGCAGATGCGATATTTCATGCAACGTATATGTTACATCAATCGAGCAAGTAAACTTAACGTAACAACCATTTTAAAAATAAAAGTAGCACACTGTACATAGTTTTTTGTATTGATTATTTAGAGTTGATAATAGTATCGCCATTCAAAATCACAAGATTTTTTCCGTTATTGTTTTGGTTGGATAGCTTGATTCTATTGCCGTTTATTTCAATCGAGTTATCATTTTTCTTCGATTTATCACTACTTTTATATGCTTGTATGCTCTTGCTTTCTTCGATTTTATTGGTCAATCCGTTTGGTGTCATCGTCCAATATTTACCAACCATATCGTCATCAAAAGTATTTGAACTATTGTTAATATCATTGATTATTGGTGTTATGTTGTTGTTCAAATAAACAGATTTACCGATTGGTAAATGAAGCACCACACTAAGTTTTTGAGCACGATACTTTTTAGCATTTGTAACTGTAAAAAAAGCAGGCATTGTAAAAAGCGAATCGTTTTGAAGTATGCTATATTCTATTTCAGTAGCTTGATTAAATGCGGACTGATAATCCTTGCCACGAGCCGATTTTTTGAACAAAAAATAAGCCGAATCGTTCGGGCTTGGTTGGATATCAAAATCTATGTTGCGATACAAAATAGTACTCCCATATATTGTAGTTTTACCAAATTGCAACCCAATAAAATTTTCATCTTTGGGCTTATCATATCCTATGTAGAGCGTGTCGCTATTGGCATTGTAGATTGCTTGACGAGAATTAGTTTTTGCTTTTTCGTCGAACTGTGCACTTATTTGGCTGCCGCCTAATAATAAAAAAACCACCCCAACTATCCATACTACAACGCTACTAGCTGTCAAATAACGGTTTTCAAATTTGAATTGAAACACTGTTTTACTAATTGAAAATAGCAAGGCGAGCATCGGTATTGTAATGACAAGCAACAAGCCCCAATAGGTAACATATCCCCAAAAAGATTGGTTGGCATCAAAAAAATCAGCCATGTTCAAACCCGCAAAACTTAATTTATTTAATCCAAAAAAAAGTGAAATTAATACAGCTAAAACGATACCTGCTAGTATAAAACCAATGACTTTGAATATCGAAAGCAACGCCCACAATAAGCCGTTGATTAATTGTCCGGCTAGCCCTCCAAAACGTTGTGTTATAAGCGTCGAATTCATTCTTTTAGTTAGATCTTCGTATTCATTTTTAAAGTTTTTTTCAATCTCATCTACCGTAAGAGGGTTGCCCTTCATACGCATACGATCGAGTGTGGTAAATGCCTCAGGGAGTATTACCCAAAGCAAAATATAAGTAGCCCCAATTAAAAAAGCGACGTCGGCTTGCCAGGCCAAAATGAAAGCAGCCGCAACACCTAATCTCAACCACAGTGCTTCTTTGAAACCAAAATAATGAGCTGCCCCGCTCAACACTCCACCTGCTATTTTATTCGTTGGGTCTCTAAAAAATACGCGTCCTCTGTCGATAGCTGCATAATTATCGGTTGTAGAAGATTTTATTTTTTCCTTGGGAGCGTCTTCATATTCATCCATATTGCCCAACTGCATAATCACTTCATTTGCATATTCGAGTGAGACGACTTGCTCGTTCGTTGGTTTCATTTTCAAGGTAAATAATTCAGCCATGCGTGCCTCTACGTCAAACATAATATCATCAGCACCCTGCTCGCTAACGAAGCGGTTGCGAAGCTCTTGAGTATAAGATTTTAATACAACATACGCATCTTCATCTACATGAAATAATTGTTTGGCGAGGTTTATGTTAATAGTTTTGTTCATAATTAATAAAGTAATAAGTTATTGGTTTTTTAAGTAAAGAAGGGTTACGATTGAGTAATTTTTTGAACCAAATTGACAAGCTCATTCCACGCATTTTTTTGTTCTTTCAATATAGTTTTGCCCTGTTTGGTAATTGTAAAATACTTTCTTGGTGGCCCACTGTTACTTTCTATCCACTGATAAGTGAGCCATTCATTGTTTTTTAAACGCGTCAACAATGGATATAAAGTTCCTTCTACTACTAGTAAATTTGCTTCTTTTAATTCATTTAAAATATCAGTCGCATACGCCTCCTGCCTTGCTATTATAGCCAATATACAGTATTCTAATACCCCTTTTTTCATTTGTATATTCAGCTCATTATTTTTGATTTCCATTGTGTGATTTTTTAGTACTTATTTATTTAGATTACCTGCTTATATATATTACTGGTCGATGCAAAGATATAAATAAATTTTAATACTATGTAATGCAAGGTACTATTTTTATATTTTTTTATTTAAAGCACAAATTACCAAGTATAAAAGGCAAAAAATAAGGTAAAGAATAAATGATACTTAATCTATGCCTATCCAAAAAGAAAGTAGTTCGTAACAAAAGAATTTTCTAAATTTCCTTTTTTTGAAATATATTTGAACATCGATAAAAAGCAAGCTAGCTAGTAGAAAAATAATAACCCAAAACGAGACTACCCACTTATGTTAAAATATATTATTAAGCGAATTTTAGTGTTCATTCCAACACTTTTAGCTATATCATTAATTACGTTTATCATAAGCATCAATGCCCCTGGCGACCCGGTAGAAACAAAACTTAAAAAATTAGCTGGCGAATCAGTAGTGGCAGATAAATTAGGATCGGAAGAGCAATATTTGAGTTTGAAAAAGAAACTTGGCTTGGATATCCCTATTTTTTATTTTTCATTTTCAACCGCTGCCACCTGCGATACACTCTATAAAATATCTCGTATCAGCGACAGAGAAACCCTCGATAGGATGTCTGCTACGTATGGCAATTGGACTGAAATAGCGGCGTATTACGCTACTACTAAGCAGCTGTACGCTCAGGTGTACACTACTCCCAAAGATAGCAGCAATGCCGAAAAATTGATATATTTGAAAAACGAAGTGAACGAATTAGGCAAAATGTATAATGAACAAGGCATTACACAAAGCTTGAAAAATATATTGGATAGCGCAAGCAACAACACTACCTTAGCCGCAGCTATACCTATGGCGAGAGCATCGTTGACGGCTTTTGAAAACGTAAAAAGCAAAGCCCAAACTTGGAAAACGATGGTGCCCAACATATCATGGTATGGTTTCAACAATCAATATCACAATTGGATAACTAATTTTTTTAAAGGTAATTATGGCATTTCCTATCAGGACGACCGACCGATTAAAGACAAAATACTCGATGCCCTTGGCTGGACTATGTTGCTTAACTTTATGGCAATACTATTAACGTATTGCATCTCTATTCCACTTGGTGTGTTTTCAGCAGTGAAAAAAGGCAGCAAAACAGACAAAATTTCTACCACTTTGCTTTTTATGTTGTATTCATTACCCAATTTTTGGATAGCTACTATGTTAATTGTGTTCTTTTGCAACCCCGATTTTTTTGCATGGTTTCCCACCTATGGTACTGGCGAAGCTGGCAATTGGCTTGACATTGCATATCATTTAATACTACCACTTTTTTGTATTATTTATCCATCTTTTGCATTTTTATCAAGACAGATGCGAGGCGGTATGCTGACCGTATTGGGACAAGATTATATACGAACTGCCAAAGCGAAGGGCTTGAGTGAAGGCAAAGTAATATGGAAACACGCAATCCGCAACTCGTTATTACCTATGATAACGCTATTTGCGAGTATATTTCCGTTAGCTATCAGCGGCTCATTTGCTATAGAATTTATATTTAATTTGCCCGGTATGGGGCAGTTGAGCCTCAATGCAATCTCAGCACGAGATTACCCAATGGTATTCACCGTGATGATGTTCTCAACTATTTTAACCTTAATCGGTTATTTAGTATCTGATATATTATATGCCTTTGCGGATCCACGTATTTCATTCAGTAAAAAGTAAAATCAAACAAATGTCAATTATTCAAAATAATGCAAACAACCAAAGTTTTTGGGCATACGTCAGACGGCAATTCAATAAAAATAGACTCGCTGTATTCAGTTTATACTTTGTATTTTTTTTATTTTTAGTGGCCCTATTGGCTGATTTTATTGCCAACGAAAAGCCCTTAGCTTGCAAGTATAAGGGCGAAATTATGTTTCCTGTAATAAAACAATATGCAGTAGATGCGGGAATTATTAAATGGAAAACAGAACTTAATAACGTAAAATGGAGCGAATTAAACTACGATTGGGTTGTGTATCCACCTATTCCCTATTTGCCCACCAATATTGATTTTGATAACTCACATTACAAATCGCCATTCAAAGATCAAGTAGTGAAAAGTACCCTTTGGTATCATTGGTTTGGCACCGACGAATTGGGCCGCGATGTGCTCTCAGGCATTGTGCACGGTGCACGCATAGCGTTTTTAGTGGCTATAGTTTCAATGACTATTTCTACATTGATAGGCATTATATTAGGGTCGCTCGCAGGGTATTTTGGAGATGATAAATTGTATGTTAGCAGGGCTATGTTTTGGGTAATGATAATCATGTTCATCATGGGAGGTTTTTATGCCTTTGGTGCACGCGGTTTTGTGTTTAGCGATGCACTCAGCATAGGTATTCTATCGTTTGTCAAACAACTTATTCTTAGCATATTCATACTTTTAAGTTTTTTGGGTCTTGGAGCGCTACTAGGCAATATATTAGGCAAACTCCCGATGTTAAACAAAAAAGTGAATGTACCAATAGACATGATTGTATCTCGATTAATTGAAATTATAGTGTGTGTGCCCCGGTTGTTTTTAATCATTACAATAGTAGCGGTAGTCAAACCTTCTATCTTTTGGGTAATGGTAATAATTGGCCTTACTTCTTGGACGGGTATAGCTAGATTTATACGTGCAGAATTATTAAAAATAAGAAACTTAGAATACATAGAAGCTGCGCAATCATTGGGGTTCAGCAATTGGCGAATTATGTTCAAACATGCTATACCTAACTCATTATCACCCGTGCTTATCGACATTGCTTTTGGTATCGCAGGGGCAATATTAGTAGAGGCCTCACTATCGTTTTTGGGAGTAGGAATGCCGAGCGATGTAGTAACATGGGGGCGTCTGTTATCATTAGCACGTCAGCAAAGTTCTGCATGGTGGTTGGCTATATTTCCGGGTCTTATGATATTTCTAACAGTTACGGTTTTTAATTTGATTGGTGAAGGATTGACCGACGCATTAGATCCACGTTTAAAAAAATAACAGTATTTCAACGATTTTTAAATAGCACAAGAATGATTACAACAAAAGAAAAAATACTAAAAAAAATACGTCTTGCCTTAGTACAAAAAGTACCACAACCCTTCCCTGATGAAGAAGGCAACACGAAAGCAGTATATGCTTTCGAGCACAGCGATTTGCCTTTTTTGTTTGTAACTCAATTCAAAAAACTAGGAGGTCATTTTACCTATTGCGAAAACAAATCGCAACTATACAGTGAATTGAATGGGCTAATTACACAGAAAAAATGGTCGAAAGTAGTCTGTTGGGAGCAACCCCTTTTAAATGATTTATTATTCGGGAGCGTATCAAGCCTGAGCGACGCCAAGCAATGCGAAGATATGGATGCATCAATTACACTTTGTGAAAAGCTTATCGCACGCACGGGTACTGCACTATTAACAAGTCATCAAGAGGCAGGCCGAACGCTCGGCGCTTACGCTCCCGCTCACATAATAGTAGCTACGACAGAGCAGATAGTAGCTGATATAAAAGATGCAATACATTATTTACATCAAAAATATAATACCAATCTACCGAGTATGATATGCTTTACTACTGGCCCAAGCCGCACGGCTGATATTGAAAAAACGTTGGTAGTCGGTGTACACGGGCCAAAGGAAATATATGTTTTTTTGCTAGATGAATAGACAAACTAAAGTCCGTGGTTAGGGTAACAGTTTATATTAAAATCTACCTCCACTATCAAAAAGACGATGCTACCAAAGGGTTTAGTTATAGGTTTATATAATGAATTTAATAAAATAAAAAAGTATGGACAAACCACTCAAAGAAATTTTACTGAATACAAAAAAAAATAAAGCTAAAGTAATAACCTTTTTAAAAGGGTTAGTTCATCGAAAAATTGACATAAAAAAAATAGATGCTTTTGCAAAAAATGCAAACAAAACCGCATTTGAAAAAATTGACTGCCTCGCTTGTGGCAATTGCTGCAAAGCTATGACACCCACCTTTAACGAAGCAGACATTAAACGAATAGCTAGGCATTTTACTATGCGAAGCGAAGAATTTAAAGATACTTATTTGGATTATGAAACCAAGGGCAAAGACTGGATAAACAAAAAAATGCCTTGTTCATTTTTAAACCAAACCTCAAATAAATGTTCTATTTACGACATACGTCCACACGACTGTGCAAGCTTTCCGCATACGCAATTAGATGATTTTATACATAATTCAAAAATGCACAAACAAAATATACTTTATTGCCCAATCACGGCTGTCGTTGTAGAGCAAATGATGGAAGCCGTATTGATTACTAAAACATTGAAAGCATAAAAAATACCCAATTATGAAGCCCTATTTTTGGATATTTGGTTTTTTATTAATCACTATAATTTTAGTATTATTAGTCATACAAACTACTGTGCCTGATGTTTCAGTGATTGAACGAAGTGCTATAATCAACGCACCTGACAGTGTAGTGCATGATCAAATAGCAACCATTAAAAATTGGGAACGTTGGTCGCCCACTCGAGCTGCAAATACCCAAACTGTGATGCGATATAGCCGATTAGTAAGCGGCAAAGGAGCATATTACACTTGGCAAAGTGGTTTGAATAAAGATGACAGTAGTAAGCTGACAATCGTTGTAGATGAGCCTAATCGTATAGGGTATGTTATAGAAAC
>JAYVJZ010000156.1:0-34973 GCA_043768865.1 Sphingobacteriales bacterium
ATTACAGTATGCAAGTCGAGCAATGCTACTGTTAATGCAGCAGGCCCTGCGGGAACGTATTCGTGGAGTGGTCCTGCAGGTTTGGTTAGTTCGACAAGTGTGCTGAGTGTTTTTCCAACGGCAACTTCTACCTATACAATGACTTGGACAAATGGAGTATGTTCAGCTACAGCCACGCAACTTGTGAATGTTCAAAACCCACCTGTGTTAAGTACAACTACAACTTACTCGTCGCTATGTGCCGGTACTCCAACTACGATAACAGCAAGCGGCGGTACAGGAGGTATCTACACTTGGTCGCCTGGTGCAAGTCTTAATGTTACAAGTGGGGCAACCGTTATAGCCTCTCCTTCAGTTACAACTATATATACAGTTACTTGGTCAGATGGCATTTGTACAGTTACACAAACACGAATCATAGCAGTGTCTGCACCTCCAATAGTCAATATATTGCCAAGTATGCCAATTATATGTGCAGGAGGAAATATTAGCTTGACTGCAAGCGGAGCAACAGGAGGAACCTATACCTGGTCGCCTGCTGCAAGTTTAAATACAAATGTCGGGAGCACGGTCATTGCGAGTCCAACCATGAATACGAATTATACAGTTATTTGGACAAATAGCGCAGGATGTTCGGTAACGCAGACTATACTAGTAAGCATAGGAAGCAGCCCGCCATTAACTATCACACCAAGTGCACCGACTATTTGCGTTGGGACTTCTACTACGCTAACTGCGAGTGGAGCAACAGGTGGAACATATACATGGGCTCCTGCTATAGCTTTAAGTTCAACTACGGGCGCTATTGTTACTGCGTCGCCAACCTCAACTACAACCTATACGGTCAATTGGACTAACGGAGCTTGTACTAGTACTAAGACAGTGCTAGTAACAGTGGGATCAGGTCCGGTATTAACAGTTAGCCCTAGTGCATCTACTATATGCCAAGGAGCGTCCACGCTACTATCAGTCGCAGGAGCTACAGGCGGAACTTATACTTGGTTGCCAGCATCAGGATTGAGTGCAACTTCGGGCACCAACGTTATTGCATCACCAACTACGACTACCGTTTATACTGTTAATTGGAGCAACGGAACAGGTTGTGTAGGCACTACAACTGTAACTGTAACTGTACTTCCTGTTCCAGCATTTACCATCAGCCCAAGCGCACCAACTATCTGTCCTAGCGGATCTCAAACGCTAACAGTAGCAGGGGGTTCACCGGGTACTTATACCTGGTTGCCTACAGCAGGCTTAAATACCGCAACGGGAACTAGCGTTTTGGCTAGTCCTGCGGTTACAACTAGCTATACAGTAACATGGACGGGAGCAAGTGGTTGTACTTATTCAAAATCTGTAACTGTCAATGTACAATTGCCTCCTATAAGTCCGATTAATTTAATAGCTACCGATTATACCCTTTGTGAAGGTCAAAATCTAACAATCGATGTTACAGACGACCCAACTACAAGAAATTATGATTTGTATATTTCAACACCATTGGTTTGCTCTCCTCCTTGTTTAAGTACTTTGATTTCTTACTTAGCTACTGGCAACACATTTTCATTTCCAGCATCAATCGGTATTACCACGTATGCCGTAGTGTATAATTATGGAGCAGGTTGTCAAGTACAAAGTAATGATATAACAATCAACGTAACCGATGTGCCAGTAGTAACGGCAATGCCTAATTCATTTACTGTTTGTACAGGAACAACGACTACTTTGACGGCGTCGGGCGCAACATTCGGTGCTTATACATGGGCTCCCTCTTCTGGTTTGATTGGCACAGCGGGAGCTACCGTTATTGCTAATCCAACTGCTACTACCACTTATACTGTAACATGGACTGGTGGAAATGGCTGTACTAGACAAGCTACCACCACAGTTACTGTCATACCAAATCCTATTATTGCGATTACAAAAGTAGGGTTTGAGTTGTGTGCAGGCACTAGCCAAAGCAATACATTAACTGCGTCGGGTGGAACGGGGGGTATTTATAATTGGAGTCCGAGTGCGGGTTTGAATACCACAACAGGAGCAACAGTGATAGCCACTCCAAGTTCAACTACCGTTTATACAGTAACTTGGTCAAACACTTCGGGCTGTGTATCTACTTCTACCTCAACGGTTACAGTGGTGCCTAACCCTACTTTGATCATCAATAATCCTAATCCTACCTTGTGTGCTGGCAACACCGGTACATTAACAGCTTCAGGAATGTCGGGCGGCGCCTACACTTGGTTGCCGGGTGGGTTTACAGGACCTACGCTCACAGTAGCTCCAACAGCAACTACCACTTATACAGCCTCTTGGGCGCCAGTATATACTACTCCGCCAGGTTGTAGTTGCCCTACGATTGTAAATCCTGTGAAAGGTACAAGTGGAGCGTATTACACAAATAGTTGTTTTGCTACTTGTGCTGGCGATGCTGCTGTGAGCAATATTTGTTTCCCTACTAATACTACATCGACTATTACAATAACTGCGAATCCTATATTAGTGATTGCGCCTTTATCACCCTCGGTATGTTTAGGTGGTTCAATTGAATTGACAGTAAGTGGAGCAGCAGGCGGCACGTATTCTTGGACGCCTAGTGCATCGTTGAATACCACAACTGGGACGACAGTAACGGCGACGCCAACTTCGGCTACCACATATACTGTTACATGGAACAATGGACTTGGTTGCATCAGCACACAAACTATTTTAGTTGGGGTGTTTGCTCCACCAGCCATTACTATAACACCATCGAGTGGTACTATATGTGCCGCCGGTGAGACTATACTGCTAACCGCATCGGGCGGAGCAGGGGGCACTTACACATGGGCGCCAAGTGCAGGCTTGACGGGCAGTCCAGGCAATAGTGTTATAGTTAGTCCAAGTGCGACTACTGTTTATACGGTTACTTGGTCTAATGGTGTATGTTCATCTACTTCTACAGTACTTATAAATGTATCAAGCACCTTGTTATTTGATTTGACTCCTGATTTAATATGTTCAGGAGAAATTATCACAAAAACAGTAACGCCTAATGTTGGTTCGTTCTCATGGGTAGGCCCAACGGGGATAATTAGCAGCAGCAGCACGTTAATCGTTAGCCCTACAGTTACTACTACTTATACATTAAACTGGAACGAAGGCAGTTGCAACTCATCACAACAATATACAGTCAATGTTCAAACACCTCCTTTGGTTTCTATAGTGCCAAACAGTGCTTCTATCTGTTCGGGTGAGAGCAGTGGGCTGGTAGCTAATGGAGCTACTGGCGGTACCTATACGTGGGTGCCAAGTGCTACATTAAGCTCTAGCTCAGGGACTGCTGTCATTGCTACACCTATATCAACCACTACCTATACTGTAGATTGGACAGATGGGGTATGTGCAGCCTCAGCGAGCACAACTATTGCAGTTACCAGTTCGCCACTATTAACTATTGCTACATCTAGCTCCTCAATATGCTTAGGCGAAAATGCTGTACTAGAAGTAAGCGGTGCGTCGGGTGGCATATATACTTGGTCTCCGTCAGCAACTTTGAATGCTACCTCAGGAACTACCGTAACGGCTTCACCAACCATAACTACAACATACACTGTCAATTGGAGCAATGGATTGGGTTGCATTAGCATAAAAACCATAACTATAGCGGTTGGTACAGCCAACGTGTTGTCTGCCACACCGTCGAGTGCTACAATATGCGTAAGCGAATCAACTACCCTGACTGTAAGCGGGGGCATAGGAGGCACCTACACGTGGTTGCCTAGTAGCAGTTTGAGTGCACCTAATGGTGCGAGTGTCGTTGCGACTCCAACAGCCACAACTACATATACAGTTGTTTGGACGAATAGCACAGGATGTTCTGCTCAAATAGAAATACCTGTAACCGTTGCAACCTCACCAAGCATTAGCGTTTCGCCTATATCACCTACTATTTGCAATGGAGCATCAGTTGCACTATCGGTTAGTGGTGCTACAGGAGGTAGTTATACATGGCTGCCAAATGTAGGTTTAAATACCACTTCAGGCAGTTCAGTGATTGCCAATCCATCAGTTACTACTACATACACTGTCAATTGGTCAAACACAGCAGGCTGTGCAGCTACGACTACCGTAACTGTAAATATTGGTTTAGCTGAACCACTATTGATAACACCTACTAACCCACAAATATGTGTAGGAGGTAGCACAACATTAATAGCAAGCGGTCCAACAGGAGGCTCGTACAGTTGGGCACCTGTGGCAGGGCTATCAAGTGCTACTTCTAATTTTGTCATTGCTTCGCCATTGGTTACAACTATATACACAGTAACATGGACGAATGGAATCGGTTGCTCGGTTACTAATGTGGTAGCGGTAGAAGTGGTAACAACGCCTACTCTTGTCATAACACCTTCAGCACCCATTATATGCGACGGAGGTGCAATAGTATTGAATACAACCGGACCTGCGACAGGCAGTTATACGTGGTTGCCAACGGCAGGTTTAATCAACAATAACAGTGCGTCTATAGTTGCCGCACCAATGGTTACAACTACCTACACTGTCAATTATACCAATGGTTTAGGCTGCAACGCAAGCCAAGCTGTAACAGTAACTGTTGGCTCTCCAACTATTGGTATTGTTTCTACTGCAACTACTATCTGCACAGGTGGTAATACTACATTGTCTGCAAGTGGCCCCACTGATGGGTTGTATAGTTGGTCGCCAGCTATTGGGCTTTCAGCATCAACTGGAACTACAGTAATAGCGAACCCAAGCATTACTACAAATTATACAGTTACATACACCAACACGGTAGGTTGTTATGCAACAGCATCTGTTTTGATAACGGTAACTCCAACTCTAATAAATGCAACTACCAACAAGTATAGCATCTGCTTAGGTTCATCGGCTGCATTGGCAGTAGGCGGAGCTACAGGAGGCACTTACACGTGGTCGCCGGCTACGGGGCTATCTACAACTACTGGTGCCAACGTAACTGCATCGCCACTAGTAAACACAACATATACCGTTACGTGGAGCAATGGCATTTGTACTTCGACAGATACCATTAACATAATCGCAAACGATTGTGGAGGTGCATTGAGCCTGAGCGTTACCGATCCATGTTTTTGTTTGAACAATGCTGACGACAACTTAGGCAACAACGGACAGTTTGGAGCTGTGGTATATATCAATGGTGGTGTTGGGCCCTATACGCTCAACTTCAGTAGCAATGCATTTGCTTATAATAGCAATAATACTATAAATGTTTCAGCAGATATAGCTAGCCTAGCAGCAAACCCATCAGGCACAACAGCGGTTACTATTAAATTTAATTCAGGCAGTACTTATAATGTGATAATTACAGACGCTACTGGCGCAACGCTCACAAGTGAATTGTTTGGAGGATGCACCTACCCGACTTTGAACCTTGGCAATGATAAAAACGCCTGCGAGGGAACATCGGTGGCTTTGATACCAGTAGTTACAGGAGTGCCTCTATCCTACAATTGGTCTACCGGGGCAGTATCAAGCAATATCAATGTTACGGCTAATCCTGTGGGATCATCATCAAGCTATGGCGTTACTATCAGCGATGCGAATGGTTGTGCTATGAATGATAATATCCTTATAACTGGTATAAATTGTAATATAGCTTGTCAAGACACGTTTTATTCTTGCTCTAATCCTTTTCCAGCAACAGGTGCAGTACTTTGTGTGCCTGCTTGTCAGTTGCCATTAGGCTATACCATCGTTAATGCCACTTCGGTATTCAACTGTACACTAGGATTTCCTACTCCTGAATGTGTTTCTTACACTCCGTTGCCGGGTATGCCGCTTGGCTATGTAGATGAGGTTGCTATAATCATTTGTAATGGAGCAGGCATTTGCCATGAGGTGATTTATTTTGTAACAATTGGGTGCACAGTAGATACAGAGCATGCTCCGATGTGGGTGAATCCAATTACCAACGCATCAATAGACCAACAAACTATTGCAAGCACCTACAACAATTGCATTACTATACCGATAAAGGCAATGGATATAGACAGTGGAGACGTAATTACATATTCGATAACACAACCTGCAGACGGTAGTGCATGGTACAATGCTAATCACACAGCTATTATCTATTGCCCTGCGATGAATGCGTGTGGCATGGATACTATATTGCTTACGGCAACCGATTTGTTGGCCCCAATAGAAAGCGATGTATTAACATTAATAATAAACACACCTTGCCCACCCGAGGCATGCAATGACACCCTAACGTACTGTATGGGAGTGTTTCCAGCAGAGCTATTAGTATGCCCTGAGTTTTGCGAATTTATACCAGTAACCATAGAAGCACTTCCAACGTTTGAATGCAGTATAGATTATCTTCCAACAGGTTGTTTCATCTACAGTCCGTTGCCGGGTATTACTAATTATAATGACACTATAGAAGTGATAGGCATCAATGCAGCAGGGTTAAAAGACACTACTTATGTGATTGTTACCGTGAGCAATACACCCTGTCCGTTGGCACCCAATGCAGTAGCAGACAACGCAACTATGACACCCGGAGGCACGGTTACGATACCTGTACTCGCTAACGACACGTATGGAGCTGCAACGGTAACTATAGTACCCGGAACGGGACCTGCTCATGGGTATGTGATAGTGAACCCGAATGGCAGCGTAACTTACGTTTCAACAGATCCTACTTACATAGGTGTCGATTGTTTTGATTATCAACTATGCGACGCAGTAGGTTGCGATATTGCAACTGCCTGCGTAACCACTACTCCATTAGTAGTTAATGCAGCCCCTGTGGCAGTCAATGATTTGTATAGCGGAAGCGAAGGGTTGCCAATTATAATTACACCTACGCTAAACGACAGCGACCCGAACGGCGATGTATTGACTTATACCGTTATCAACGCTCCTAATCACGGAACGTTAGTTGGTAGTACTTACAACCCTGGAACTTATGTAGGGGTGGATTCTATACAATATCAGATATGCGACCCGGCTGGACTTTGCGATAGTGCATGGGTAATAATTACTATTATAGAAAATCAACCTCCTGTGATTATAGATACCCTCTTAGGCAATCCTATTAACAACATTATTACAACAATAACAGAAGACAGTACGTATGTGATTTGTAACATAGGTGCAACAGATGCTGAGCTTGACGTGGTTGATTTTAACATAGATGCACCCGCTAACGGAACATTCATACAAAACCCTGCTACCGGATGTTGGACCTACACGCCCAACCCTAATTGGAACGGCACAGATACAGTATTAATAATAGCTTGCGACCCACTTAACAACTGTGATACACTACAGATAGTTATCATAGTAACCCCAATAGATGACCCTGTAGTGGCTAATTTTGACGAGGCTAGTGTGCCATACAACACAACTACAAGTTTCAATATAATCAGCAACGATAGCGCAGTGGACGGCCCCATATTGCCCGCTTACATATCAATAGTCGATAGCACTACCAACGGTGTAATCTTTATTGACCCTATCACAGGGGTAGTATCATACACACCAAATAACAACTTCAGCGGAGCAGACTCTTTCGTATATAGCATTTGTATCACCCCAGCCAATTGCGACACGGCCATCGTTTACATAAACGTTGGGCAAAATCCTAATCCTGTCAATGTAGTTGCGGTACAAAATAGCGATACTACCAACACCGTAACCAATATTAATATTACTGTTTTGGCAAATGATACGATTACAGCCAATACCGTTATTACCACCTTCACGCAGCCAACCAATGGCATAATTACGCTAAGCAATGGTGTGTTTACTTATGTACCTTACAGCGCAGGGTTAGATAGTTTTCAATATACTATTTGCGATACCGTTGCCGATGTATGCTCTACTACTTGGGTGTATGTGTTGGTTGAGCCGGCAGAAGATGTAATCATATACCAAGGCATAACGCCCGGCAAAGATGGAATCAATGATGAATTTATAATAATAGGCATCGATAAATATCCAAATAATCAATTGATGATATTTAACCGTTGGGGAGATAAAGTGTACTCCAAAGACAGTTATACAAACAACGACCCGTGGAGAGGCGATTGGTTTGACACTGGCAAAACGCTCCCTGATGGCACGTATTATTATATGTTGTACCTCGACAGAAACGACAAATCAAAAACACCGAAAAGTGGATTTGTTGTTATACACCGAGATTAACCAACGCTTATAAACCTACCAAAGAGGATAGTAACAGATTAGTTATTATCCTCTTTTTTTTATTCAATGCGCTAAAAGTATATTTGCTTTATGAATTATTTTGAACTGTTAGACGTGCCATTGCAGTATAATATTGATCTGCCGCGGCTCAAAGAAAAGTATGTTGCCCTCAGCCGACAGCATCACCCTGATTATCATGGAAACAAAAACCTAGATGAGCAGAACGATGCCACATCACAAAGTATAAAGATTAATGGAGCATACACAGTTTTGAAAAACAATGCAAAGCGGTTGAAATACTTATTAGACCTACAGGAGGTGTTGATGGATATAGAAAAATACACACTACCGGGAGATTTTTTAATGGAGATGATGGATCTAAATGAAGAAATTGAGCAACTACAAATCAACAATAAATTGACCACTACCACTACGATAAACAACAAAGTAAACGAGCTTCAAAATGAACTAGAAAAAGTAGCGGCGCAAGTAGATTGGACGAAGTTAAAAGAAGCAGATGTTATAAATCTAAAAGAAAATTATTGTAAACTAAAATATATGTTGCGGATACAAGAAAGTTTAAATACCTTTGTGGCTCGTTGATAAAAGCGAGTTATGCCCGTGTGGCGGAATTGGTAGACGCGTTGGTCTCAAACACCAATGATCGTAAGGTCGTGCTGGTTCGATTCCAGTCGCGGGTACATAAAAAAAAGACAAAACATGTATAATGGTTTGTCTTTTTTTTATTTTAAAATAATTGTTGCTTTGTTGAATAACACTTAATTTATAAAGCAAATACGTCGCCTTTTTCAATAACTTAGTATTTGGTTGCAAGCAACGGTTATAGTACTTTTGCGTGGTTTGAAGAATATAGCTAGTACATCACAAGTAGCACCTTGCTATCAAATAGAAGTGCAAAAAGGGTGATTAGCACATGTGTATAAACAATGGTGAATATAGACAGATAATGGATTATTTTGTACAAACAGAACTGATATTTTTTTTGTAAATAAAGAAATGGATTTTCTTTTGACAAAGCAGGGGTGAATCTATCAAGCCGTCCAAAGGAATTGTAATACAACTTGAGGCTATTGTTTGTATCTAATCGAATCGTGAAAATGAAATTTGATGTAGCTATTTAAAATGCTATAAGCTACATTGGATAGAGGTTTTATTAAAACGAAAGCGATATGAAAGAAGGCAAGATAAGATAAAAAAATAGTAGAAATAAAATTTAAAGTACAGTATAACGACATTAAAATAAGCTACAATAAACCTTATGTTTGAAAATTTACAAGACAAATTAGAAAAAGCATTTAAGACCTTAAAAGGGCAAGGCAGTATCTCGGAACTAAACATCGCTGAAACGATGAAAGAAATACGCCGTGCCCTCATAGACGCTGATGTCAGCTTTGCTGTTGCAAAAGAATTTACTGAAAAAGTACGTGAAAAAGCCTTAGGAGCTAACGTGCTTACGGCGGTAAATCCTAGTCAATTGTTTACTAAAATAATGTCAGATGAGCTCACTGCCCTCATGGGTGGTAAGGCGATGGAAATACGCCTCGAAGGTACACCTGCCGTGGTTTTAATAGCTGGATTGCAAGGGTCAGGCAAAACCACATTTACAGGTAAATTAGCTACTTTGCTCACCACCAAAAGAAACAAAAATGTGCTTTTGGTGGCGTGTGATGTTTATCGACCCGCCGCGATAGAGCAATTGAAGGTGCTCGGAGGCCAAGTGGGCGTAGAGGTATATAGCGAAGTGGATAGCAAAAATCCGGTATCGATTGCATTGAATGCTCTGGCGTATGCTAAAAAAAATAACAAAAATGTTGTGATAGTTGATACGGCAGGTCGCTTGGCTGTCGATGAGCTGATGATGGAAGAGATTTATAACGTCAAACAAGCGATACAACCGAGCGAAACGCTTTTTGTAGTGGATAGTATGACGGGACAAGATGCCGTAAACACGGCCAAGGCATTCAACGATCGCATTGATTTTGACGGAGTGGTGTTGTCTAAATTAGACGGTGATACCCGAGGTGGGGCTGCACTTTCGATTAAATATACAGTCAATAAGCCGATTAAATTCATGTCGAGCGGCGAGAAAATGGACACCCTTGATGTATTTTATCCCGATCGGATGGCACAGCGTATCTTAGGCATGGGGGATATAGTATCGCTCGTAGAACGCGCTCAGGAGCAGTTTGATGCTAAGGAGTCGGCGAAGCTAGAGGCGAAGATGAAGAAAAATAAATTTGATTTTGATGATTTTCTGTCCCAGCTCAATCAAATTCAAAAAATGGGGAATATCAAAGACCTACTCGGTATGATACCCGGAATAGGCAAGGCTGTCAAGGATATAGACATCAGCAACGATTCGTTCAAAAAAATAAAAGCCTTGATACAGAGCATGACCGCAATAGAGCGTGCACAGCCAGATCTGTTGAACGGCAGTCGCCGTGCACGTATAGCAAAAGGCAGTGGCAACACGATACAAGAAGTGAATCAATTCATTAAACAATTTGAAGAAATGAAAAAAATGATGGCATCTATGAATAAAATGCAAGGCAAGGGCATGGGAATGAAAAATCCATTTGGTCGCTAATGTTTTCGATTGTCCCATTGCAGCACTTTTTTTAACATATATCAGCAGGCAACTTTGCGTCGGTAGCGGCTACATATAGTTCTGTTGCAACCTTACATCTATTGCTATTGCGGTTTAGTTCAGTGTTTCAATAAAATAGATTGAGGGCATCATTTTTTTATCTTATTACGATTCAAAAGCCAATAGGCTTGGACTATATGTTGCAGTTCAGTACAAAAGGTACATTGTTTTATCACAAATCCCATTATGTTTGATTGATATACAATGACGATAGGGCATCATTTTTTATTTTATGGGTACCTAAAGACACACAATAGCAATGTTAAAATAAGTATAAAACAAGGTATGAATGAACAGCAACTAATTTCGCATCGATACAATAATACTAGCTATGCCACAACTCAACCTCTCGCTATGTCATTCGCTACAACACTAGCTGACGTTGTATATTCATACTACATCACAACCAGAACTGCGTCATTGAGGAGCATCATAAAACCCAGCTTTTATGCGGTTAGCGTAGTAGTATAGTTTTGCAAAAAACTGATGTGGGTGGAATGGCTTGCTGATATAATCTGTCATGCCCGATGCTATAATTTGGTCTTTTAGTTCATCGAGATTAGAAGCTGATAGTGCGATGATAGGTAGGTTAGGCTTGGTTTTGCGTATTTCTTTAGTGGCTTCAAATCCATCCATAATCGGCATTTGAATATCCATAAGCACTAGGTCATAATGGTTGGAAGCACAGCGGGCAACGGCTTCGGTGCCGTCGCCACATATATCAAGCACTACATCGCTTTTGCGAAGCATTTTGGTCAATACCCAAACATTAGAAGGAGTATCTTCAGCAACCAAAATGCGAATCCCTTGTAGTTTGTGTTCGCTCTCGTGTATAGCTTTTGCGTCTATATCGGCTTGGTGCAGTTCGCTTTTGTACAATTGTAGCGTAAAACTAAACGAAGCCCCCTTGCCTAACTCGCTCACCAACGATATCTTGCTTCCCAATTCTTGCAATATGGTTTTAACAATTGCTAAGCCGATACCTGTACCGCCATATTTTCGGGTTACTTCGATGTTTTCTTGTTCAAAAAATTCAAAAATCTTGTCTTGCTTATCGGGTGCGATTCCTTTGCCGGTGTCGCTCACCATGAAGTTGACATAATACAAATCGGCCTCTTGTTTTTCTAGTGCTACATTCACTTTTATTTCGCCGTTTTGAGTAAATTTTGAAGCGTTCGTTACTAGATTATTGATCACTTGATTAATCCGAATTTCATCACCCTTGACGTCTAAGGGCAGCCGTGGATCATACACTAGCTCCATCTTGTTGTTGTTATTAAACATAAAAGACTTGTTGCCGGCAAGTATCGATTTTAATGATTGAAACAAATTGAAGTCTATGTTTTTTATTTCTATTTTACCAGAATCCAATCGATTATAAAAAAGTATATCATCGATAAGATTTAGCAAATTATTAGCTGCAAACTTAATATTGCTCAGCGGCTCTATTTGCGGCTCACTTGGTGCCTCGTCTAACAATATATGCGTCAAACCTATCACAGCGTTGAGAGGGGTTTTTATCTCATGGCTCATTACGGATAAAAAATCGCTTTTGGCTTTAGCCGTGTTCAAGGCTTCGCTTTTTTGTTTTTCTAATAACAATTTATTCTTTTGTTCTGTGATGTCAATAATCAAAATCACGACGCCGCTAGCTTCATTTTCTTGGTTTTTGACAGGGTTAAAATGAATAGAATAAAATTTGATAGTGCCTGCAATATCGATTTCACGTTCTATGAATATAGTTTGTCCTTTGAGGCAGGCATCGACTTGTTTTAAATAATATTCTTTTTCTTGTGGGTTCGACTTTTCTAAAATCTTAACTATAGAAAGGGTTTCATTTGTGTTGTTTTTAGTGTATCCTTGTGGCTCGAGTATTTGGGTATAATACGCCTGATTATACATTTGAATAGTATAATTAGTATCGACCAATACAATCGCATCTTGAATGCTTTCTATAACTGAAAACAGTTGCTCTTGCTGCTTTTTAACAGAATTTTCGCTTTTTTTCAATTCATTGATATTCGATAATGCAACTATAACGGTAGGTTGAACAGAAGGAAGTTCGATATAGGTTATACGGGCTCGCTCCCACCCACGGTGGCGTTCCCAATATTCGTGCTCAGAGTTTTGTTTCAATTCAAATGCCTTACGTACATTTTTTGATAAATATTTTGAACTAAAATGCAAGTGCTCCTGCTCTAATGATATTCCTATCATTTGTGTAATTGGCAAAGGCAGTATGCCTTCGTTTGCACTCCATATATTTAGAATACATAGACTATTATCGATTTCTAAAACTACATCGTTCAGCGATTGTATTATTGCGTTGAGTTGCACCTCTTGTGAGTGTATTTTGGCTTCTATTTGTTTGCGTTCTGTAACGTCTTTTATACAACCTGCTATGCCTATTACCTGATTGTTGTGTTTGATTGGGTTCAAGGTACAATCAAAAAAATAAATAGTATTCTTATAAGGAAATTCAAAATTATAATTAATGTTTTGCCCTGATAGACACGACTCAAATATAGGAAGACATCGTTGAAAAAACACTTCGCCTATTGATGTTTTTATGTGTTCACCGAGTACGATTTCTAAACCAAAAAACGACCATAAATTACTAAAAAAACGGGCGTTGAATGCGGTAACTACATAGGAGTTGTCCATAGACCAAATGCACTCGTCTAGGCTGTTTATCAAAAATTCTGTGTTGTTTTGAACGGTCGCTAGGGCCTGCTTAGTAGTATAAAGTTCAGTTATGTTTTTAGATGAAATAGATACTTTTCTTAGTTGTCCCGGTGCTTCGGTTTCTGCTTTTACAATATTGATTTTTGCAGAATAATACTCCCCCTTTTTTAGCCTCGATTCATATTCATATACTACTTCTTGCCCCGAGGCCAAGCAGCTATTTAACTGTTCCATAAAATCTTCTGCATTTACTGCACCTTGTATTTCGCCTATTGTTTTACCAACATATTTTTCACTTATTGTTTTTAAAAAATATTCATCTTTGGTCCAAACACTCAGATAAGTACCAAGTTCGTCCATCACTATTATCACCTCATCGAGCGATTCTATTATTGCTTTTAATTGTCCTTGTTTGTTCAATATTTCGTGCTCTTGCGATTTTCGTAGTGCAATATTTTTACTGTTAATAGTCGCCCCAATCACTTGATTATCCTTGCTGTATATGGGTTTGTAGAATAGCTCCGAGTGCAATTTGGCGTTATTGAAATACATAAATTCCGTATAAAACGTCTCGCCGTCTAAGCAGCGTTTATACATTATTTCAAACGCATTATTCAACTCTACATTATATGCATGAAGCATATTTAGGCTCGTCTGTGGGGCAACTTTACAAAAATGCAAACTCGCTTTTGCGAACGATTGATTAAACGAAAGCAGTTTATAATTCTTGTCAATAGCCCACATTAGGTCGTCAGTATTGTCTATCATTACTTGGGCTGTGTTCTTTTGCAGCTCTACGTTTGTGATGTTTTTTATGGTTACAACATATACATGTTCATCTATATTTTTGTTTATTTTGCGGATAGTAGCTAAAAAAACGTCATTCGATTTTTCAGCAAGTTGATATGTAATTTCTACTATATTTTCAGTAGCCGCTTTGAGCAAGGCATCGTCAAAAAGCTGTGCTATCGGCGGAGGTAAGATTTGCGTATTTTTTTTACCAATGAAATAAGACTTTTCAAAGTATAAATTCTCGGGGGCATTGGTCCAAACGTTTTTATAAACGCCGTCTTTGTCTATTTCAAATACAATATCATCGATAGAAGCAATGATAGTTTCTAGCTGCTTTTGTTGCGATTGAAGTTCTATTATTTTTTCGTTGCGCTCGCTTACATTACGAGATATACCGCCGACATAGAGCACCTCTTCGTTCTGCTCATCGTATATAGGAAAGAGATAATTTTCAAAATAATGAATGGTGTTTTCATGTTCAATTGCATCGTCAAATCGTAATTCTTTACCCTTGAAAACGGCATCGTAACTTTTTTTCCAAAATTCAAAAAGGGCCGGCGTCAGCCCATTCAATACACTATCGTTGAGGTGTGTGGGGGTGAGCTTGTAGAGCTTTTCAATTCTTAAAAACTCATCGTTGCTGTATATTAATTGATATTCAAAG
Organism: Sphingobacteriales bacterium; assembly: GCA_043768865.1. Classification (GTDB taxonomy): domain Bacteria; phylum Bacteroidota; class Bacteroidia; order Chitinophagales; family JAYVJZ01; genus JAYVJZ01. Next base: position 15,006 of record JAYVJZ010000156.1, read on the forward strand.
TTGATGCACCACGCTACATCGTGCGTATTTTCTAATAATAAATTTTGAAGATTAGGAACTACTTTTTCTTGCTGCACTTTATTTTGTTTAGGAATAAAAGCAAGTAGTTTTTTGAGTTTTAAATGTAGCAGTGGCAGATCAGTAGGGGCGAATAATGCCTCAAAAGCAGTGTGCGATTTTGAAGCATAAAGAGTTGCTATATCGTTGATGCTCTCACTTACAAAAAGCAATGGCAACCCGCTATCAACGCCTTCATACCTCAGTTGGTCGGTGAGTATAAATGCAGCCTCTTTTGTCGAATTATTTTCAATTATACTAACGGAAACGTCGGCTGAGGTATCAAGCAACAACTTTTTAATTACTTTTTCTAAAGTAGTATTTTTAATATTAAAATAGCACGCTAACAAACTAGTATTTATTTAAGACCTAAATATACAGTAAGATTTACTTATTGGGCATAGAAAATATCCAATTATTTGTGCATTTCGTTTCTAATTTCTTCCAGGGTTTTGTGAGGATTGTTCAATCGAATGCTATCAGGCATCGCATCAAAGAACTCTTTGTACCCCTGCATACGATTACGGTTATTTTTTCTGTTTTCTATTATACGAATTAGCACACTTGTCGGGTTGATACTTATTATCTTCACGCCACCCCTGTTCTCGTAATCTTCTTTGCGAAGTAGCGGAGGGGGCGTGTGTTTGAGAGCTTCGATTATTGACTCTTGTGTTTTTTGAATAAAATCTTTGTCCATTTTTTTGTTGGTAAACACCGTTCCAAATTGCGCCCTATTTGGATAAGCTATAATGCTGACCTCACGTAGGGTCAGCGTGTCTCTGAACATCAATACCTCAAAATCGATAGTGTCGTCGTAGTATAAATAAGGTAATTCTACTACCGTGTTTTTGAATCCAATAGCACTAAAGGTGATGCTCGCACTCGTGTAGGTTATGATTTGAAAATCACCTTGCTTGTCTGCTACGCCGCCCGTTTGGGTTATCTTATTTATAATGCCTGCATAGGCTATCGGTGCATTGTTGCTCACATCTACGACCTTGCCTTGCATGATTACTCGTTTGGCCTGTGCCGTACTTTTTGAATACGTAAACACTGCCAATAGCAAACTGAATATCAGTATAAGATGGATGCTTGCCCTATGCTTCATAGTCTGTTGAGATGAGGTTGTAGGCTAATGTTGTATGATAATTTTACGCATAATTTGGTCGGTATTACTTTGCAATACTACAACGTAAACGCCATTGATTAAGTTACTAGTTTCAATAAAATTGGAATAAGTTACATCTTTATACATCAGTAAGCGACCGGACAAATCCAACACTTTTAGTAGTTTCATGTTTTGGCTATTGTTATTATATTCAACAAAAAAACCGTTGCTCGTAGGGTTAGGGTACAATAGCAAATCGACTTTGGGGGCGGTGTTGTCAATAGCTAAATATGCTGTATCGCTTGTATAGCAACATAGGCCGCCACGCATATTGCCAACTATAACATCAAAAAATCCGTCGTTGTCAATATCTTCTATACAAGGCGATGAAAATTTGCCTTTGCTCAACAGCAGATAATTACTATCAATCTTAGTAAATGTACTCCCACTGATAGTGTCAATAGCATTGTACCGAAACACTCGTCCACATTCGCTTCCCACCAATAACTCATACACGCCTGAGGTTATTTTTTTGGTTAAATGAGGCTTGCTGTATCCCGTTGTAGAATTGTATCGCACATCTACCTCGCCCCATTTGTTGTCAATCAATGTAAAGACGGCAGCACTTGCTGTGCCTATGTTTTTATAATAAAATATCCTGCCTTGTATCTCACCAATCAGCAAATCCAACAACCCATCTTCGTCCACATCGACCAACTGTGGTGCGCTTATCGACCCAACATCTATGCCTTGGTAGTTGCTAATAGGCGGTGCAAACACCATACTAGCTCCACTAGAGATGTTTTCTAAAAATAACAAAATACCCGCACTCGTGCCTACTACCATATCCATATCGCCATCAGTATCTAAGTCGCCAAAGGTAGGAAAGAGGTTGGTAAGTCCGTATGAGCGCGTGTTGAGCCAGTTGCGTGTGATGAGCTGATAGGCGGGCTGTGTGGTCGTCCCCACGTTTTGATACAACGTCAATGCCGACTCTTCCACCAAGCCACTCGGATACCCATAATAGCTGTTGTTGCCGACTACCATGTCTTTCAATCCATCGCTATTCACGTCTATCAATACGGGATACGCATTTTTTCCCACATCTACCATGTCGCCTATTATAAACGAATCGCTCACCAACACAAACGAATCGTTAGTGATACCAATGTTTTTATAGTACGACACGTTATCTAAATATTTCGTGTTGTTTGTTAAGTTCGTACTCACCAACATGTCTTTTTTTGCATCGTTGTTCACATCTGCATAAAACGCCGCCGGAAATACCGCTACATCAACTGCTGTGGAGTAACTCGGATAGTTATAAGCAACCGACCCAATAGTTGCATAACTTGCTGTACCTTCATTGACAAGATGCGTCAATGAATGATATGAAACATCGCCTAGCAACACATCGATATCGCCGTCATAATCATAATCAAATGCAGTAATACTTGACCCTGTGTGTGGCTCGCTCGTCTGCCCCGCAGCCATATTGCTCATTTTGCATGTTATGCCAGTCGCTATTGTATAATCGATTGCACTCTCTTTGACATTCCCCCAACAGGCAGTGTTTTGTATGAACACTAACGAATCGCAGCCATACCCGAGCTCTTGACTTTGGTTTTGATAATATTCTATGAAATCGCCACTAAAGGAAAACGTCAAAATATCCACATCATTATCATTGTCCATATCCACAAATGAGGGCAGGTCCAATTGGGTAATATAAATATTAGGGTCGATAGTGCCACCAGGAAATCGAAGTACATTTTTAGCTAACGAATACGTAAAACCTGCACTAGGACTATATGAGCCGCTATATACTTTGGCGCCTGCCAAGCCTTGAGAATACGTAAATAGATCAAGCACACCATCGCAATTATAATCTTTAAGTAAGCACCATGAGGCAAGATCGGTGGGCAATTGCATATAGTTTTGATGTGATTTAGTATATACTCCATCGTCAGTTTGCAGATAGAGACTAACGCTATTGTCGCACTTTTCAAACACAAACAAATCTTGTTTGCCGTCATTATTCAAATCAATATTTGAAAATTGCGGGGCATTCATGCCACCCTCCCACGCCCTGCTATAGCTGATACCGGACTCCATTTTGACCTCAATATCAAAGCGTTGATACATCGGCTGAGCGGTTGTAATTAAGGTACTACAGAGCAGCCCGACGAGTACCAATATTCGGAACATAATTTTTTTTTGTAGGATTAATAAGAATAAAATTTTAACTCAATTAAAACAAAAGTACATTTGTAAAATTACATAATTTTTTTTACGCTTTTTTATTTTTTAACTGAATATGATTTTAATAGACCAAATATTCATAAGTAACGATATTATCACAGAGCAGTTCATTTGCGATTTAGATAAATGCAAAGGGGCTTGTTGCATTGAGGGAGACGGGGGTGCTCCTTTGTTAGACGGCGAGGCTGAATTGCTCAGTGCGATTTACGAAAAAGTAAAACCCTATCTCGTGCAGAGCGGCATCGAAGCCATTGAGCAACAAGGGTTTTACACGCAATCTGATAACAAAAAGGTTACGCCGCTAGTCAACGGTGGGGCTTGTGCATACTTAACTTGGGACGGTTTAGTGTCGAAATGTGGTATCGAAAAAGCCTGGGAAGAAGGAAAAATCGAGTTCCAAAAACCTATCTCCTGCCATCTCTATCCCATACGCATCGATGCTATAGGCGAAACCGAAGCCCTCAATTATTACTTTTGGGATATATGCAGTGCTGCGTGCAAGTTGGGCAAAAAACACAAAACTCCCGTGTATCAATTCTTAAAAGAACCTTTGATACGCAAATATGGTGAGGCATTTTATGAAAAATTAGACGCTACTGCCAAGCATCTCGCCGAGCAAGCCGATGCTGAGTCGCTCGATTAAGAATTTAACCTAAAAAAATCAGATAGCAGCCGTAACGTTACACTGTTTTCCTCATTTGTCATTTTAGATAAATAGGGAAAATATTCATCGTCAGTGAAATTATCAAGCGTCTTCAGCGATGTGTTGTAGCTTTTGAAAGCCATGTTCCATCGGTCGAACACCCGACTGCCTACTTGGTTATGTTGCAACTTAACGACATTTTCATGGCGGTGGTCGAGGGTAATTTTATTGAAGAGCTTCATCACTTTATCGGTTTCGCCTTCTAGTATTTGAAAGAAAAAACCATTGCAATAGACCAAGATACCCGTAACACCAATCGCTGAGTTGGAAGTTATCGCCTTGTCAAGTATAGTAACAAAATCCTCTTTTTTGAGGCCTGATTTGGCAGTGCTAATGTAAGATAATTGAGTTGTTTTCATAATATAATTTTACAAAAATGCATAAAAAAGCACGTCAATTATAAAATGCAGTATTTATATAACTTATATTTAATATTATGCTTCATAATCAAAAACTATTTAATCTCACTACCCGCTTCCACCGCTTCCGCAGGTTGCACAAACACTAGTTTGCCAGATGCGTCGCTCGCCATCAATATCATGCCTTGACTTTCAATGCCTTTGAGTAGGCGAGGAGCAAGATTAGCAAGCAACGTAACACGCTGCCCTGCTAGGTTTTCTGCGTCATAATGCGCTGCTATACCCGACACCACAGTTCGTTTTTCATATCCAATATCTATTGTTAATTGGAGTAGTTTGTCCGCCTTTGGGACTTTTGTTGCGTGCACAATAGTACCTGCTACAAGTTGCATTTTAGCAAAATCATCGAACTGTATCTCGGGTTTCAAAGGCACTGCTACAGCTATCGGTTCAACTGTTGCATCTCCTTGCGTTTCAGTGGTTTTGTTAATATGCAGTTTATCCAATTGTTTTTTTATTTGTTCATCTTCTATTTTTTCAAATAATAAACTAGCCTGGTTTATAGTATGCCCCGCGGGCAGCAACACCCCTGCGGTACTGTGTTCCCAGCCCCACTTCGCCGAGCCAACATTAAGCAACAAGCGTAACTTCTTAGCCGTAAATGGCAAAAAAGGCTCACACAATATCGACAATGCAGCGCACAGTTGAATACTATCAAAAAGACATACCTTAGTAGCCTCTGGGTCTGTTTTTATAAGATTCCAAGGGGCTTTGTCAGCCAATAGCTTATTGCCGTGCCGGGCCAGGTTCATTAGTTCAACTTGTGCCTCTCTAAATTTATACGCCCCCAAGCAGCTTTCTATTTTGTTTTTATGTTGCACAATCACAGCCGCCAAATCACTACAAGGACTCACGTCGGGCACACTGCCATTATAAAATTTATGCAACAGCACCACCACCCGATTCACCAAGTTGCCAAATATACCCACTAGCTCACTGTTGTTTTTTAATTGAAAATCCAACCACGTGAATTCACTATCCTTCGTCTCGGGCAGTATAGACGTAAGCGTATAACGCAGCACGTCAGCCTTGTCAGCAAAGGCCTCTAGGTACTCATGCATCTCAATACTCCACTTGCGAGAAGTACTCATTTTGTCGCCCTCGAGGTTCAAAAACTCGTTCGCCGGCACGTTATCAGGCACAATATAACTCCCCTGTGCATGTAGCATTATCGGAAATATTATACAATGAAAAACGATATTGTCCTTACCCACAAAATGCAATAGCTGCGTACCCTCGTCTTTCCAGTACAACTGCCAATCGGTATGCAACCTATCCGCACTCTCGGCAGTGGGGTCGCTCGCTAGCCCCAACACCGTAGGCGTGAACTCATAACCACCCGGTGCAGCAAAGTACTGCTTCGTAGCCGATATATACCCAATCGGTGCATCAAACCAAACGTACAATACCTTATCCAAATGACTCGTGTCGCCATCTTTGAGCTGCGGCACCGGCACACCCCACGCCCCGTCGCGAGTCATCGAACGAGGCTGCAACCCGCCATCAATCCAGCTTTTGCTTTGCCCATAGGCATTGCTCTTCCAATAGGTTTTTTCTCCCAGCAGCCACTCTCGCAACCACGGCTCATATTCATTGAGTTTCAAAAACCAATGTTTAGTAGGTTTACGAATCGGCACACTATCGCTTAACGTAGATTTAGGATGTATCAATTCATCAGGACTCAACGACTTGCCACACTTCTCACATTGATCGCCATACGCCTTCTCATAACCACAATTAGGACACTGCCCCGTGATGTATCTATCCGCCAAAAACACCTGCATCTGCTCGTCATAATATTGCTCACTCACCCGCTCCTCAAACAAACCTTTGGAATAAAAATCCAAAAAAAACTCCTGAGCAGTTTCAAAATGCAAAGGCTCACTCGTACGATGATACATATCAAAAGCGATACCCAAATCCGCAAAACAACGCATCAAAAGTGGATGATACGTATCGATAATCGCCCGAGGCGTCGTCCCCTCAGCCAATGCCTGCAACGTGATAGCCGAACCCAACTCATCGCTCCCACACACGTACAACACCGTCTCGCCCTTCATTCGCTTGTACCTCGCAAAAATATCAGCCGGTAGATACGCCCCCGCCAAATGCCCAATATGTTTTGGGCCATTCGCATAAGGCAATGCAGCCGTTACTAACGTTCGTTTAAATTCATTCATAAGTGCAATTTTATTAAATCAAAGAGTAACCACAAAAGTAAGTCAGGTTAAGGGTTCTAGCGTATGCTTTCATCAAATAAATAATTCGATTACACGTTTTGGGCGTGCCCTCGCCCACGAGCATAGTGCCAAATCAACTACATCAGTAGGGGCTCGGTCGGGGCTCCGTTCCCGCTCTTTTTGTTGTTAGTAGCCACCCCACTTTTTTTGTAAAATTAGCACTCCGCCCAACTAGCACCGAGCCCCCAACCAAAACAAAAAGGAGCTACACTCAGCCCCTCACGCACCCTACGGGCGGCGGTTGCTTACGCCAACTAGAGGGCTGCCAAGCGTTGCACCAGCTCGTAGCAACTCTACTACTTGCCCAAGCAGCATCGCTACCCCCCAACCAAAACAAAAAAGGGCAACGTTTTCGCCCCCACGCTATTCTGCGGACAGTTGAGCAAACGCCAAGCAAGTACCAAACATTCAATCAAATAAATGAGGCACTTATCTGTACCATAATTAACCAAAAAATAACCCCTCAATTAGGCAGTACTATTTGAAAATAATCAGCATCTAAACCAAACCACAACAAGCAGATAGCTCACTAGGTAGCACTTTTTGGTATTAGCGGCTAGCGGGTAGTCGTTATTCAATAAAAAACAACAAGAGGCAGCTTGACTAGCAATAAAATCAGTGGTACACACCAAACTATAACATTACAAATAAGAAAAGTGTAAGAAAAGCAGGAAAATAGTATAAGAAAAAGCACAAGAAAAACTGCAGTAAATTAAAAAAAAGCAAAAAGAATGTAAAAAAAAAGGGTAAAAAAAATAAAAATAATAAAAAAATAACTACACTCACTCTATTTTGTACCCAATGCCAGTAGCCGTTTTTATAAGTTTTTCGCCAATTTTTTCGCGCAATCTTCTTATGTGTACATCGATAGTACGGTCGCCTACAAGCACCTCTTTGCCCCACACTCTCTCTAGTATCTGCTCCCTTCTGAACACCTTGCCCGGGCTGCTCAAAAGCAAGTGTAAAAGTTCAAACTCCTTGCGAGGCAAGTCTAACGTTACGTTACCCTTTTTGGCAACATACATTTCCTTATCAATAGTGATGTCTTTATAGGACAACTCCGTGTTTGCAATGCCCGTGTTTTGTTTTTTGTTTTTACGCAACAGCCCCTCTATTCTACTGAGTAGCACATTCGGTTTAATAGGTTTTGATATAAAATCATCAGCCCCGCTTTCGATAGCCTCAATTTCTATTTTTTCGTTGCTTATAGCCGTTAGCATCACTACCACTATATCCTTCATCAAAGGATTTTGTTTAATTTTTTTTAACACATCTAACCCATTTACCTCAGGCATCATAATGTCCAACAACACTAAATCGGGCATTTTATTACTAATCAATTGATACGCCTCTTCACCGTTTTTCGCTTTCAGCACAAAAAAATTATTGCGAGCGAGATAATATTCAAGTATCTCCAATATATCGGGTTCGTCATCAGCTATCAATATACTTGCTTTGAATTCGTTATTAAAACCCGCTTGAGCAGCAGTTTTTATTGTATTGTCATGCAACGGCTTGGTATCTTCTTTTAAATATTTTTTCATATATTTTTTTACAAAGATGAGGCAATTTAGTAACCTTACTATTACCATAAAGTTACTATTTAATCAAAAACAATAGTTTTATTAACAGTATGTTCACGGATTGGTAACACTAATGAAATATTAAAAAAAGCGTATTTTATAATTTCGCACTACATTATTTTACAAAAATACCAAATCATGAATGTAAAAAATACCCTATCGACAATTTTTTTCTTATTGTATTTTACAGGGATTGTTCACGCCCAAAAAGGCGTTATAAGAGGTGTAGTACGTGATGCCAAAACCGGCGAAACCTTAATAGGAGCTAATGTTGTGTTAGAATCTAACCCGCTGATAGGGTCGCAAACCGACTTAGACGGACGGTTTGAAATAACTGATTTAGATTTAAAAACACACACCCTTTTGGTAAGTTATATATCCTATCAAACCAAAAAAGTAACCGACGTTGAAGCTAAAAAAAGTAACTTAGAAGACCTCACAATCACGCTAAATTTAGCCACCAAAGACATAGTGGCGGTCGTTATAACTGCCACTGCTAGAAAAGAAAACATCAACGCTTTATTAACAATACAAAAAAATAGCCTAACCATATCAGATGGCATAGCGCAAGAAACCTTAAAAAAAACAGGAGATAGAAACACTGCCGACGCACTTAGAAGGGTCAGCGGTATCAGCATACAAGACAATCGATTTGTAGTTATAAGAGGCTTAGGCGATCGGTATAATTATGCTATGTTGAACGGTATGACTCTGCCCTCATCTGAGGCTGACAGACGCTCGTTTTCATTCGATATGATACCTAGCAATCTTATAGACAACATTATAATAAACAAAGCGGCAACACCCGATATGCCTGCTGAATTTTCAGGGGGTATCATACGAGTGAATACTAAAGATATACCCGATGAGCTCGTGCTAAACGTAGCAATCGGTACTGGTTACAACAGTTTAGCCTCCCTACAACCGTTCAATAAACAAATCGAAAGCAAGACCGATTGGCTTGGCTACGACGCAGGCTTGCGGGCACTCTCTAACAATATTTTACCAACGAATGAGTATCTTAAATTAAACAAAAAAGACCGAATCGCTCAAAGTAAACTATTTGCTGATGATTGGCAATACAACCAAACGGAGGCACCCCTTAACAATAGCTTTCAAGTATCGGTGGGCGGTAGTTTTAAGATTAAAAAAATGAAATGGGGGCACATAGCAGCACTGACCCACAATAAGAATTTTAGAAAATACACTATTAACCGCAATCAATTTGAATTAGACGATGTGCAGTTGTTTAAGTTCTCGGATCAACAATCAAAACAATCGATACTCTCTGGGGCGATGTACAATACCTCCTTGCAGATAAATGCATTTCACAAGATTACCTTGCGCAATATGTTAAACATAAACAGCGAAAGCTCAGTGTTAGAACGTGGCGGGGAGCATTTTGATAACGAACAATTGTTTGATGCTACTTCGCAAGTATATACGAGCAACAGGTTAGCTTCTTCGCAACTCTCTGGCGATCATTATTTCGAGAAATCAAAAATAAAAGTAAATTGGAATGCCTCGCTCAATGACATAAAAAGAGACGTGCCTAATCAACGCACGCTCACATATATTATCAACACTAACGATGCCGAAGATACTATCTTCACGGCACTTGTGCCACTCGGTAGTGCGTCGCCGCAGTTCACGGGCAAGTTTTTCTCTGAGCTGACACAACTCGACCAAAATATCATGTTAGATGTGAGCAGAAAATTTACGTACAACAAAATTATACTAGATACAAAAGTGGGAGGGTTCTATTTCAATAAAGACCGCAACTTCACGTCACGTATATTTGGCCCCGTGTTTAACATGAATAGCAATGGTAGCTTCTCTTACAACATAGCTGATTTGCCAAGCGATAAAATATTCAGGCCCGACAACTTCAAAGTAGGAGGGTTGACGTATGATGAGATCACGCTGCCGCAAGATCAATACCAAGCTCAGTCTATAACGGCGGGTGGTTATGCTATGTTCGATTTGTTGCTTTTTAAAAAATTAAAAGTTATATCAGGGGTGCGTTATGAGCTATTTGAACAAAATTTACAGACACGTATGTCAGTTGAAGATGTTGTGATTAATAAAAAATTTGTATCGCTTTTGCCTTCTTTGAATCTCACGTATTTGTACAACGACAAGGTTAATCTTCGTTTTGCGTATTCGCAAACAGTATCGCGTCCTGAGTTTAGAGAGTTGGCTCCGTTTGGATTTTATGATTTCGCCAATGCAACAGTAATCATTGGGTCGGAGTCGTTGGTGCCGGGCGATATTCATAATTTAGACTTGCGTTTTGAACGCTACCAAGGAGATGGTCAAATGTTGTCTTTTTCATTGTTTTATAAATATTTTAATAACCCAATAGAGCAAGTTTTTTTTAGTTTGGGAGCGGGCTCACAGACACGTTCGTTCAACAATGCTGACAAGGCATTGAACTATGGTGCGGAAGTAGAACTGCGGCAACGATTTAGCCAACATAAAGAGCGTAAAATATTGCATAACACGTCCCTTTCGCTCAATGCTGCGTATATATTTTCTAAAGTTGCATTTTCAACCGTTGCTGCCGCTACTGCGGTGCGTCCGTTGCAGAGTCAATCGCCTTATTTGGTTAATGCAATGCTTGATTATACTTCTGCGAATAGGAGCATCAGCACGGCAGTTATGTTCAATCTTATTGGCAATCGATTGATAGATGTTGGCAATTATTCGTTTCCTGATATTTATGAATACAAACGCCCTGTTTTGGATTTGATGTTCACGAAGAGAATATTCAAAGGCTGCACTATTCGATTGATAGCGAGCGATGTGCTTGCTAAAGATATAATTATGTTTCAGGATTTTGATAAAAATAAATTGTTCTCAGAGGTGAAGGATAATGTTATTTCGCGCTACAATATAGGCCGCACTTACACTACGACATTGGCGTATAATTTTTAAACCGCTAGTTAATCTGTGCCGCCTTGCTACTCATCATTTTTATTTTGTTGATGGCACGTCAGTGTCTGATGTTTGACTTGATGCCTGCCGTGGGTATTTTTTTTGGTGTCAATAGAATTGTGCTGCTGTGAAGTGGGTGGGATATTGTTGCAAGCGTGTAGGCTTGTGTTTACGCTGCGTTTCATATAAATGCCTATGTTGTAGTTGTTTATTTTTTTAGTTGAAGATTACGCATTTCGATTTATTTTTTTGGGTATTGTTAATTGCGAAGTGGGTTGTGGTGCGCAAGCTGCGAGAGGGCGAAGGCGTAGCTCCTTTTATTGTGGCGGTATTTTCCGCCAAAATAAAAGAGCGGGAGCCGAAAGACCGACCTCGCCTACGTTTGGCATTGGTGGTGATGAATGTTGCTTGCGAGGGCTCGCCCTGAGGTGTATTTTTTTTTACTGTCTCGGGTTGTAACATAAACTTCATACTTTATTAGCACTGTATCAACAATTGAGTTCTAATTAATATCAACCTTTGCGGTATAAATTTAAACAAATAAACCATGAAAAAATTACTTTTACTATCTTCTGTACTTCTTATCTGCCTTGGTGTCAATGCCCAAAGTGTGATAAATGTGAGTGGTACAATTGCCGCGAGCACAACTTGGACTAGCAACAATCAGTATCTGTTGCAGGGTTTTGTATATGTGAAAGGCGGTGCTACGCTGACTATAGAGCCGGGGACGGTGATAAAGGGCGACAAGGCGACCGATGGCACGTTGATTATCACCCGTGGTTGTAAAATAATAGCGGATGGCACTGTTGCTAATCCTATTGTTTTTACGTCTAATGAGCCAATGGGGGAGCGTGGTTTAGCTGACTGGGGTGGGTTGATAATAGCAGGCAATGCTAAATGTAACATACCTGGCGGCGAGGGGTTGTTTGAGGGTGGGTTGCTTGACAATGCCGACGGCGACGGTCGTTTTGGTGGGTTGAATGACAATGACAATTCGGGTATTTTGCGATATGTACGCATCGAATATGGCGGCACGGCGTATCAGCCTAACAACGAAGTGAATGGCTTGACGTTGGGATCGGTGGGCAGAAATACAATAATTGAGAATGTTCAAGTGAGCTTCTGTGGCGACGATGCGTTTGAGTTTTTTGGGGGTACTGTCAATGCTAAAAACCTTGTTTCGTATCGTAATCTTGACGATGATTTCGATTGCGATTTTGGCTATAGGGGCAAGTTGCAGTTTGGTCTTGCTTATCGCGATAGTGCAATAGCAGATGGTGTTTCGGGGTCTAATGGTTTTGAAATAGACAACGATGCTGCAAGCACGGGCAATACGCCTTATACGTCGCCTGTGATTTCTAATTTTACAATAGTTGGGCCTAAGGCTACGCTTACCAATCCGATCAATACGAACTTCAAAAGAGGTGCTCATTTGAGAAGAAACTCACGTGCGCGCATCTATAATACGATGATTATTGGGTTTCCAAAAGGGCTGGTAGTAGATGGTGATAGCTGCCACGTAGCGGCTGCGGCGGGCAATTTAATATTTAAAAACAATATACTGTCGGGTATGGGTTCGAACCTAGACTCTGTGGCGGGTACTTGGGCTATCTCTCCTTGGTTCAACGGTTCTAGCAATAGTATTTTTGCTAACAATACAACGCTGTTGTTGCAAGATGCATTCAACTACGCAGCTCCTAACGCTACTCCGTTGTCTGGTTCGCCGGCACTATTGGGTGCTTCGTTTGCTGATGCAGACTTGGCTACAGGGTTTGATGTGGTTGCGTTCAAGGGTGCATTGGGGGCAACGAATTGGACGAGTGGTTGGACGAACTACAACCCTCAAAACACGGCTTATTCTTTAGTTGGCATCAATGATTTTGATAGTAATTTGAAATTAGAAGCGTACCCTAATCCTGCTCACAACCTACTAAATGTATCTATCAATTACCCTCAGTCTAGTGAGGTGAGCATAGCGTTGTATGACGCTATAGGAGGCTTGGTAGCATCGCCTATAGTTACTGCTGTGTCAAGTTTTACAACTTCTGTTGAGTTGAATGTATCTAACTTGTCAGCGGGCTTGTATTTTGTGCGTGTTGCAGATACGAATAACAACACGTTGAGCACGATGAAAGTCGTAAAAAAATAATAAAATCAATCCCATATTTCAATTGTACACTGCCCGAGAGGGCAGTGTTTTTTATTGTAATTACTGTTCTATTTTATTTATATTTGCTTATAATATTTTCGATACGTTATGTTCCAAAAGGTAAACAAAATCGGGTTGATAGTGATGTGTTGCATATCGATAATGTGCAGTTCTGACATACGTATATACACGCATTTGTGCAAACAAACTGCAACAACGCACCGCTCTCTTTTTTGTTTGAATAGCTGTTGTACAGATGTATGCAAGGACCAATCGGGGTTGTTAGGTGCGGTTGCAAGTTGCTGTAGCACAAGCTTAGAAGTGCTTCAATTAGATACGTTTTATTATGAAAAAATAGAAGTGGGCTGTCAACGACCGCATCTTTTTTTTTTATTTAATAGCATCACTTATTGCGTCGTAGGGCTCAACAAAATTTTCTTAATTGGGGCTTGTTTTTTTAATGCGGCAGCGGTGCATGTAGTGCCTCTATTTATACGGTTACAGTTTTTGTTAATTTGATTAGCAAATGTTATTTTTTATTATATCATTGAAATCTGCAAGCCAAAAGGAGTGCAATTTTTTTGGTATTTTTTTAATGAATCAATTAACAAAAATCAACATGAACAAATATACCAAACGGATTGATACAAAATGGCTTACGACTTGGTTTGCATATATAGTGCTATGCCTCACGTCCTTGGCTAGTAGTTATTGTCTTGCACAGCCTGTGGTCAAGGGGGTTGTGTATGACAAACAAAGCAAAGCCCCGATAGCATTTGCTAATGTGGTACTAAAACATACCGATAGGGGCACTCAAACAGACGTATCAGGGCAATTTCAATTAAACTGCCTCAGCAGCGACACGTTTCAGTTTGTGATTAGTTGTGTAGGGTATGAGGTGCAGACGTTTCAACTGAACAAAGCAAATGCCTATTACTTGATGCCTCAAAAGCAAATGAAAGAGGTAATTATTACACATCGGCGCACGAGTAGTTATATAGTTGCTATAGCCCCTATCAAAACTCAAATGATTAGCCAACAAGATTTACAAAAATCGGCTTGTTGCAATCTAAGTGAAGCCTTTGAAACCAATGCAAGTGTTGATGTGATGGTCGGAGACGCATTGAGTGGTACGAAACAGCTACGCATGATGGGTATAGACGGAGTTTATACGAGTATTTTATGCGAAAGTCAACCCATGATTTATAATCAAAATATCCCCTTTGGGTTGGATATAATACCCGGCACGTGGTTGAAGTCTATTGCATTGAATAGTGGTATATCGAGTGCTATAACAGGGCATGAAAGCATGAGTGGCAACATCAATGTAGAATTTGAAAAGCCCAATAAAGGAGACTTGCTATTTGTAAATATTTTTGGAAATACGGTAGGTCGATTGGAAGCCAATGTACACAGTGCCGTGCAGTTCCGCAACAACTGGAGCGGTGGGTTGTACCTTCATGCCAATCGCAATACATTGAAAGTAGATAACAATAACGATAACTTTTATGATCTGCCGATGCGTGAAGGTTTTGCAGTGATGAACAGATGGCAGCAAGACAATATAGACAACAAAACCAAGATAAGCCTTGCCCTATATCACGACCAAAAAATAGGAGGTGAAATAGAAGATAAAACAAAGCAAGCAGGGTACAGATTGTTCAACGCCAACAACACAAACTCTCGGGCAGAAGTAAGGTTGGCACATGAGTGGCATAACGACAAACGCCCAAATCACAATATGATGATTACGGCCAATTCATTTATACATCAACTGCAAAGCCAATATGGGTTAAAATTTTTTGAAGGCAGGGGCCTACATTTTAATTCTCAATTGTTCCGACAATCAACGCTCAAGGCAGGCGTTCACAACTTTAAATACAGCCTTTCGTATAGTTATGATTACACTCGCAATCAACTATACTATGACGCAACGCAACAGCCGACCACCAATCAAGGCGCAACGCAAGTAGAACCCGGTGCAGCCTTAGAATACACCTATACTCCAAACACAACATGGCAGCTGCTTTTGAGCCAACGCATTGATTATAATCAAAACTTTGGATGGCAAGCCTCGCCTCGTTTGTTTTTTAAATATCGGTACGATGAGTATGCTACATTGCGTATCAATGCGGGACGAGGCTACCGTATCGCACAGCCCTTCACTGATAATTATAATTGGATGGCCAACAACAGAACCTGGGCAATTACCCCTATGCTTACCCCTGAGGTAGCTTGGAATTATGGTATTAACCACACGACCGATTTTTTGTTGAAGCAACGCGAAGGGCACCTTTCGCTTGACGTGTATCACACTAGGTTTATAGAACAAATGCAAGTGAATTATGAAAATAAACAAGTGGTGAAAATAGAACAACTCAACGGCAGAAGCTACGCCACTATACTGCAAGCGGAAGCACAATGGTATGCAACTAAAAATATTGAAATAAAACTTGCCTACCGCAACAACATCGTAAAAACTACTTATAGCAACAACACATTTGTAGAAACTAAATATATGACACCACGTAGCAAAACACTCATAAATGTAGCATATAGTTCAAGGTTTGACAAGTGGAAACTTACCGCCTCAGGCATACGCAACGGTCAGCAGCGCATGCCTGACGGCAGCTACTCTCCTGCCTTTTATAACGTATTGGCCCAAGCTACACGCAATTTTAAACAATTCAGCACCTATGTTGGAGTTGAAAATGCATTGAACTTCACACAAGCCAATCCTATCGAAGCCGCCAACGACCCATATAGCGCTGCATTCAATGCGAGCGAGGTGTGGGGGCCTATACTTGGTCGTGTGGTTTATGTGGGAGTAAAATTTAAAATCAAATAATCAACGTTACACCTAGGTTGTTTTAGCTAGATTGTTATAACAAAAAAATACCTGTTCTTATGAAGCTAACGTAGTTATAATAGCTGCTGCTCTTTGGACAGTTGAACCGTTGCCTAACAGGGCATACAGCTCTTTGTAGGCAGTCGTTTGAGAGGTCGCGTCATGTAGCAATTCATTTATTTTTTGACTAATAATAGGCACCGTACAATCCTCTTGTATAAGCTCAGGCACTACCGACCTATCTAGTATCAAATTAACCAAAGAGATGTATTTGATGCGAGAGCCCACCCACTTGCGAGCCAGCCAAACGCTTATAGGGTGTGCTTTATAAACAACTATTTGAGGCGTGCCAATCAAGGCAGTCTCTAAAGTAGCTGTACCCGAGGCTACGACCGCAAGGTCGGCAGCAGCTATAGTAGCATAGGTGGCGTCTTTGATAATACTACAATTCGACAATTGTACAGCCGCACTCAGCCAAGCATCTTGTGTGTTTGGGGCTTGTGCTACTACAAAGCGGTGTTCGGGGTGATGCGATGCTACTGCTAATAGCACAGGTAATATTTTATCGATTTCTTGCTTGCGACTGCCCGGTAGCAGGGCAATAGTTTTTTGTGATTTTGAACTAGGACAATGCAGTAGATTTTGAGCCCTGACATATTCAAGTAACGGGTGTCCCACATACGTAACATCGACACCGTACTTTTTATAAAAAGCCTCCTCAAACGGAAGTACAACGAGTATTTTGTTACAATATTTTTTGAGTTGATGCACACGATGGCTCTTCCAGGCCCACACTTGAGGGGCGATATAATAGACTACTTTTATTTTATTTTTATATAACCATTTAGCAATAGGCAAGTTAAACCCCGGGTAATCGATTAGAATTACTACATCGGGCAACGCTGTGCTAAGGTGTTTTTTGCACAAGCTAAAATTTCTAAATATAGTAGGTAGATTTTTGATTACTTCAACAAAACCCATAAAAGCAAGATCACGGTAATGTTTGTGAACGACAGCACCGGCAGCTTGCATAAGGTCGCCACCCCACGCATCTATATGTGCGCCAGGCGACGTCAGTCTAAGGGCTTGTATTAAGGTGCTACCATGCAAATCGCCACTTGCCTCCCCTGCTATTATAAAATATTTCACGTTGTATAAGGTACTAGTACGGCTCAAATGTAACAAACAGAATCGTAACATTGAACATAAAATTGCAATTATTTGATTATAATTTCAAATAATTGCAATAACTAAATGGTTTGTAAGCTAATTGTAAACGCTTAATTCACTTTTTTACGGTCGAGCCAAGCGTCGCTAAAGAATTGGCACTCGTCGGTTGTAGAGCCTTGATTGCTGCGCTTGCTCAATATTATGCGTTGATTATCATCGCTAACACCGATAGTAAGTTCAGTATTATCATAAACAAAAAGGAAATTTTTAATTTTGATTTTTGAACCGCCTTCCAATTCAAAATACGTCTCGCTATTCAATAACAATGAGGCTCCGCCTTCTATGTCAATCTTACAATTGGTAGCAGTGTTGATAGAAACATACTTGAAATTCAAGGTGTTTTCAACGATTTTAACGATTTCAAAAGATGAAAAAACTGTACTAGATGAAATTTCGTAATACCCGTTAGGTGATTTGTATGTTGCCGGACGGGTGGGTTTGGGAGCACTAATATTCGTCTCATTACGCATACGCAACGCAGCTGCTGTGATCGACTCATCGGTTGTACTATTAATTACCTCAATAGAAACTCCCGTAGTACCACTGCCTAAAATACCCAGCTCTTGGCCTGCTTTTTTAGATAAATCAATAATGCGACCTTTAACATAAGGCCCCCGGTCGTTGATGCGGACAATAATAAAATGACCATTGTCCTTGCGAGTTACTTTTACTATCGAGTTGAAGGGTAAAGATTTATGAGCCGCTGACATCTTGCGTTGATCGAACTTCTCACCGTTAGCCGTAGTGCGACCATGAAACATATCATGATAGTAAGAGGCTACTCCCTGTTCAGTATAAGCTCCCGCGCTTAGAATGTTTCCAAGCACTAGGGCAATTAAAATGAAAGATTTGTGTAACATACTTTTAAAAGGATTTTTAATAAAAAAATAAAACATTGGACAAATAATACTTAATTCAAAATTTAACGGGTTTTGGGTTCAATAGGTACTTACTTTTGTTATGCTCTTATTTCAAAGGTATAAAAGGTTATTGAAGCTACCCTCATTTTTGAATTAGAAGAATATTAATTAGAAAATTGTAATATGTTCTAATATGTCATGCGTTATTGAGGGAAGTAGTAGGGTTTTTGGTATTATATTGTTGCTAATCATATACTTATACATTTTAATTTATCTGCTTTTTATAAACTCAAATACCACTTTTAATTCGTCAGAACGGGTTGGTTATGGCATTAGAATTTACTTAGACAAAGCCATAATAGCGAACGAAGTTGAAACATTACGATAGTGCAGCATTTCACTTTTAGGGTTGCTGCAACTCGCAGAGGGAGAAATTAAACGCTCTTTTAATGGCTCATCACTGCCTATGTTTCATTGCTATTGTTCAGTTTTGACTTTTCATAACGGCATCAACGTTGAAGGCATAATCATGATATTTATTACGCTTTACTATTAGGTCGATGATTAGACTACGCAACTCTAAAGCCGAACAACGAGCAAATCAAAGTAGTTCAAAAGTCAAGTCAATTGATTGGTTTGAGTAATCTATCGATATGAATTATGCGAAAATAAATTTTAAAAAAGCACAAGAAATATGAGAAAATAAAGATTGGGTTAGTATAGAACCTGCTCTTTATGCAGTACATATTGTGTGCCGTGATTTTGTATAATTTTGAAGTGTATATAAACAAGCATTTGCTGTAATAGGGGCAATATCTTAACCATCACGCCTCGTGCTTACAATTATACAACCATTGATTTGTATAGCTATTTGAAATAAATACGAGCCCTTTGTGTATTATAGCAAGCTCTTGAGTAGAAGTCAAGCGATGCCTCCCAATGTTTTGAGGCAATAACAAAGGGCTACGGCGATATTTCAGGCTGTAGCATTTCTGCTAAACGGTGCATATTCAAATCCCAATCTATTTCGGCTTTGTCGGTGCCTTGGCGTATGATAATTATCTTTTTTTCGGGATGTATGTACAACACTTGCCCTCTCAAGCCCTGGGCTATGAGGTCTTTTGCTTTTTTGCTGCCACCATCTGTTTTGCGAGTGAGGTGCCACCACCCTAGAGCATATTTGAAATATTTACCCGCTTTTTGTTCTCGACTGAAGCACTCATCTACCCAATATTTATTGACTAGTTGCTCGCCGTTCCAAGTGCCTCGGTCTATCATGAGTTTGCCAAATTTTGCTAAATCGATAGAGCGAAGGTTGAGTCCACCAAACATCTTAGCCCTACCTAGGTACCTGTCTGTGCTCCAGGAGGCGTCGAACTCCATGCCCATTTTTTGCCATAGTTTTTGTTCTAATAGTGTGCTTATGCTTTGGCGTGTAGCTTTTTCGAGGCAATAGCCGAGCACTTGTGTGTCAAATGATTTGTAGATAAACTCTGAACCGGGAGCGAATTTCATATTCATTCGTTTGATATAATCGTCTAGGTTGTTTTCGTAATACATACGTATGATTTT
>JAYVJZ010000157.1:0-18969 GCA_043768865.1 Sphingobacteriales bacterium
TCTCTATAGGGTCGATATTTTTATACGCCTCCACTTCTTCTTTGGCACGATATTTTTGTGGATCGCTCATACTATGTCCCTTATATCGATAAGTTTTGATTTCTAAAAACGTTGGACCATTGCCCTGACGTGCCACTTCGCAGGCACTCAACAGTGCATTGTGTACCGCTTCAGGATTCATGCCATCTATTTGAAACGAAGGCATATCATACGCCTCGCCTATCGTATATAATTCAGTAACATTGCCCGAACGTTCTACAGAAGTTCCCATCGCATAATTGTTATTTTCACAGATAAAAACCACCGGCAATTTCCAAAGCATCGCCATGTTGTATGTCTCGTGCACCATGCCTTGACGCACCGCACCATCTCCATAAAAACATATCGTTACGTTTTCTTTGTTTAGATATTTATCAGCAAAAGCAATACCCGCACCCAAACCAATCTGCCCTCCCACTATGCCATGACCGCCAAAGAAATGATGCTCTTTACTAAAAAAATGCATCGAACCCCCTTTGCCTTTGCTACACCCCGTTATCTTGCCATACAACTCGGCCATGCAAGCATTCGCTGTTATTCCCTTAGCTATCGCCAACCCATGATCACGATAAGCTGTTATCACCCTATCATCAGGTCGAGTAGCAGACATCAGACCCGCAGCCAAGGCCTCTTGGCCAATATATAAATGGCAAAAGCCACGTATCTTTTGCAAGCCATATAACATACCTGCACGCTCTTCAAACTTACGCAAACGCTGCATGAGTGTGTACCAGCCCAGATAAGTTTCGTTATTTATTTTAATAGATTTAGACAAAATAATTGTTTTAAGCGGTGCAAAAGTACTAAATTTTATTCAAACCACATATTTAGATTATAATATTTAACCTAATTCTAGTGCTTTAAATAAATCTATAGATTACGCCACTATCGTTATTAATACATTTTTTCAATCACTATTGCACTCGCACCCCCACCACCATTACAAATAGCCGCCGCCCCATACTTACCCCCTTCTTTGATTAAAGCCGAAAGCAATGTACATACGATGCGTGCACCCGAGCATCCTATAGGATGACCCAACGACACCGCACCACCATATATATTCACCTTGCTTTCGTTCAATTTCATCAACTTATTATTAACAATATTAACTACACTAAAAGCCTCATTTATTTCAAAAAAATCTATATCATTGACTGTCAATTCTGCTCTATTTAATGCCATAGGCAATGCTTTAGCGGGAGTAGTAGTAAACCACTCAGGCGCTTGACTAGCGTCAGCATAAGACAAAATCTTAGCCAAAGGCACTAAACCCAATTCGTGCATTTTATCCTCGCTTATCAACACCAACATAGCAGCCCCATCGTTTATTTTAGACGCATTAACAGCCGTAATCGTACCTTCTTTTGCAAATGCAGGCTTCAACGACGATACCTTATCCACCTTCAATTTTTTATACTCCTCATCTTCCTTAATCACCAACGGTTCACCCGAACGCTGCGGAATCGATACCGGCACCAACTCTAAATCAAAAGCACCTTTTTTATATGCTGCCGCTGCTCGCTGATAACTCGCAATAGCATACTCGTCCTGCGCCTCCCTACTCACATTGTGCTCTTTCGCACACACCTCAGCCGCATTGCCCATATGATAATTATTATACGGATCCCAAAGCCCATCTTTGATGATGCCATCTGTCAGCGCACCATGCCCAAGACGATACCCATCACGAGCCTTATCCAAATAATACGGGATGTTGCTCATGCTCTCCATACCACCACACAATACAATATTATTCTGCCCTGTAGCAATGCTCTGCGCGGCCAACATAATAGACTTCATACCCGAAGCACAAACCTTGTTGATAGTCGTACACGGAACGGTGTTAGGCAGCCCCGCCAGTACCGCCACTTGCTGTGCAGGCGCCTGACCCACATTCGCACTTATCACATTACCAATAATTACCTCTTCTATTAACGCAACATCAATACCGGATTTCGCCAATACAGCCTGTGCCACTTGCGCACCCAACTGCGTTACGCTCAACGGAGACAAAACACCACCCAAGCTACCAATAGGCGACCTACCCATCGCAACGATATAAACAGATTTCATATTTTTTTTTTGCAATAATACAAAAGATATTTCAACAAAATAAGCCCAACATCATCGACCATAAAAAAAACCTAACATACCCAATTGAAAATACCAACTAATCCATGTACTATAATAAAAAAGGTGTACACTTTTTGTTTATTATTTTATTGAGAACATTTTTTAAAATTAATCCAAAAGTTGGTTACACAATTTCATTTTTTTGTTACTAATCTTTTCTTTTTTTACACATTTACTTATTCAAATATGAGTGCCCTATTTTAGGACAGCATTTTGATTGTTTTTTCGATTTTTTTTCGATTTTTTTTAGTTGAATTGTGTTTTTATAACTGCTTTAGAACCGAAATAAACAAGCCACATCTTGCGGTTGCATGATGTGGCTTGTGGATAGTATTGAGTAGAAAGAGCTACCGAATATGCTTATACGTCAAATTTTATGCCTTGCGCTAATGGCAAACTGCTGCCATAGTTGATTGTGTTTGTTTGGCGGCGCATGTATTGCCTCCAAGAGTCGCTGCCACTTTCACGGCCTCCACCGGTTTCTTTTTCCCCTCCAAATGCACCTCCTATTTCTGCTCCGCTAGTGCCTATGTTTACGTTGGCTATGCCACAATCGCTGCCTCGCATACTCAAAAACAACTCTGCCTCCATGACACTATCTGTGAATATGGCGCTCGAAAGCCCCTGTGGTACGCCGTTTTGCAAGGCAATAGCCGCATCGAGCGTGTTATATTTCATTATATACAATATAGGTGCAAATGTTTCATCTTTTACGATTGGCAAGTTGCCCGTTACTTCTATGATGCATGGTGTAACATAGCAACCCGATGTAAACGCTGCGCCATCAAGCACTTCGCCACCTACGAGCACCGATCCTCCTTGTTCTTTAGCGGCAGCGATTGCGTTTTTAAAATCTATTACTGCGTTTTTATCAATAAGTGGACCGACAAGATTTTTTTCGTCTAAAGGGTCGCCAATACTCAATTGTTGGTAGCCTTTTACTAACTGTGTTTTAAATTTTTCATATACATTTTCATGAATAATCAATCGGCGTGTAGATGTGCAGCGTTGGCCTGCAGTGCCTACCGCTCCGAACAACACAGCAATAATTGCCATGTCTAAATTAGCTTTGTCGCTTAGAATAATAGCGTTATTGCCACCCAATTCTAATATAGTTTTACCAAAACGTTTGCCTACTTTTTCGGCAACTATTTTCCCCATTCTAGTTGAGCCTGTAGCACTGATCATCGGCATACGAGCATCGCATAAAAAGGGATCACCAACCTCCGCACTCGATCCTGTTATTAAGCAAATCAACCCTTCGGGCAGGTTATTTTCAATCAACACTTTTTCCATAATTTTATGGGTTGCAACGGCACAAAGTGGGGTTTTGCTACTTGGTTTCCAAACTACACTATTACCACAGACCAAAGCCAGCATTGCGTTCCAGCTCCATACAGCAACAGGAAAATTAAATGCTGATATTACCCCTATCACACCAAGGGGATGCCACTGTTCGTACATTCTGTGATTGGGGCGCTCACTGTGCATTGTCAATCCATACAGCTGCCGGCTCAGGCCTACGGCAAAGTCGCAGATATCAATCATTTCCTGTACTTCTCCTAGTCCTTCTTGCAAACTTTTTCCCATCTCATAGCTAACTAATTTTCCCAAAGGCGTCTTGTGAGTTCGCAACGCATCACCCATTTGTCTAACTATCTCTCCACGCTTGGGTGCAGGCACTTCACGCCATTGCATATATGCCGCATGTGCAGTGTTCAACACAGAATCGTATTCTTCTTTTGATGCTTGACGCACCTCGCCAATCGGGTTGCCATCGACAGGCGATACGCTAATTACAGGATTTGCACGACCATGTAGCCATTTAGTTCCCGTAGTTACGCCACTATTTACGGCTTCTAGTCCTAATTCTTTCAAAAAATCTAACATTGAATATTTCGTTTTATTTAGTTTAAAAAATGAAATGCAAAAGTACGGTTTTATTTGATTTATTATCCAACAAAACATCACTCTTAATGTTTATTAGAGTTAAGTATAATTTTATACTAGTTAGTACTAGAATAGGGTGATTAATTATCATTCATAGCAGCTTGCTTCATAGCTGTAGCCCGCTCTCTACCTAGGTATAGCTCAATACCATAATGCACCAAGTATAACACCGGCGTTAATGCTAATGCCATTATAGCTTTATAAAAATAATTGTTAAAGGCTATAGCGGCTACTTGTTGTCCTGACCAATTGGCACCGATATAAAATGCGATATATAGCACTACAAAACTGTCAATGAACTGCGAAACGAGCGTAGAACCGGTTGCACGTATCCAAATATTTTTTTCGCCAGTTATTTTTTTGAGCTTTGTGAATATAAAAACATCTAATAATTGACTTATTATAAAAGCCGCTAACGAACCAATAATAATATTACTCCCCTGACCAATCACCGCTCTATATGCGTCATTATAATCACCAACCAGAGCACTGCTGCCTAGCCACCAATCGGCAGGACTAGCGTGCAATGCAAGATAAAACACTCCAAACCCAAATAAAATTAACCCTGCCGTCATCAAAGACAAATATTGAACTCCTCTGCGTCCATAATACTCGTTGATGAGGTCAGTCATTACGAACACAATAGGCCACAAAATCACCCCACATGTGTATTGTAAAGAGAGGTGTTTAAATCCAAAAATCGAATAATCCAACTTCGCAAAACCTAGCGAAGTTTCTAATTGAAATATCTTAACGCCTATGATTTCTGCTAACAAAGCATTGGTAATAAAAAAGCCCGCCAATACGATAAATAGTTTCGTCGGTCGGTCGCTTAAAATGGAGTGTATCATTTTTTTTTGAGGGGGGGTTAATTGCCATTAAAAACAGCAGCTCTTTTTTCTACAAATGCCGCCATACCTTCTTTTTGGTCGTTGGTGGCGAAGAGCAAATAGAAATTTTTTCGTTCCAAAAGCAAGCCCTCATCTAACGTAGAATTGAAGGCATAATTAACACTTTCTTTTGCTAATTGCACCGAAATAGGGGCGTGTTGAACTATTGATTTTGCCATCGCTACTGCCTCACTTAGATACAATTCTACAGGAACTATTTTGTTAATCAAACCATAATTCAGTGCCTCAGTGGCGTCGATGAACCGCCCCGTAAGTACCATTTCCATAGCACGAACTTTGCCTATAGCCCTCGTCAGCCGTTGCGTGCCGCCTGCCCCGGGCATCACTCCAATTTTTATTTCGGGTTGCCCAAACTTAGCAGTTTCGCTAGCTATAATCATATCGCACGTCATCGCAAGCTCGCAACCACCCCCCAAAGCGAAGCCAGAAACAGCAGCTATTATTGGTTTTTTGGTTTTTTTTATTTGATCCCACGTCGAAAATTGATCTATCAACAGCATGTCAATTGCCGATTTGTTGCTCATCTGTTTTATGTCTGCACCCGCCGCAAACGCTTTGTCATTGCCCGTTATGATGATGCACCGCACGTCCTCAGCTGCGTCTAATGCTTTCAAACAATCACGCAATTCACGCATCAACTCTAGATTCAAAGCATTCAATTCCTTGGGTCTGTTGAGGTGTATCAGTGCGACAGAAGGTTGATACTGCTGTGTTACAAGTAAATATTCATAATTCATAGTACTATCATTTTTATTAAAAATCTCTTACAAAAATAAGGTTTAAACATCTAATAAAATAACTTCATTAGTGCCTTTTTTTTGATAATAAGCCAGCTCAATAGTGGTACTTTATAAAATTGCTAGTTAGTTAGAAATCCAACAGGGGTTAGCCCTCACAGGCTATCATGTGAGTGCAGCAAGGAGTTGATTAGTGCTCTATAAGTGCCCGCCTCCCGTTATTGATTTTTTTAAAGAAAATACAAAAAAAAATAAAGAAGCTACGGCTGAGCACATCTCGCTTGCCTAGGCATTCAATCACAAAAGGTACATATATTTGTACTACTTTTATACGAAATAGTTACCTTCTAATTTAATTACTAAATTCATTATTACCCTACTTTGAATTTTAATCAGACCGCTGAACGCCTTTATTTAATAGCCTCTTGGTTTGTAGCTTTGTGGTATAACAAAATTCCAATTAGCAGCAATAATGTAAAAAATATTTTACTCATCAAGCTAGATGACATCGGTGATATGGTTTATTTTACTCCTTTGTTTCAACCGCTCCGCCGCACTTACCCAAATGCTACTATCACCCTGCTTTGTAAAAAACAAATACATTCATTATTGCAATATGAAACCGATATTGATGTTATTGTATCTTCCACCAAACACATAAAAACAAAAGCGTTTGATATAATAATTGACGGTCGGGGCAGTTGGCAGACGTTGGTTTGGGCGATGCTAAAATGCAATATGCTTTGGTTGAGTAAGGCGGCAGTGCGATTTAAGCACCGTGGCGAACTTTTGCATGATGCAGTCATCAACATAAAAACGGTTCAACCTATCTGTACAACGCTATCTACTGCCATTCAATCGAACTTAAAAGTAAATAACACTGAAGTATTGTTTGTTGATTTTGATGTCCTACAACCCTTTGTAGTATTACATTTAGGTGGTAACAGTCTATTGCGTCGTTGGCAAGTTAATCATTTTGCAGCGGTAGTTAAGTACATATATACTCAATACAATATGCCCGTTGCAGTAGTTGGTATTGCTGCTGAAACACCTATAAGCATTGAGCTTCAACGTTTGTGCGAATGTCGCATTTTCGATCTGACAGGCGAGTTGTCGTTAGCTCAATGTGGTGCATTATTAGCAAAGGCGAGGTTGTTTATCGGCAATGAGAGCGGCCCATTGCACATAGCTGCAGGGGTTGGCTGTCCTACTATTGGGTTGTTTGGTCCTGGAGTTCCATTTGTTTTCTATCCAAAAGATACGCATATTTTTCATTTTGTGTTGCCATGCAACCCATGCAATCAGAGAGTTTGCAGTCAGCCCAACGATTGGTGTATGCAGCATATAAGTGTTGCTTCTGTTACGAATTGTATAGATATATTATTAAAATAAAAGAATATAATCAAAGGGTTATCCAAATGCCAAAAGTAGTGCGGCGGGCAGGTATTCTTTTTCCAACATTTTGATTTTCTCTTCTATAATTGTTACGGTATCGCCGTGTTCAATGTTGGTTTCATGTTGTATAAGTAGAGCACCTTTGTCAAATTCAGCAGTTACATAATGTATCGTTATTCCTGTTTTAGTTTCTTTAGCCTCAAATACTGCCTCATGTACAGCTCGTCCATACATGCCTCGACCACCATATTTTGGTAATAGAGATGGATGCAGATTAATCATTTTATTTTCAAACTTAGTAACTAAATAGAGAGGTATCAACCATAAGAATCCAGCCAGTACGATGCAATCTATCTCATGATTATTCAACAGCTGAATCATTTCTATCTCGTTGTTTAATGTAGTTTTGTTAATTAAGGCTAATTCAAATTTTGCGGTTTTACAATAGTCCACTATGCCGGCCTGTGGGTTGTTACAGACGATTAAGCAAATTTTTATTAGTTCACTTTTATCGAAATATTGAATACAATTAATGGCATTAGTTCCTGCTCCTGAGGCAAAAATAGCTACGTTTTTAGTTGTCATTTAACACTTTTTTTATTTCTAGATAATGAACTGCACCTCTTTGCAATATTGTTTCTATTTTTTCATATTTAAATTCAGGAAATGCACTTAGGAATTTTGAATTACTATATGTCCTAATGCTTTGAGCAGTGCGACTTGTTTGTTTTGTAATAAAGGGGGGCTGTCGTTTGATACAACCCACAACCCAAGCCACTCGCCAAGCTATTGATGCGAGTAGTGGTGTTAGTGCTTTGGTGGGAAGTTTTTTGTGCATCGCATCGGCAATCGTATTTTGAATATATCGATAGCTATAATTGTTTTCATTTATTATAAACCGTTCATTTTTTATGTTGCTCTGCATGAGTAATATCATCGAAGTTGCTACATTTTCAACGCCAACCCAACCGCAAGTTCCTTGAGAATATATTTTAAATTCTTGATACGCCAAATCATAAAAACGGCTAGTTCCATTTTTGAAGTTGGGGTTGCCTACGATGATACTTGGATTGACTATAGCTCCATTCAATCCTTCTGCAAAACCACGCCACACCTCTAGTTCAGCCTCATATTTACTTCTACCATATATGGAATTGTCCTTCGATTCCTCCCAATAATTGGTTTCATTTATTTTAGTTTTTTCGTTTTTCTTTTGGCACAAAGCCGCTACGCTACTGACGTGTATCAGCCTAGCGATGCCATAATGTAATAGTGCATTGACCACATTGCGTGTACCAATTACATTGTTTTGCATCATCATATTGTTACATTTTGAATCAAAAGAAACAATAGCGGCACAGTGATAAACGCTCGTTGCCCCTTCTAATGCTAAAAGTACGTTTTCATAATCTGAACAATCACAAGAAAAAAATTCAACATTGGTAGGAAGTGATGCAGGCTTTGTTCTTGCAACTATACGTATTTTTTTTTTTAGGTTGAGCAGTTGTAAAATCAATTCTGTACCTAAAAACCCTGTTCCCCCAGTTACTACTATCATTTGATAAAATTAACTTCAAAATATTGAATAACAAATTTAAACGTTTATAAGATGTTTTTTGCAATAATCATGTCTATTGTTTTAGTTAATATTCTTTTATTACAATTAATTGGTAGTTTTCAATTTTATTTGTCCAAATCAAGAACATTTTTATACTTATAGTTTGTTATAACAATAGAATATACTATATTTGCAATGCTCTCATAACTTTGATGTTTTTGGGACTGGAGATTCATCTCCGGTCCTTTTTTTTTTGATACATTTATTTTAAGACTTTCAATTTTTGCCCTGGCTTAATAGTACCATTCTTCAATCCATTCATTTTTTTGAGGACAGCCACATTGCTCAATGGATATTTTTTTGAAATGCTAGCAAGGGTTTCACCAGATTTAACGGTATATATAATTGTTTTTGCATTGGCTTTTGAAGGAACAGCAATCACTTTTTTGTTCACAGTTGGCGTGAGATATACTTTTAGTTTTTGACCAAGTTTTACATTATTTTGGTTGATACCGTTCCATTTTTTTAGCTCTGTAACTGTGGTATTATAGTTGTTCGCTATTTTGTTAAGTGTTTCACCTTTTTTTACGGTATGAATTTGCATTTTTTTACCTTTTGGAGCAGTAGGTTTCAAACTACTAAACGCATCAACTTCTACTCTTTTTTTAGGAATAAATGTAGTAGTATCTATTGGAATAGGGGCGTTGAAATTTACTATAGAGTCGTACATCGCATAGAATAATTCTTTTTTGCCAACCGGCAATCTCAAAGTATGATAATACGGTGGAGTGCAATCGCGCACTAGCTCTGGGTTCATAAATGCCAACTGATCTTCGTTTTCGTATATAAATTTTGCGATGGCTTTGAGTGTGATTTTTCTTGTAGTAGGCACCTCCTCGGCAGGTTCATAATAATAAGGCGTATAATTGGCAAATATGCTATGGTCTGCAGCGTAGTTCATAGCATAGGTTGCGCCTATGTATGCAGGTACATACCCCGCAGTTTCGCTTCTTAAAAATGGTCTGAGCTTCCAATAGTTATTGATGCCTGTACTTTTTACTTTTCTGCCAATGCAACCTGGTCCGCAGTTGTAGCTTGCCATCACAAGGTGCCAATCGTAAAACTGATTGTACAGTTGGGTTAGGTATTTAGCAGCTGCGATGGTTGATTTGTAGGGGTCGCGGCGTTCGTCCACCCAACTGTCTTGTTTCAATCCCATGAGCCTGCCAGTAGCAGGCATAAATTGCCAAAGGCCTGCTGCTCCGCTTCTTGATACCGCATTGGGGTTGAGTGCCGACTCTATCACTGATAGATATTTCATTTCCATTGGAACGCTGTATTGTGCAAAAATTCGCTCAAACAATGGAAAATATACATTTTGATATCCTAATATAGTGGCTAATTTAGCAACTTTTTCAATAGTATATACCTCTATATATCTTCTAACAAATGAATTGTACTCAAGTGGTACCGTGCTTTGTATGTTCGACAGTCTATTCATATACATAATATCGGTTTCTGATAATATGGGCTGCGGTTCAGGGCTTTGCATAATTTCACCTTCTTCATCTATGCCATCGACAATGGTATCAAATGTTGATGTAGTTGAAATATCTGATGTTATATTTACTTGAGCGGTTAATGTACTACCGAATAACACTATTGATAACACTCCTGTGAGGAGAGGTTTTGAATAATTCATTAGCTGTTTTAATTGAAAAGAGTGATTTGCTTTTGTTATCTTAATAACTGTTTAGAAAATTGTAATAATTTTTTTTCTTGAAATTTATCTGCCATCAACTGAATACCAAACGGCAGACCGTTGCTGTGTTGTAGCAATGGTAGGCTGATAGCAGGCAATCCTACTATGTTAGCTTGTACGGTGTAGATGTCTGCTAAGTACATTGCGATTGGGTCTTTGGTTTTAGACCCGATGGCAAATGCGGTGGAAGGTGTGGAGGGTGTCAATATAAAATCTGCCGTTTGGAATGCTGCCACTGTTTGGTCGTGTATCAATCGGCGCACCTGTTGAGCTTTGGTATAATAGGCTTCGTAATATCCGCTACTAAGCACAAACGTACCCAACATGATTCTTCGTTTTACTTCTTTGCCAAACCCCTGTGAGCGTGAGGTTTTGTAGGTGCTCTCCAAGTCATGTGAGTCGGTGCTTCTGTACCCATATCGTACGCCGTCGTATCGAGCTAGGTTGCTCGAGGCTTCTGCGGTTGAAAGAATATAATACACAGGTACTATTTGTTGCAAAAATGCAAAACTCATCGGTAGTATGGTATGGCCTTCCTCTTTCAACTGAGCTAGATACGTTTCGGTTTTGGATTTTATTTCCGGGTCAAGCCCTTGTAGCTCTAGTGCTTCAGAATAATATGCGATAGTATATTTTTGATTTTTATTCTCAAATTGACTATACTTTTCAACGGCTTTGTCGGCGCTAGTTGCATCGCAAGCATCTATTCCACTCATTATTTCTATCAATAAAGCCGCGTCTTCTATAGTGTTAGTGAAGGTGCCTATTTGGTCAAACGACGATGCGTAGGCTATAAGTCCGTAGCGTGAAATGCGTCCGTAGGTAGGCTTAAAGCCAATGTTGCCGCAAAATGAAGCAGGTTGTCTTATTGACCCTCCTGTGTCGCTGCCGAGTGCGGCTGTACATAATCCTGCTGTTACAGCCGCAGCACTGCCTCCACTACTGCCTCCCGGTACTTTGGTATTGTCTAATGGGTTGAGGACATTGCCGTATGAAGAGTTTTCATTGCTGCTACCCATAGCAAACTCATCGCAGTTGAGGCGACCTATTACAATCGCATCTTGGTCTAACAATCGTTGCAGGGCAGTTGCAGTATAGGGTGCAGTGTAGCCTTGCAGTATTTTGGAGGCGGCTCGAAGTTGCTTGCCAGAGTGAGAAATAACATCTTTAACTCCTAACACCATGCCGGCTAGTCTGCCGTTGGTTTTGTTTTTAATTTTTTCGTCAACATTCTTGGCTTGTGCTAGAGCGTCATCAGCATAAACTTCTAAAAATGCGTTGAGGTTTTTGTTGTCGTCTATGGTTTTGATGTAGTTCGATACTAGGGCTACACAAGTGATTTCGCCTTTGCTTAATTGGGCTTCTATTTGGTTGAATGATAAATTCAAAATTCTTGTTTGTAATTGAAAAGTGGAATAAAAATAATGACAGTCTTGCTTTTGAATAATAAACAAGGTAGTAGAACGTAAAGACGTTAAATGCTTATTGAGCAGGCTTTTGAGGCTCTTTCATGCCTTCTTCAATTTCTTTTTTTAAGCCATCTTTGGCAGAATTGAATTCACGTATGCCCGAGCCTATACCTCGCATGAGTTCAGGGATTTTTTTGCCTCCAAATAGCAATAACACCACTGCCAATATGAGCACTATTTCAGTAACACCTGGCATTTGAATTAGGAAAATGGAACACATCATGATTATATTATTAAAAATTAAACGAATTGTTGTATGCAAAGTTAATCATTTTTGTAATTATAAGCTATAATTTTGGTTGAAAACAAGATTAAAAATTTAATTTTAGGGTTTGCTTTTGTCAATGTTTTTGCAATGCCCTTTCTGCAACCTTTTGCTGCTGCTGCTTGCATTTACATTATTGGTGTAAGTGCATTAAACTAACTTTTTAAAGTGGATTATTTTTTGGCTGACTGTTGATGTACTTGTTTTTATTATTGTAAATGGTAGGTATATTTTAGTGTAGCCTATTTGTGAATTACCTCTATAACCCCTGTCCACATTGGCGATGAGTAGTATTTTGCCAGTTAGTTTTATTACTTGTTCAAGTGCTTGAGGGAGCGTGTGTCCATCATATTCATTTCGAAAATCAAGTGCCCCTACAATCACTCCATTATTTGCTTTTCGATAGCTGCCTTGTTTTCAAATTATTCACAATGATGCTTGTATTTATTTGACAAGACCGTTGCATGGTAAATGTCTATATAAACAATTGAATAGTAATAACTTATTTAGCATTTTAGGGGCAAATATTATATCTCTGTAAGTATGACATAGACTGAAAATAACTCAATGGCAGGTTATCTTGTGATGTCCAAACGGAAAATCAAATCGCAATTTTTTACCCAAATCAATATAATTATTGATTGGATGCCGATTACAAAAATCATCGAAAAGCACTACCAAAAAGGCGTAAATGTATGTGACTGTCCTGCCTACAGTAGCTTGCTTTTATTCAAAATGAGCTTGTTTTAAACTTGGTACAGGTTCAAACTTGGTACAAATTGAGTGATTATGAGGTGGAAGACAGTGCGAATGATAGCATTGCATCTAGCAAGTTTGTAAGATTGGAACTCAACAGCACCGTGCCCGACCACCGTGTTTTAAGTAGATTTAAAAAAGCATTAACCAAAAATAATGCGTACGAAAAGGTGATGAAACAAATAAATCAGCAGCTTGAACGCCACTTTACGGCGACAAAGGGTATCAATCGGTGAAAAAAATTTAATATAAGAAAAAAAAAGCTAACAAACCGGATATTAAAAAAGGCGAAGAAAAACAAAGCATTGACAGCATTAGCTCTAAAATTCAACAAGCTAGTAGGGCAAACAAGATTCAAAGTGGAACAATGCTTTGGTAGCATCAAACGCTGGTTCAACGGCGGAGTAGCGAGGTATAGAGAGTTTAAAGTCTTATGTAACGGTCTTGATATTTCCGCTTTTAAAAAATAGCGGAAACCGAGCAGTATTCGCACTACCCGACTATATTAACAGGCGAACATAAGGCACGCCCAAAAAAGTTATTGAGTTACTCGAATTTTTTTTGATTTTATGACAAATATCAGATAGGTTTGATTGTTATACCAACGCTTGAATAGCGAACCGAGGTGGGATACACGTTACTCAAAAAAGACGTATTCGCAATTTTTTTTGTGTTGTGGCGTTGTATTGAAAAAACTGCCGCTTCTACCCTACTTTTATGTTATGATAAACGTGATTAACATCTTCATCTTCTTCTAGTTTGTCTATTAGCTTATACACTGCTTCTTCTTGCTCGGCAGTTATTTCTTTATATACCGTTGGAAACCGTTGTATATCAGATGATTGTATCTCGCATTGCAGCGCTTCTAAGGCGGTTTGCATCTTACCAAAATCATTGAAATCAGTAATAATTACTAGCTCATTGGTCTCTAAATCAAGATCCACTTCCTCCAATCCTGCGTCTATAAGTTCTAGCTCAATGTCTTCTATTACATAATTTTTATTTGTAATTCTGAACAACGCCTTCGTTTCAAACATAAACGTAACCGAACCTTGTGACCCAAATGAGCCGTTGTATTTATTGAAATAACTACGCACATTGGCTACAGTTCGGTTGGTGTTGTCGGTGGCTGTATCTACTACAATCGCCACCCCATAAGGCCCGTAGCCTTCGTAGGTTACTTCTTCAAAGTTGCCTTGGTCTTTTTCAGCGGCTTTTTTGATGGCACTTTCTATGTTAGCTTTTGGCATTTGCGCGCCTTTGGCGTTTTGTACTAATATTCGTAATCGAGTATTGTTTTCGGGCAACGGACCGCCTGCTTTGACCGCCATTGCAATTTGCTTGCCGATGCGTGTGAACGTCTTTGACATAGCGTTCCATCGTTTAAATTTCGTTGCTTTACGGTATTCAAATGCTCTTCCCATAGGGGTGTAATTGTATAGGTAATAGTTGGTTAATGGTACGCTGATAACTCATCATAATACACTTTGCAAAAGTAACAAATATTGATTTACTTTTTTTAATTATTGATTGAAAAAAATCTATTTGCTTTTACTTAATTAGCGTTTTGGGTGCGTTTATTTATTTTTATTTAGTTAATACTGTCCGTAGTATCTGTTTTGGCTTGGTCTAATTGTTTTAATTCTATAAACAACTGCTCGAGTTTGGGCTGCGGCTGATAGACCGTTTGGTCATTGTTTATTTTGTTGTTTATGTGTGTAATTCTATCGTCTGTTACAGGGTGTGAACTAGCGAACTCGGGCAGCTCAATGCCACTTGCAGCCTCTTCTTGCTTCAATTTTTCAAACAAACTTATAAGCCCCTGCGTGTTTATTTTTTGCTCCTGCAAAAGTACATATGCATTGTCATCGGCTTCGAGTTCAAAACTCCGCGAGTAAGCCATTCGCTTGATCATATCTGCATTTTCAGCTACTGCACCTACCACCCCGCTCGCATCTCCAAACAACAACGAAAGCAGAATATAAGACGATAAAGTTCTAAAAATATCTTTGGTAGAATGGCGTAATTCGATATGAGAAAACTCGTGACCCAACAGACCGGCTAACTCTTTGTAGTTATCCATTTTGTCAAACAACCCTGCATACAACACTATATGCCCGCCAGGCATCGCAAATGCATTAACTACGTTGCTCTCGGCATAAACTGTTTGTATGTTATAGTCTGTTTTGAAATGCAACTCATCGTAAAATTGTTGCAACTTTTTGGATTTTTCTATTGCAATATCTTCCTCATTTTTTAGGCTTTCATATAACTTGTCGCCTATTTGTTCTTCCCATTTAATTGGAAAAGTAGCCGCTAACCCTCCTGATATCAATGGTATTGCATAAAAATAAATACTAGCACAAAGCACTATAAACACCAAGAATATGCCCGCTAATGTTGAAGTATTTTTCAACGAAAATTGATACACATTGGTATTAAATTTAGCCCCTGGATAATGCAATAATAAGGCTTCATAAAACAACGGATTGCTGCACTCAAGGGACTGATATGGCTGACTTTCGCCAAAGTACAGTTTAGTTACAAGATGTGAATTAAATCCATCTGATTGTATCAAATTAAGTTCCCAAACTATCTTCTCAAAATATGCCTCTCCTATGGCAGGCTCTAGGCTCAGGCCCCAAGCATGTAATGTAACTTCTACTTGCTTAGCTTTGGTCGTAAATCCATCAAAAAAAGTAGCGGTAAAATGCATAATGATTTAAAAAAATTATATTGTAAATCCAATATCGAAAGCATCGAGAAGATCAACTCCCGTAGCGTCGTTAGTTTGATTTACTATGTTGTTATTAATAGTGTCCAAATCAACATATCCATAAATATCTAAATTCTCCAATATAGTTCGGGTATTTTCAATCGCAAACCAAGGGTAGAGAAGGCCTAACGTAAAATAGGTGCCGATTAAATAAAGAAATAATCTAAATGAATCGCCTACATCGAAGTTACTTTTGAAAAATGCTAAATAGGTTGCATTGTCTTTTTTTAAGTAGGTATTATCAAAATTAAATCGCACCAATTCTGCATAAAACCAAAATCCATAAATACCACAAGTAAAAAAAGTAAGCAAATAGCCTTTAAGAAACAATACAAACAAGTCGCCTCCTTTGGCTCGATATTCAAAATTCAAATTGCCATAATGAATGTGCTCGGTTAAATACCGTTTGATACTAACGTAAAACCACGGCGCAGCAATACCCAAAGTAACAACATACAACAAACTATATTTGATGCCTATTTTGTATAGCTCACTCAGGTTGCCACTATAATGAAATTGAATGCCTTTCCAGCTTGTTTTGCTCATTCGATAACGCATCGCACTATGCACAGCAAGGGGTGCGATACTCGCAAAACCAACAATAAATATGACACCCCCTAGTAGTATTAATTCAAAA
Organism: Sphingobacteriales bacterium; assembly: GCA_043768865.1. Classification (GTDB taxonomy): domain Bacteria; phylum Bacteroidota; class Bacteroidia; order Chitinophagales; family JAYVJZ01; genus JAYVJZ01. The sequence goes on from JAYVJZ010000157.1 coordinate 16,392, forward strand.
TTTTGAGTTAATGTTCCCCAAAAATATACGGCTACTAAAGCCCCAACTATACCTAATACCTTTATAAATCCTTTGAATAACTCCATGCCGTTGCCTAAGAAAGTAAAGCGTGAGTTTAATAATTCAGTTTGACTATAATTGTATTTTAAACTTGCTACTCTTGCCCACGGGTAGTATAAGCCTAACGTTACGATAGTGAGTAACCAATTGACGATGACTATTACAAAATATTTTTTACCTTCGCCGAAGTAGCGCAATTTAATTATATCAAACTGCGGAGTGGATTGAGGGGGTACCATATTTTTTTTTGCTAATATATTTTAATTTTTTGAACAAACTAATTTTTTATTCTTTTATTAAATAGTATGAATTTATATGTACAATCGATGCATAAATTAATGTTGATGCTCGTATTTATTTTTATTTTTATTTTTTCATGCAATGATTCAACCAACATTCAACTGAAAAGTAATAGTAACCTACCCGCACCTGATACTTTAGACATTACGATTAAACCCCTTCTTTCGCTTACGTTGGCTCAATTAGCAGTAGCGTTGAATGACACGAATTTAAGATTGAATGAACAAGAAATAAATCGATTGTTAGATAGTACAAAATTCAAAATGAGTTCGTTGTTAGAAGAAGATTACAAGCAAACCCGGGGCGATCGATTATTTAATACTAAAAAAGATAGTACCTTCAATGCACAAATTGCAACACAAAAAAACATTGAAAATATTCTCACCACCACTTTTGATAGTATAGGTTATAAATCAATGATTTCAAACATAAAAGACACAATGCTGTCGAATTATTTACTATCAAAATGGACGAATAAAATGATGGTAAGAAAGAGGGAAAACGGGTACTACACTACTTTTCATCCTAGTACATTAAAAGATATTTTTTACAAAAAATCATACCCTGCTTTGCAGCAGTATTTGTTGTTAATAGAAAAATATGAAATGCAACCGGCTGCGTACAAGCAATATTTGATGATAACGCCAATAGAAGTGGCTGATAGAATCGTTGCACTAGAAGAATTAATTATCCAAAATCCAACATTTTTTTATGCTGAAGATAGTAAGCAATTATTGCAATTATATGTGTATTATCTAACTTCGGCGGTGGCGTTTGACCCTACAACTCAACGTTTGCAGAGTGAATATTACGAGGCGTGGCAATGGGTGCACAGCGAACATAATGGCTCTCAATTTCATGGTTTGCTTGCTAGATTTGATGCTTTGCTACGGCCCGTTAGTTATGTACTTCCACCAAATTATACAACAATCAGCGATAGTCTAGTAGCGGCATATACCGGCTCTTTAATCATTCATTAAAAACTAACTAATATGACCCTTGATGATACGATAGTTGCTTTGGCGACACCAATAGGAAAAAGTGCGATTGCAGTGATTCGAATATCAGGCGAACGTGCTATACCGATAGTAAAATCAGTGTTTCATGGCCCTAACCTGAGCAAGGTTGCATCTCATAGTGCAACATACGGTCATATCAAAAACCCATCCACGCAGGAAATAATCGACGAGGTGATGCTGACTGTGCTGCTCGCTCCCCGAACTTTTACATGTGAGGATAGCATAGAGATTAGTTGCCACGGATCTATGTATGTGGTCAAAAAAATACTTGAAGTGCTGGTAAAAGCAGGTTGTAGGTATGCCACAGAAGGAGAGTTCACCAAACGAGCCTTCATCAACGGACGCATAGATTTAGCACAAGCAGAGGCAGTAGCTGACATAATAGCGGCCGATACACAAGCGCAACATGCGATTGCTATTAACAATTTGCGCAGCGGAATCACAACCGATTTACAAAGCCTACGAACTCAACTAGTTGATTTTGCGGCATTGTTGGAGTTGGAACTTGACTTTAGCGAAGAGGATGTTGCATTCGCAGATAGATCAAAATTGCAAGAATTATTACAACATTGCACACTGCACCTGCAAGAGCTCGCTAACACATTTCAATATGGAAACGCTATCAAACAGGGCATTCACGTAGTGATTGCCGGCAGCCCAAATGCGGGCAAAAGTACATTGCTCAATTCATTGATCAATGACGACAGGGCGTTAGTGAGCGATATAGCAGGTACCACACGCGACACAATCGAAGAGCTGTTGAACATGGAGGGATTGCTGTTTCGATTTGTAGATACGGCCGGATTGAGAGAAAATACGCTCGACGTTATAGAAAAAATGGGAATGATAAAAACGGAAACAGAAATAAAAAAAGCTACATTGTTACTGTACCTTTTTGATGCCACAACCCCCGTTGTACATGCATTAGAACAAGATATAGCAAAATATAAAACACCTCATTTAAAAATAATAATAGTAGCAAACAAAATAGACCTGCTCGCACAAATGCAAGCAACAGAAGTGCTACAACAACTTCAAAAAACGGGAGAGAGTTATGTTATGATATCGGCTAAGTCGAAAATCAACATAGATGCGTTAAAAAAAAATATGATAGATTTCGTAAGCGAAAAAGCTCCGCCTACCAATCAAACCATAGTGTACAACGAACGACATAGTCAGGAGTTGCATCATGCGATTGC
>JAYVJZ010000158.1:0-2260 GCA_043768865.1 Sphingobacteriales bacterium
ACCCAGTTGCTCCAATGTTTGATTTAACTCGATTACTTCAGATTCGATTTTTTTTACCGAGGTTTTATATTCACTTAAATATTCCCATTTAGTTCCAAATGTATAAGTTAAAGGAGCAATGCTATACCACCCTTCTTCTTTATATTTCAGTTTGTCAAGTGGTATATGGTAATAATGTCTTCTCCTACTATATATACATTTTCCATTTTTATTTTTTTTAAAATCATATTCCCATTTATAGTGTGGCAAACTTTCATTTAGTATTTCACCACTTGGCATATTATCCACACTGTTCATTTCCTCTTCTGTAATAGTTCCTTCTTCTTCCCACGCATTCCCGCCCATCCATCTATCGTAGGCGGGCTGCCCGGCATCCCAGCGGTTGTAGGTAATGGCATTACTCATGGCTTGGGCGTGGGGGTTGGATGGCAGCCGCAGCTTTGTGGCGTGTCGCAGCATTCACCAAATACGTTCTTAAATAACTCCGCCTTTTTATCGGATCGCTAATTCCATTTATTATCTCTTTCATTTGTACAAGCACTTCATTGTTTAATCTAGCAGTAATAGTTGCTTCGTTTTGCAACTTTTGATTATAACAATCCAATGCTTCGCCTTGGCCGAGCAGGGCTTCTACAACCAAAGCGGGGGTGCGGGTAATTTGATGCTTCACATCGAGTATGATGCCAGGCACAGTCTTATCTTTATACGTTTGCATTAATCCTTTTTTCTTTCTAATATATGTTTTTATTATTGGAGTAGCTGTGGGGTCGATACAATTGCCCAAATTTTCAGTAACTCCTTCGATAAAACTTACCGCCGTGCCTGTATAATCAAATATATTGCAAAGATAGGCGTAGATGCTGTTTTTGATGGCTGTGATGTCAGCAGCTTCGGTTATTATTTGATTCAACAATGCGTCCAACTCACTTAGGCTTACCGTTTGAGTAGTCTCGCTAAATCCATTGGAGTAGGTAATCGTTACATCTTTTAAGTAGGTAATCGTATAATACTCTTGTAGCATTTGCCGAAACACAAAGTTGAGCACACGGCTTTTGTTGATGTTTTCTAACACACGCACCGTGGTTTCTTCGGTTTCAGATATATTGGTGGTGGTGGACTCTGTGTTTACTTCTATTTCGCGGTGTGCGTCTGCTTTGCTTACTGTTTTATCGATTGAATTGTTGATTGCTTTCACCGATATTTCCATTACGTTGTTGAGCGTTGTTGTTTTGTCATGCGCATAGCTTGCTTACGCATCGTATCCTACTGATAACGGAAATCCAACTATTGAAGTCAAATCTGCTGCTGCGCTACCTCCTGCTCCTGCTCCAAAGCTGTTGGTAGTTACGATGTTCGATGTATTGGTGATATTGTGGTTGGCTTCTGTGTTTAGTGCATTTTCTAATTCTTTGGCACTAGATTCGGAGAATGAATCGAGTAGGTGTTCTGCTTTTTTTTGTATAACCTCACGGTGTTGGTAGTTGCGAATGGAGATGGTAGTTTTTTCGCCTGGCAATAGGCTGAATGTTTTCACCGTTTTACCCGCTCCATAATCACCTAAGTAGGAACAGACGTTGGCGTGAAGTCCCAAAGTGAGTGTGGGTATGGCTTGCAGAGGTTTAGCACAATAGGCAACGTGGGTGGTGCCATAAAAATCCTGATAGGCGATAGGTTTTAGTTTTTGTTGAATAGCAAATACGATTTCTTTGTTGTCTGGCAATTTTGTTACTGTTGTATTTGAGTTGCGATTTTTAGAGGCAGGGGTTGGGTTGGGGTTGTTGTTTTTGATGTCATCTACTTGAGCTGCGTTAAGCAACGAGGCATTGGCGATGAGTGTGGAGGTGTTAGTGCTGATGGTTGTGGCGATTTGCTCTTGGGATAGCGCTGCGGTTTGGTCCCAATAGTTGTTGGGGGGAATGATGAGGCAATCGGGGTTGTATTTTGTTAGCGGCACGTCTAATGATACATGAGTGGTGATAGGAAAACAGGTGGCTTGTGGTAGGTTATAATTTAATATAGCAGCTTTGCCGACATCTTCTAATTTTGCAAAAGGCTCGAGTGGGATACATGATGATTGTGCAATTGGCTTGGGTGCATCAGGTGTAGAGGGGCTGCTAGTTGTTATAGCTTTTGCGGGGGGGGGCGATTGTTTTCTTTGGCATAATTTTGTTTTTAACTTTGAATAAATATTAAAACGTATAAATATAGTATTTATTGTAAAGATGCAACTATATAATTAAACCCAAAGGCTTTGATTGAA
>JAYVJZ010000159.1:0-3043 GCA_043768865.1 Sphingobacteriales bacterium
CAAAATAGTAATACGGTATTTTATAATGATCTTGGCAATATTAGAAATTCGATGAAGGAGATGGAGGATATGAATATATCGCAAGACTCTATCATACTCAAACAAGTGAATGAAATTAAAAACAAAGAATTATCAGTTAGAATTGCATTGGAGGAGGGCTCGATAACCAAAGAGCAAGCTGATAAGCAGATATCACAACTCAAAATACAAATAGAAAAAATAAAAACTATTGCAATACAAAACACACGCAAAGAGTTGGTCTCTCTTCAAAGTCAATTAATGAATGCCAATGGCATAACCGATACTTTTAAAATTACACAATACAAAGAGGTGTTAAAATATGCTATGCCTAAGGGCGTATTGGATTCGATGCAAAGATTATATCAACAAAAAATAACTATCCTACAAAACCAAAATCAAGAGTTATCAAATAGACTTCGTAATAGTGAATTGAAAATATCACAATTGAATAGTAGTATTAGTGATTTGAATGAACAAAAAGGAAAAATGGCATTGAAAAAAATCGAAATTAAAGATATTAATTTTCAATTTGTAAGATACGATAAAAGTACTGAGAAAAGCATAAACATTGACAAGGGTAGAACGGTGGATAAAGTGAAAGTGGGGTATAAGGTGTCTAGATTTTCGACGGTAGATGCCAATAAACAATATGAAATAAAGATGAAATATTTCACGCCTGACGGTAAAGAACTTATCTCTGCACAACGGACAGAAAGTATAATGTTTGGAGGAGGCGATAGTCCGGAAAAGATGATTGAATTCAAAAATATATATGGTTTCAAATCAGGGAAACACATAGTACGGTTCTACGACGATACGGGCTTTATAGCTGAATCATCATTTTTTGTAACAACATACGATTAACCTCAACTACGCTAAGGTTAAAAATAAAAATTGATGAATTAAGCTAACGCACTCAACCTATTGAGCGAACACGTATGACCAAGCAGCTGCATCATCTCAAACATAGGCGGCCCCTGCTTCTCCCCTGATAAAAGCACCCGTATGAGCGGAAAAATATCGCCCGGCTTCAACCCTCGTAATGTCATTTCATCTTTTACGATTTTTTCAAAATCAACCGCTAACATCGTGTTGTTTTGTTTGCAACTTTGTATGATATTAGTAAGTGCCAACTTAGTTGTCTCATTGCTTTTAGATACTATTATTGCCTCGTCGATAGTTTCACGTTCTACAAAAAAATAATGCCCTTCTCTCCAAAAATCATTAATAAAAATACACCTGTCATTTACAAAATTCCATACAGTAAGGATTTTGTTATCCTCGGCAACACAATTGTTAGAAGCTAGTATAGCTTTTAATTGAGGTAACAACGTTATAGCATCTGCTTTAGCTAAATGTTGTTGATTGAACCACTTCGCTTTTTCAAAATCAAAACGTGCACCCGACTTACCTATACGTTCTAATGAAAAGGCTTGAATCAATTCATCAAAAGAAAAAATCTCCTGCGGGGTACCAGGATTCCAACCCAAAAATGCAAGCATATTGACAAAGGCATCTCTAGTAAACCCCATTTCTTTGAAACCATTGCTATTGGACAGTTCAGTTGAATAAGCTAAAGGAAACACAGGAAACCCGAGCGTATCGCCATCGCGTTTACTTAATTTGCCATTGCCATCGGGGCGAAGCACGACAGGTAAGTGAGCGAACTGCGGCATCGTATCTACCCAACCAAAACATTGATATAAAAATACATGCAGCGGCAGCGACGGCAACCACTCCTCAGCACGTATAACATGGCTGATAAGCATCGTATAATCATCTACCACATTTGCGAGATGATAGGTTGGCATGCCGTCACTTTTCATCAATACTTTATCATCCATTTGAGCAGTATTCACAATCACCCACCCTCTAATAAGGTCAAAACACTTAATCTCTTCGTTGCGAGGCATTTTGATACGTATCACATAGGGCGTGTTAGAAGCCAAGAGGCGTTGAACCTCATCGTGCGGCAACGTCAATGAGTTTTTCATGTATTGTCTTGTGATATAATTATACTGCGGTGCCGGATTGCCTTGTGCCTCTAGATTTGCACGCATCGTGTCTAACTCTTCGCTAGTATCAAAAGCATAATAAGCCGAACCATTTTCTAATAATTGCATAGCATACTGCTTATACATCGGCTTGCGCTCACTCTGACGATACGGTGCATGGAGCCCACCGTTCCAGGGGCTTTCGTCAAACTCAATACCGCACCACTCAAACGATTTACGAATATAATCCTCGGCCTCGGGCACAAAGCGAGATTGGTCGGTGTCCTCGATACGTAATATAAAATCGCCACCTGATTTTTTAGCAAAAAAATAATTATAAAGTGCGGTTCTTAAACCACCAATATGCAAATATCCTGTTGGGCTTGGTGCAAAACGCACTCTCGTTCTTCTTTCCATTTTTTAAATTTAATATTTATACCTAATTAGTTAATACTGTTATAAATAACTTATTATCAATTATTTATTTACCAATCCTTATCCATCTTTCCCTTGCCACTGCCCCGCTCTTGAGCTGCATTTATCTTCTTGCGGGTTTGCTCATCTTTGTTTTTCAAAACCTCTAATAGCTGCTTCGCTTGTTCTTTGTTTATTTGTTGAGGCTTGGGTTGTGGTTGCGACTCTTTCTTATCACCGCCTTTATTTTGTTGCTCTTCCTTATTTTTCTCTTGCTTACTTTGCTCCTCTTTTTTTTCCTGTTGATTTTGTTCTTGATCGTTAGGCTTATTGCACTTGCTCTCTTTCTTTTTCTTCTTTTGTAAAGCATACGACAAGTTGTACTTCGCATTTTGGTCATTAGGGTTCAGCTTCAATGCTTTTTTGTAGGACGCTATAGCCTCATCTAAATTTTTATTTTCTAAATAAGCATTGCCCGCATTATATTCACTTTTTTGTTTTGTGTTAATATCCTTAGTGCTAGCAGCAGCTTTGGTAAAGGTAGCAGCAGCGTCTTCGTATTTTTTTTGTTGATAAATTGAATTGCCTAGATTAAAATTAGCCGTGGGGTCAGT
>JAYVJZ010000160.1:0-18583 GCA_043768865.1 Sphingobacteriales bacterium
CATCGGATGCGATATACAATAATTAAACGCCGTAAGCAGGGTATCGCGCGACCAGCCAGCATAAGTGAGTTGGGTGTTGTCCATTGCTGGGTCATCGTCTAATTCAAACAATGCAAAATCAGTAATCGAATCTCGACAAAGAATTTGTTTGCCAACATAGATATTTGTATAATTTGTAGGTAGCAATGTAGTGCTATCGCAAATAGTTGATTTGTAGTTGAATTCAAATATGCTACTACTTACATCACTTACTCCATTAAAAATGTGGTTTGCAGTTAGTATGTACTTTTTATTGTTTCCATTTAGATTATTAATTAAAATCCCGGATCCACCACTTGTTCCAAGTCCGCATATTTTTAAAATACTATTACTTTCATTTTGCACACAATAACCGTCTAAGCAACTTACATCGACAAAACAAGCAGGTAGTGTTATGGCTTTTTTTTTACTTTGATTTAAAGCAATGTATTTTTTTATTCCATATTTTTCAAAAATCAAGTATTTTTCATCTAAATTTTCTATTTTATCTAAATAATATTCCACAATTAAATTACATTTTTTTGCCGGCAAAATTGTTTTATTTTTAGTATTAATAAGCCTTATTATATTTGTTGAGTTTTCATAATATGCAACTATATTTTGCTCATTTGCCTTGTTTTTGACGCCATTATTCCAATTAAATGTTAAAATAAAATCTGATATGTTATCAATACTTTTGACAATGAATTTATATCTTACGATGAAGAGTGTGTCATTTATTTTAACAAAATCTTCTTTGTTAAATTTTAAATCATTAGTAATAAATGCACTCTCATATTTTGATGAATTTTCCCAAGTATCAAAAGATTTAACCCATTGAGTATTTGTAGGCACTTCTAAATTGATTGTTTTAGTAGGGACAGGTATTTTCTTTTCTTTGTTGAAATACCCATACGTGGTGTCAAACTGTGCTTCCTGTGTGGTTTTCAGCACTTGTGCGTTGCCATTATACGCTCCCAAAATCATAACAAGTAGCAATAAATATTTTTTCATGGTAGGTAGTTTTTTTAAAATTGATTTTTTGATTATTTTGTGTTAATGAATTAGCGGCAAATGATGTGCCAGTAGTTAAGGATTTGTGAGAATAGCATCCTCCCACATTTCGCCTGTGCTGCCCATCGCCCAATAGAACTTCAAATCGCCCGCAGGTGAGCCACAGGTCGAGTTATTTCTAAGCTCGGCTGCTATCGTATTTTGTGTACCAGATAGGGTATAATTAGTGGGCGGTTCGTGGGTTTTGTCCATAGTTGTAAAATCAGTTGGGGTTTTTTCTCTTGTCCACTTAAAAAATAAAGTTGCAACTTTCATACTCTTTTTTGGCGATTTAGAGCTTGATTTTTGAAGTCTGCAGATAGGTTGCGGGTTGCTCGTAGGGGTCGGCTATATCGGGTGGGGTGGGGTGCTACTGCGGACCGAACGGTGCGTGAGGCACTGAGTGGAGCTCCTTTTGGGTGAGGTATTTCCCTCACCCAAAAGAGCGGGAACGGAGTGCCGACACCGCACTACCGACATCTTTGTGTGAATACGTATGTTGTTTGCGGTGGCACGCCCAAATGATTTTAATAATTTTTATGTAGGTTTAATCTAATATCAAATTGAAATTAGCGTAAAGAAACTATTTTTGCAATCTCATGTCTAATCAAAATTTTGTAGATCACGTTCGTATGTTTTGCCGCTCTGGCCATGGAGGTAGGGGCTCGGTGCATTTTTATAGAGATACTTTTACGCAACATGGCGGCCCTGACGGCGGCGACGGGGGGCGTGGCGGGCATGTGGTGCTGAGGGGCAATAAGCAGATGTGGACGCTGCTGCATTTGAAATATCGTAAGCATGTGCATGCAGATGATGGCGACAATGGCAGCAAAAAGCGGAGCTCGGGCAAGAGTGGCGAGGATGTTTTTTTAGATGTTCCGATTGGTACTGTGGTGCGTGATGATGAAACGGGCGAGCGTATTGGGGAGATTTTAAGTGATGGGGAGGAGTTGATTATAAAGCAAGGGGGGCGTGGCGGTCAAGGGAATTATCATTTTAAGAATGCGGTCAATCAAGCACCTCAATATGCTCAGCCGGGCGAGGAGGGCCTGGAGGGGTGGATGGTGTTGGAGCTTAAAGTGCTTGCTGACGTGGGGTTGGTGGGGTTTCCTAATGCGGGCAAATCGACTTTGCTGTCGGTGGTGAGTGCTGCTAAACCTGAAATAGCGAATTATGCGTTTACGACGTTGGTGCCTAACTTGGGTGTGGTGCAAGTGCGCGGTCATCAGTCGTTTATAATGGCCGACATACCGGGTATTATTGAAGGGGCACATCAGGGCAAAGGGCTTGGGCATCGATTTTTGCGCCATATTGAGCGTAATTCTATTTTGCTTTTTATGATACCTGCCGATAGTGGTGATTATAAAAAGGAGTATAAGATACTTTGCAATGAGCTGCTGCAGTACAACCCGGAGTTGATGGATAAGGAAAAAATTGTGTGTATTTCTAAAAGTGATATGTTAGATGATGAGCTGAAAAAATTAATTAAAAAAAATATGCGTGGCGTGCCTATTCACTTCTTTTCGGCGTATAGCAACGAGGGTATATTGGAGTTGAAACAGCTGCTTTGGGGGGCTCTTTCTGTAGAATAAAATTACGTTATATTAAACCATATTTATTTTTGTACATCGATGCAGCCGATTGTTACACTTACGAGCAACTTCAGTCAGCGTGATTTTTATATTGCGAAGTGGAAAGGTTTGCTCCTTAGTGATGTGCCTTCTGTGCGTATTGTGGACATTAGTCATCAATTTTTAGATGATGAGTTGATGCTGTCTGTATTTGCTTTGAAGCAGTCATATATTGCGTTTCCGCCTCATACTATTCATCTTGTTGCGTGCAATTTGTTTTATACTACTCACCCCGAGCTGTTGGTTTTTGAGTTTAATAAACACTACTTTGTGATGCCAAACAACGGGGTAGCGACGATGCTCACCGACGGATTGTCGCCCGAGGCTTTTTTGGTGCCGACGTTGCCTGACACTCCTATTCATCGACATTATTTGCAAATATATACGCAAGTAGCGATGCATCTTATCGAAAAAAAAGCATTGAACCAAATAGGCACACAGCTGCCTGTTATTACTAAAAAAATATTGCCTCAAGCGCATTATAGCAACAATGTTCTTATCGGTCAGGTAATGTATATAGATGCTTATGGGAACTGCGTTACCAACATAAGCGAAGAGTTGTATGTTCAGGCGTGCAACGGGCGTGCCTTTAAGCTCATGCCTAAGGAGAGCTTGAGCGAAGGCAATACTATAAGTAGGACGTATATGGAAATAGAAAGTGGTAAAAAAATTAATTTTTTTAATTCCTTAGGGCTTTTGCAAATCTCTATTGTACATAGCTCTGCTGCTAAATTGCTTAATTATAAATGTGGAAGCGAAGTTAATATTAGGTTTATAAATTCATAATATTTATCGTACCCCATGCAACCAAATTACGAAAACTACCCACTATATTGATATTGATGAATACATTCAAACTCATAATCACCGTACTGTTGTTGCTTATTCTGAACCTAGTAACGAGTTGCAAAAAAGATACTATGCGCAACGGCGAAATATACTTAAAACTCAACCTATCTAAAACTGAATATGCCTCTTTGAACCAACTAAACGGCATACTTTATATCGAAGAAATACTTATTGCCCGAGTTGGAGAGGCTACGTATGCGGCGGTTGCACAATATTGTGATAGCAATGACTGTGTTACAGAATATTCCGCCGACAAAAATACTTTTAGCTGCCCTTGCACGGGTACTAACTTCGATATGCAGGGCGTCAGCATCGATAAGTCAATCCAAATAAAAGGCTACAACACGCTACTAGAAGGCAACATACTTCATGTGTTTGAATAACTATAATAAAATTTGGTATTTTTTTTGCAAATACTAATTGGTAGCCTTTCTTTTAACGGCTGAAGTGATTCGTGAAATATGTAAAAAATAACGCTGCCACTAATATAGATGCTGTAAGAGGAGAGGGCAATTTTTAGTTTCTACATCATGTATTTGCAGTGATTGAACAAGTAAAGCTAGGATATATTGTTTGAGAAAACCGTGAGACAATCGAAGTATATTTCGAGCAATTGCACCCTCCTTACTACCATCTGTGAGTGCTGAAAATAGGAAATCGTAAAATGATATTATGCGATGTTTTTTAAAAATAAAGATGGAAAGAAATTAAAAATTGTTAATAATTAATTGTTTTTCTTAAACTTGTATCGTTTATATCAAAAATTGATGTATTTTCGCAGTCCAATTTTAAAGAAAAGAATTATGCCAAAAATGAAATCGCACAGTAGTGCAAAGAAGCGTTTTAAAGTAACCGGCTCAGGTAAAATAATGATGTACCACGCATTCAAAAATCACATTTTGACAAAAAAATCAAAAAAGCGTAAGCGTGCATTAGGTCGTTACACTGTTGTCAGTCCTGCTGACGCTCCTCGTGTAGCTCGTCTTTTGACGGCTCATTAATCATCTAATAATAAAAAGAAAATAAAATAGTAATAGTATGCCACGTTCAGTAAACTTAGTAGCTGCGAAAGCACGAAAGAAAAAAGTACTCCGCCGCGTAAAAGGCTTTTGGGGAGCCAGAAAAAATGTATGGACTATCGCCAAAAACGCTTACGATAAGGCTTTATTATACTCCTACACAGGTCGCAAGCTAAAAAAACGCGACTATCGTTCACTTTGGATTGTGCGTATCAATGCAGCTTGCCGACAAGAGGGCATGAGTTATTCTGTGTTCATCAATCGATTAGCGAAAGCAAATATCAACTTGAACAGAAAAGCTTTGGCAGATTTGGCTATGAACAACCCCGACGCATTCAAAGCGATACTCCAAAAAGTAGCCTAGTTGTTGGTTGTGTATCAAGTGTTTTATCCATTTTTGAGAAGTCTGTGCAACTAATTTGTATTGCAACTTGCAGCATCGTTAGCAACCGAATCATTTATATGTACTGCTAGTAGTATCAAACAAAAACAACTTGAGGAAACCAATCGAAATGTTGCTTGCATCTCATTACTATGATGTGAAAGTCTGAGTACTTTACTATAAAAATCAGACATTCACTTGCAATAAAAAAGACAGGTAAATTTCTATTGCAACGGTATTTGTCTCATATTAGTACAGTGTTTAGTTATATTAGATCCTCAAATAATTACAATTATAACGCAGTCGTTTGGTGTGAACAAGTTGCAGTGAGGACGATACGATACTACACATCACTACAAGAGGTTTTTTCAACAAAAAAAATATCAAAAAATAAAAAAAACCAATAGACAGTTTCTGTTTATTTTTATTATTACTTTCGGCACTTAATTATATACTATTCTTAGCGCTTTACATTTGTATATATAACGAACTAATACGTCTTTGACTACCTGTTTTCAGCTTTTTTTTAGTACATCAACACCCAATGATAGTGCTATTGAAATTATATTTGCTTTGCTCTTCTTATTTTCTATTTTTACAATTATACTGCAAGACAGCAACCATTTTTTTTAGTAATCCATCTACAGTATCACTTTGATTATTTCGATTATACTGGCTATTTATTTGTTTCAAAAAAAAAATGAAGTCAGCATTTCACTGTGATTTACTGATTTTTTTATCTATAAGTAATCGCATCGATGCTTCGATAAGAAGTACCCCTCAAAAAAGAGTAGCTTTAAACAATAAATATACCGAACTGACAATCGATCAATATTCTTGTCAATGTGCAAAATAGTATCGCTGAAGTGCACGATTTGAGAGCCTATGAATGATAGTCGATTTGCAGAATAATGGTTGTTGTTACTTCAACTTCAGAGCCCTAGCTAGTAGTTTGAATAAAAACAAGAGTTCGCATTAGTGCAACTTTACATTAAAAGAAACTGTGGCAATTACAAGCCGGTGCAAGAGGTGGATTATTAAAAATAAGTGGAACTGTTTCAAGGTATATCTAGCTTGAGGAAGTGCTATTTTTTTTTATACTTTTTACATTTGCACTTTTTACGTTTGCCAACTAGCTTATTACACTCGTACTCTGAGTTAAAACAAAGAACCTTGCTGCGAGGGGCGGTTTAGCTTTAAATGTTTATAGGCTAAATCAGTGGCTTCACGCCCACGTGGGGTCCGTTTTATGTATCCTTCTTGTATCAAATACGGCTCATATACTTCTTCCAACGTGCCTCCCTCCTCTCCTACTGCTGTTGCTATTGTGTTTATACCAACGGGGCCTCCTTTAAATTTTTCAATAATGGTATAAAGTATTTTGTTATCCATTTCATCGAGCCCATACTCATCAACATTCAATGCGGTGAGCCCTATTTTAGCAATCTCAACATCAACTGTGCCATTGCCTTTGACTTGAGCAAAGTCGCGTACACGACGTAGCAGGGCATTAGCTATACGTGGCGTACCTCTGCTTCGACGTGCTATTTCATAAGCCCCGTCGAGGGTGATAGGGGTATTAAGAATACTCGCACTTCGCAGTAATATAGTCTGCAGTACGGCGGCGGAGTAATATTCGAGCCGCGACGTAATACCAAAACGGGAACGCATAGGCGAGGAGAGCAAGCCGCTGCGAGTCGTAGCACCTACAAGCGTAAACGGATTAAGGCTTATTTGAACTGAGCGTGCTGAGGGCCCACTGTCTATCATTATATCTATTTTATAATCCTCCATTGCAGAATAAAGATATTCTTCGACGACGGTAGAGAGGCGGTGTATTTCGTCGATAAATAAAACGTCGTTGGGTTCTAAGTTGGTTAAAAGCCCTGCTAAATCGCCTGCTTTTTCAATTACAGGTCCGCTCGTAACTTTGAGATTGACGCCCATCTCATTAGCGATAATATGTGATATAGTCGTTTTGCCCAAGCCAGGTGGGCCATGCAACAGCACATGATCGAGTGCTTCGCCTCGTTGCTTGCTAGCAGCTATGAATATCAATAGATTTTCGACGATTTTGTCTTGCCCCGTGAAGTCGTCAAAGGCTTGTGGACGCAGCACTTTTTCTAGGTCCTTTTCGGTATTGGTGCTAGGTGCGATATGTGGTTGTAGGTATTCTTCGCGTTGCGACATAATAACAAAGGTAGTGCGTTAGGGTTGTGCAAATAACAGTATTCGATTTATTTTTTTCCTTTTGTTCGTTTTTCGTTTAATTTAATTTCAATAGTATTGGATTATGTAATTTTTCAAACCCAATACTAGTTGGCGTGCCATGACCTGAATATACTTTTGTAGTATCAGGCAGGGTGAATAATTTTTCTTTTATCGATTTCAAAAGCGTTGCTTGATTACCACCGGGCAAGTCCCACCGCCCAATAGATTGTCTAAATAGGACATCGCCACCGATTACAAATTCATTATCGGCATTATAAAAACAAAGGCTGCCCGGCGAGTGTCCCGGGGCCAAAAGTACTTGCAGTTTTTTGTTATTACCGAATACGATAGTGTCGTGTTCGGCAATGAAATAATCACACTTAGTAGGCGTATAATTAATACTCCAAAGTCGGCTATACTCTTCGGCTGCAGCCAGTACGGGGCTTTCTAGTTCGTGCATACCAAATGCTAGTGTGTAGGTTAGTTTTGCATACTGCACGCCCAATATATGATCTATGTGTGCATGTGTGTTGATCAACTTGACGGGCAACAACTGATGCAAGTCAATGAAACTAGAGAGTATCTTTTGTTCGTTGCGGTTGCTGCAACCAGGGTCTATAATCACGCATTGCTTGCTCTCATCATACAGCAAATAGGTGTTTTCAGCAAAATCATTAAACGTGAAACTTTGAACGTGTATAGTGGCGGCCATGTTGTATTTTAGTGTGTAAGGTGGTGCTAATTATTCTTTAACAAAACGCCCAATAGTCGAAGTGCGATTCGTATTTACTTTCAAAATATAAACCCCTGCACTCAAGTGACCAATTGCTATGCTTTCCAATTGTGTGAACGAGCATTGCTCTACCTCCACACCTAGGTGGTTATACAATTGATAAAACCCAGTTTCGCTGCATGGTTTTAGTAGGTTTAGCTTGTGCCTCGCAGGATTGGGGTACACAACCATCTGCTCCAACGCAATAACATCAAGCATTATACCCACCGTCGGCGTTGGGTCCCAATTGGTCAAATCGATACGTTGATTTTCAAGTATAGCTCTCATAAACGCTACTTGCTCGATTGTGAAGGTGTTTTGACAACTTTCGGTGCTGTAGTCCATATAGTTTTCTATCATATCGGGCAGGTCGGGGGTCTCGTACGTGCAAGTGTTTTTCGATGGATTGCACCCGTCAGTTTGCGAATTAGAACCCATATAGGGCGTATCGGCCATACCGTCATCTTCAAAAGGAGTACAAGCAGCTGCGCCCGTCAGCGGATTGCCTTTATCGGCCCATATATGACGCAACCCCAAGTAGTGGCCCATTTCATGCACCGCCGTTCGCCCTTTGTTAGCTACAGGCAGCAGCGTAGCATCAGTAGCAAGGGTGGGATTGTTGTCGCCAACGACCTTATAATATAAAACCAACCCATCGAGCAGACCCGACGTGGCTCCCGACGGCCAAATGCTCGGCAACGGATTAGTCGGAGGGGTAGCTAACCCCAACAGTGAACCCTCCTGTATCGTCCCAAACAGATTGACCGCCATATTACAAACCCATATATTGCAATATTTGTTGCTCGGCCAACCCACTGAACCATCAGCAGCACTTTTTACTTTTTCCAAATCAACATAACTGCCCCCCAATATATCAATTGAAAACGACGATTTGCCTGTCGATTTATGTATAATTCCATTGGTAGGATTGCCAGCAGGGTCGGTGTCAGCAAGATAAAAAACAATGTCGCTACTCCCACCCACATCACCGAACACTGCTCTTAGGTTGCTCGCATCGGCATTGTTTCTATTAAAATCCCTATTCAAAATCGCTATTTGATTCTTAATTATTGAATCATCTAAATTTTGTTGCGCCGTATTATAAACCACATGTACCACCACAGGCACATATATAGTTGCAGCCTGATTGCGGCTTTGCTGTGCTGCTAGTTTAGTTTGGTTAAACTGCTCCGCCAGATGTGATTTAAAACCCGGCAATTGCCCCTCTTTGATGTTAATAAGCTCCGTGCTTCCGCATCGAAGATAGCTTTGAGATATTGCAGCCGTTTGAACTAGTACTCCTAAAAATAGTAAAAAAAATTTGTTCATGTGTTTATTGATTTAGTTGAATACATCGAATAGTATTGAGTTCAAATATAAAAGAAAATCAACGCAATTACACATTTTTTTAAAAAAAATTATACTAATAAAAAGATATATACCAAATCCCACATGGTATTTATTACAACAATCAAACAAAAGAAACCCAAGCACCACAAAGGCAATAACGACACAAAAATCAAACTCGAAAGCCCCAATAAATCAAACAAAAGACCATTCTAAAATAAAAGTAAAAAAAGTACCCCTACAAAGCCAAAAAATCAATAATTTCGCACTACTAACCAATCCACAATTACTACATCTATGAAATACCAACGCGTACTCCTAAAGCTAAGCGGCGAAAGCCTCATGGGCGAACAACAATACGGCATAGACCCACAAATGCTCTCGCTTTATGCAGGGCAAATCAAACAAGCCATTGACGCAGGCGTACAAATAGCCGTAGTGATAGGAGGCGGTAATATTTTCAGAGGATTAAGTGCACAAAACTCAGGCATAGAGCGAGCACAAGGCGATTATATGGGCATGCTCGCCACCGTCATCAACGGCATGGCACTCCAAAGTGCCATCGAAAAAGCCGGCTGCCGCACCCGCCTAGTAACCGCAATCAAAATGGACCAAGTAGCAGAGCCATTCATACGCCGCCGTGCGATACGCCACCTCGAAAAAGGCCGTGTCGTAATATTCGGCGCCGGCACAGGCAACCCCTACTTCACCACCGACACCGCCGCCGCACTGCGTGCAGTTGAAATAGAAGCCGATATATTGCTCAAAGGCACCCGTGTAGATGGCATATACACCGCCGACCCCGAAAAAGACCCAACCGCCACTAAGTACGAAACCATCAGCTTCGATGAAGCCATCGCCAAAAATCTTAACGTAATGGACATGACCGCATTCACCATGTGCAGAGAAAATAACCTCGGCATCATCGTCTTCGACATGAACACAAAAGGCAACCTACAGCTGCTACTCGAAGGCAACCAACTCGGCACACTCGTCAAAAATTAACCAAATTTACACCCCTCAACTATCATAAAAATAGTTAGGGCGTGCCACCACAAACAACATACGTAGCCACACAAAGACCCTAGTAGTGCGGTGTCGGCACTCCGTTCCCGCTCTTTTGGGGGAGGGAAGTACCTCCCCCAAAAGGAGCTCCACTCAGTGCCTCACGCACCATACGGTCGCATACAGCTCGGTGCTTACTACCCTTTTGTTTAAAAAAAAAATTATAACCAAAGCAGCGCAGCTTTGGCTACCGCATAAGCCGCCGCCGCCGCCAACAACCCAATAACAGCCATATAAATAGCCCCAAGAATAGGGTTCTGACCTGTTATCTTACTTTTCACATACCCAAACATCAACAAACAAAGCGTTGTAATACACAACGAATATAGAAGTCCCACATTTGGCTTTGACGTCATCATATAAGCACTAAGCGGCAACAACCCCCCTGCAAAATACGCAAACCCAATAGTTAGAGCTGCATTGCGAGCACGATTGGGGTGTGGCTTTTCGATACCAACATTCATTTTTATAAAAAATTCAACCCAGCGTTCGCTTTTAAAGTCCACTTGTTTTGCGAGTATTTTTTTACCCGCTTCATCTATCCCTAGCGTGTCAAACCATTGCATCGCCTGCTTCGTCTTACTTTCATTTTCGATTGTATTTTCGTCATGCAGCTTTTGGTATTCATTAGTATAAAACTCCTGCTCCGTTTTGCCTGACAGATATCCACCTAGCCCCATAGCTATACTACCTGCCACCACTTCTGCTATACCCGCAGTCAATATTAAATTATTGTCCAACAATGCCCCACTCAGGCCTGCAGCTAGGGCAAAAGGCACTGTCAGCCCATCGCTCAAGCCAATAATAGCATCCGTTATAAATTCGGAAATATTTTTATTATTTTGCATTAATACTATTTTTTATCAATAATATTTCATATTAAGTAAAGAAATCAACGCCTCACTGCAAGTAGTTGAAGGAAAAACATACGCATCAATACTACTCAAATGGCGAATGCCCCTACTGACATTGCACAACCAAGATTCATTGAATTTTTGCAAATCGGCAAGTGCTATAGGTGCATCGACTAGCTTGTAGCCCGCGTCTAGCAATGTTTTATCACTCACTTGACCCATCACTCCGTTCAAACAACCCTCACTCAATGGTATCTTAAAAATTTCTTTTTTTTCATTTGCAAAATATATGTTGGCATTGCAGCCCTCACACACACGCCCGTGTTGATTGAGCAATATCACTTCATTTTTTTTTGCCGATTGGCCAAACAGTGAAGCAAGCACGTACAATTGAGCCGAGCTTGATTTGTAGTTCGCAAGAGGCGAGCACGATTTGGTATTCTCATAATACACTGTTGCACTGAGTCCTTCAGCAGTACTGCTAAACATCTGCGGTTCAACGTCTTGTAATAGTATATGATATTGGAAGCTATTCTCGTTAGGCAAATACATGCCGCCGCTCGATCTATGGCAAATCAGCTTGCATCTTGCACGGGGTGCACTATTGGCACGCAAAAGTTTTTCCACTTCATCTTTCAATCGAATAGGTTGCCCTTGCATCGAAAAGTAAGTGAGTGTTTCATCGAGGCGCCGTTGATGATATTCATCAAAAAGTAAAGTATAATCATGGGTACGCATACTTTCAAAAAAACCGTCTCCATACTGAAAAGCCCTATTGTCAATGCCTAGCTCGATAGTATTGGTAGGCACTATGTTGCCATTATGATTTATGAGTGAGGGTATGTGCACGTAGATTTTTTATATTTTACAACAACAAAGCTACTGATTATTTACTAGGTGAGCCGATGTTTTAACTCATATAGTGCGTCCACTTTTATTACTGCGTACATTTTTTGTATTTGCGTATTTAGTCAATATGCCAAGCTTTGAGTGTCCCTTAGTTTTAACTTTTCTTGCGTCCCCCTTTGAGCGATTGTGTTAATAATTCAAACTCTTCCCACTTTGCTTCAGCTAACAATTTAGCTTGTTCGGGCCAGGTGCCGGGGTCATGTATTCTATATTTATCGTCTGCCGCTAGTAGCACTTCGCTTATTTTTTCTGGTGAAGTTTGCGATAGTTGCAACCACGTAGCGATGCCCCCTGCTTGTAGCACTGATTCTATTTTCGGCCCTATGCCTTCTACTAGTTTTAGGTCGTCTTGTTTGATGCCTTTTGGCAAAGCCATTGATGGGGTTGAGACAGTAACGTCTGGCACTACTTTAGTAGGCGATTGTGAAGCTAGAGGTGCTGCTGCTATGGCTGTAGCATCGGTCGTATCAAGCACCACAGGCGCCGTAGCGTCTTGTGTCGCAGGTGTTTCTGTATTGCGCATTGGCACAGGTGCCAACGACGCTACACCTGGATTTATGATTGATTTGTGTGCTTTATTTTTTAATTCAATATTTTCATTTTCCAAATTTATCAGCCTGCTTTTCAATGCAAAATGATTAGCCGCTTCTGTGGTTAATCGATCGTTTTCGATTTTCAGATTTTGTATTTCAGCGAGTACGTTAGGACGCTCGGGGGTATTGGACTTTAGCTTGTTGTATGCTGCTACTTGATCGTCATACTTCACTTTCCAACTTATAATTTCGTTTGCCTGTTTTTCAAATTTATTTTCTATTTCTGCTTTTAGTTTAGCATCGCTTTCGAACTGCTGTGCGGAACTATTGGCTTTGTTCAAGTCGGCTTTCATACGTTCGTTAGCATTCAAAGAATCAGCTATTTTTGCTTTTAGACTTTCTATTTCGCCTGCTTGTAGTTTTAATTTAATTTGCCCCTCCTCCGTTATTTTATCTGTATCCAAACTCACACTCATGCTCTCTTTGGTAGCATCTGTTGATTTGACTTTTTTTAGGTTCTGCAGGCTCGCTTCTACAATTTGATTTTCGTTTCTGAGGGTGTGCATTTTCTTTTCTAACAAACTATACTCACTACGCAGTGATGTTAATTCAGCATTTTCTTGTTTGTCAACGAAATGAGATGTGTTAGGTTTGGTTCTACACAGATACCACGTGAGCACCCCAAGTAGAAAGGCAATAATTAGAAACAAAAGGAGGGTCAGGGTATCTTTTGAACTGAGGTCGGCTAAAAAATTCATGGGTTTATTTTTTAATGGATTACTATTTATAAATCGTTGAAATGTAAGAATATTATGTTGGGTTAATTGAATATTATTTCTACTCGTCTGTTCAATAGTTTGCCTTCTGTAGTTGCGTTGTCCGCAACAGGCATTTTTGAGCCTTTTGAATCAGTAGAAAGCTCGAGCGTAACCCCTCTAGTAACCATAAAATACCGTATAGCATCGGCTCGTGCCAGGCCTAGCTTATAGTTCCCGTCTTCTTTGCCTGTGTTGTCGGTATGCCCTGTTATTATTATTTTTTTGTTTGTTAATTGATTTTGAAGACGGATCAATGTATCAACATCGGCTATAAACTTCTGACTAGGATTAAATTTAGACGACCCCGAGGCAAAGCTTTCGCCTTCTAATTTTATAGTGAATCCGTTGTTTTTAATGCCTTCTGCCATGCTTAGAGTTTTTCCATTTATATAAATATAAGTCGATAAAGCAGCGTTTATTAGTGTATCGTTAGTTGTAAAATTAGCCGCATTGCCACCAATTTCTATTATTTTGTTTTTCAAAAACGTAGCACGAGCATAGCCTACATTTTCAAACCCAGTAATAATACTATCTTTCTCCTTGTTAATATATACACCGTCGATGCGAATAAGCACGTCAGGGTTGGTTTTGGAGTATGTTGCTAGCTGTTTTATAAACTTTATTTGATTGCTATCAAGTGGATTAGCTATTGTAGCTTGATTATCAACAAATATAAAATTGGTTGCACAAGTAGCTTTAACAACCCCGTCATTCACCCATTGTAAAGGCTGAAGTGCAGTCGCATCGGTATTTATTGAAGCTATTACTGATTTTGTCGAAGTGCTATTGTCGCAACTGCACCGATTACGCAGCACACAAGTATAATACCAAAGACTAAAAAATAGCCACGCAATAAATAATAAAAAAGGGAGTAATAAGCACTTTCTCATAAATATTTCTTATTTTAGGTTTATAAATTATCATCAATATCTATGTCGCACTTTGTATCTTATTTCTTCAATATGAATGTAATCAATCGACTAAAGACAACCAATTAACTACACTACATTAAATTCAAACACACTATCGTCTTCTAAAAAACCTTCCAAAAGATCGCCCACCCCAACTGCCTCCACCCCCTGCGGAGTGCCTGTGAATACTATATCGCCTGGTTCTAACGTAAAATATTTTGATACAAAATGAATGATCTGTTCGAAATCAAAAATCATATTAACGCTATTGCCTTGCTGCGCTAATTCACGATTTTTATACAAACAAAAATTGATGTCCTTCCAATCTTTTATTAGTTCAATGTCAATCCACTTGCCAACCACTGCACTTTGGTCAAAGGCCTTGGCTAGCTCCCACGGCAGGCTTTTGGTTTTTAATTCTTGTTGCAAATCTCGTGCTGTAAAATCAATCCCCACCGTGAGGGCATCTATGTACTCTAACGCTTGAGCATGTGGAATGTTTTTACCTTTTTTTGATATACGAACTACCAATTCTACTTCATGCTGACAATCGTTAGTGAAAGATGGCAATATAAAATCAGCATTGCTATGAAGCAACGCAGTAGAGGGTTTCATAAATACAACAGGGGCAGTAGGCAACTCGTTGTTAAGTTCTTCAGCGTGTGCTGCATAATTACGTCCTATACCTATAATTTTCATTTATTTATTAGTCATTATATTACAACTACTTACAAAAGTAATTAAAAAATCAGAAACATATGATTAAATGTAATACTGCCGGTTGTGAAAGTGTAATTGTAAATAAAAGTATAAATAGTTGCTTATCCTACTAGCATATCGCCGTTGAATAAAAGGCCGTCGATTAGATAATCAGGAACGTTATAACGCACTGAGCTCAAGAGAGTCTTGCTTTCGGCCAATTCAAGATAAGTGGTTAGCATCTTGTCATCAGTTAGCAAAATATCTTGTATTTGGGAGGTTAGTTGTGGCGTTGTTTCGTTGTAAAGATAGGCCACTAAATGTGCTTCTGTTATCGGCTGCGACATAATGTAAAATGGGTAAAGTTGTAAAAATGGAATATACTGATTAGGGTTTGTAAAGCATAAAACGGTAAGTGTTTACTATTTATTGTTTTTAATTTTTGTTTTTAAAGAATAAAAGTGTACTTTTATACTGCATAAAAGACGATTTATATATTTACCATTTCTTTTTACCATTTAACATTACCATTTAATTTTAATTTTATGACCTTCAATAGACTTTTCGATGCTATATATTATCAACTAGAGCATTATCCTACAGCAGACTCCGTGTGTTACAAAGAGCAGGGCACATGGCTCAAATACAGCACTGAAGATGTTATTAATATCGTTAATCAATTGAGTTGTAGCTTGTTGGCGTATGGCATTCAGCCCGATGACAAAGTAGCTATTATAGCAAACAACAGGCCTGAATGGAATTTTGTAGATTTAGCCTTGCAACAAATAGGGGCGGTGTCAGTGCCTATGTACCCTACAATCAGCGAAAAAGATTATTTATTTATTTTTAAAGATGCGAATATAAAACTAGCCTTCGTGAGCGATTGGGATTTATACACTAAAATAAATAATATTAAACAACATTTGCCACTGTTGCAGGGTGTTTATTCCTTCAACAAAATGGAAGGTGCAAAGCACTGGCGTGAACTGTTGGAACTCGCTACACCAGAGCATCAAAAAGATGTTGACACCCTAAAAGAAGGGGTCAATCCCTCGCAACTCGTTACTATAATATACACCTCCGGCACCACCGGCGACCCAAAGGGGGTGATGCTCTCTCACAACAATGTAGTAAGTAATGTCAAAGCGGTACAGCCGATTTTGCCAGTCAATAACACGCATCGCTCTTTGAGTTTTTTGCCGCTGTGTCACATTTTTGAGAGGGTAGTTTTTTTTTATTATGCCTACGTAGGAGTATCGATTTATTATGCGGAGAGTATCGAAACGTTGGGTGAAAATCTAAAAGAAGTACAGCCGCATTTTTTCAGCTGCGTGCCTCGATTGTTAGAGAAAGTATATGGTAAAATAGTAGCCAAAGGGCATGCATTAACAGGAGTTAAAAAGAGTTTGTTTTTCTGGGCACACAACCTAGGTATGCGTTGGGACGAAAATGGCAACAATGGAATGTGGTACGATTTACAATTGGCAATAGCGAATAAAATTATTTTTAATAAATGGCGAGAAGCCCTTGGTGGACGTGTAATTGGGATAGTTACAGGAGCAGCCGCCCTACAACCCCGTCTTTGTCGTGTGTTCAATGCTGCTCAAGTGCAAGTGCGAGAGGGCTATGGACAAACCGAAACCTCTCCGGTAGTGTCGTTCAATCTATTTGAAAAAGGGGGATGCATGGTGGGTAGTATCGGCAAAATACTGCCCGGTGTGGAGGTTCGCTTATCTGAAAAAGATAGTGAAATATTGGTAAAAGGACCTAATGTGATGATGGGATATTACAATCGCCCTGACCTCACCGCTGAGGCTATAGATGCAGATGGATGGCTGCACACAGGCGATGTGGGCACGTGGGTGAATGGTACGTTTTTGAAAATTACCGACCGATTAAAAGAATTATTTAAAACAAGTGGAGGCAAATATGTAGCCCCTCAGGTAATAGAAAATATGATTAAAGAGTTTTATCTCGTTGAACAAACTATGGTTATAGGAGCGGATAAAAATTTCGTCTCGGCACTTATCGTTCCCAATTATATTAACCTTGAAGAATACTGTAAAAACAAGGGGTTGAGCCATACTACTAAAAAAATTATGTGCTCGCACGCTGAGGTCAAACAGACTTTTGACGAAATGATTGCCAAGACAAATACTAACTTTGGCAAATGGGAACAAGTAAAAAAATATGAACTGATGCAAGACGAGTGGAGCATAGAGGGTGGTGAGCTGACCCCGACTATGAAAGTAAAACGCAAAGTAATATTAACCAAATATGCCACACACGTAGATGCTATATATGCCGGCAGCGAGTATTTGGACAAAGAAATAACAGTTGGAGCATAACCTATTTTTAAGTTATGAATGCCCTCAGCGATGTTGATTATATGCAGACAGCATGGCTGTTGGCTCGTTCGGCAATTGCGATTGATGAAGTGCCTGTGGGGGCAGTGTTAGTGCACGAAAATAAAATAATCGCAAAAGCTCACAACCAAACAAATCAACTGAACGACTGTACCGCTCATGCCGAGATGCTTGTTATCACTGCCGCACAGAGCTATTTGAACAGCCGACGCTTGCACGATTGTACGTTATATGTTACGCTTGAGCCTTGCCCTATGTGTGCGGCTGCATTGCATTGGTGTCAATTGGGCAAACTAGTGTACGCTGCGAGCGACACCAAACGTGGTTTTACATTGTTTCAACCGACCTTATTGCACCCAAAAACTATCATAATCAAAGGGATAATGTCTGCTCCCTGCGGTGCTTTGTTGAGTGATTATTTCAAGTCCAAAAGGTAATAATAATCGCAGTAGAGCAGCAATCCTAATCCTACTATCGTATTTTATTTAAAAGTCCTAGCTGTGTTTTTAAATTATATACAGTCGATGTGGTTGAATTAACATAAAGTAATTTTCTTACCCTTTCAAATAATAAAAAAGCTCCTTTTATTTAAAAAAACAAAAGGAGCTAGTAGCTTTGCTATTCTCTTAAAGTATTAAAAAAGCGTGTATAATATTACTTAACAACCATGCTAGTGGCTACTCTACCATCTATAGTTTTTATCTTGCAGGTGTATATTCCACTGCTCAATGTGCGCACATCAATCGAAGCATCTGCCTGGCTCAGGGTCTTACTTATTACCCTTTTACCGACTACATCATACAACTCTACAGTCGCCGATTGGTTAGCAATAGGCTGTTGAATAAACAACGTTTCGCTCATAGGATTAGGAAATACTTTTATCCCTAACTCTGCTATGTTGCTTATGCCGTTGGTGTTTATTAGTATAACAGCGCCGTCGTTGGTTATAACAGGAGCATTGAAATCAAAATAAATAGCACATGGGTCGCTTATCACATGACCTGCAGCTAAGCCTGCATCAGCATTCACCGAAAAGCTGATCCAACCATGGCTTTGCGGTTCATTGTTGGTGGAGTCGGGCAACATTATATTGCTAAATTGATACCGCACCTCACTGCCAACTCGCGTTATGTGTGCATCGTGGCT
>JAYVJZ010000161.1:0-3390 GCA_043768865.1 Sphingobacteriales bacterium
GGAGAAATTATTAATCAACACGTTGTATCAGGCAAAAACCACACAATGGAGATGAGCCACTTGGCAGCAGGCGTTTATTATATAGGCATTAACAACGACAAAACGCAGGTATATAAACGTGTCATCAAAGAATAATATATTGTCTTACTTTTAATCTATTTTATTTACAGGTAAACCTATCTCAATGCACCCATTACAATTCGTTGGAAATGAACTACTGCATGAGCACGCAAAATGGCAACATACCTATTTTACAATTCAGCAAATCGGGGGGTCGTATCGTAGTATCAATCATTGGGATTCGCAAAAATTGCTGGTACACAACCGTCAAAAAAGCAACGCCTGGCGTAGGTTTAATTGGTATGAATGGGTGTGGATAGAGCTTCTTATCACATTACGAAGTTGGGGTATTTCATTGCCTCATATTCTCAAAATAAAATCGAAAATACACGGATTGTATTATACACAAGAGGCGTTTACGCTCAAATATTTTGATGTATGTTTGTTGCAGTCAAAATGGCATCAAAAAAAATATTATCTACTGCTAACGCAACAAGCAGAGTGTGAAATAATTGATGATGATATGTTAAAAAATATTCATCAAATCAAAAAAGAAATGCTGCTCATACCTATGCTACCGTTAATAACTAAAACGCTCGCTGCTATGCAACAACTTACAGTTCAGCCTGAACTAAGATTAACCAAAAAAGAAAAAGAATTATTGAAATATGTGGAGGACAAAAACTATACCCAAATACTGTTCTTCTATAGCAACCGACCCACGCTGACACTATATCCTAGTTCGTTTGCAGCTATGACGCAAGAGGTTACTTCATTATTAATAAGCACCCATTTTACTAAAATTTTTTTGTTTAAATTAGATGGTGAAATCGTAATATTACAATCACATGCTTAGTAAAATAAAAGATACCATGTTGGAGTTGGTTAGCGTTATTTATCCTGATAATTGCTTAGGCTGCAACCGAACCCTAAAACGGCAGGAAAACGTATTGTGTTTGCGCTGCGAAAACGATCTCTTGCCAACCAATCATGCCGTTGAACAGTATAACAATGTATATCGACAACTTTGTGTAAGAGTGCCTATTAACAATGCATTATCGGGTTTTTATTTTCAGAAAAACAATCCTCTACAAGCCGTGATACATGCTTTGAAGTATGACAATAGAACTGACGCAGGTGTATATTTAGGTAGAATAATTGGCTCTCAACTAGCGACTACTTTATGGATAAATAGCATTAAGGCCATTGTGCCTATGCCTTTGCATCCTAAAAAAGAACATAGACGAGGGTACAACCAAGCTGCACATATCGCTAAAGGCATCAGCGAAGTGGTGGGTGTAGCGGTGCAAAATAATATGGTGAAACGCAGTGTGGACAATCCTTCACAAACTACTCAAAGCCGGCATGAACGTTGGGAAAACGTAGAAGGGATATTTGAAATTACTGATAAGCTAGTAGCAGGCACCCACTTACTTTTAGTAGATGATGTAATAACAACAGGGGCTACTATCGAGGCATGTGCAATGACTATAACTGCCTCGGGGTGTGAGGTAAGTGTAGCTACTGCTGCTACTGCTCTTATGGACTGAGTGGTGTAAAATGAACCGTTTATTTATTGAATATAATTGCTCGTGACGATTTTTTTGAAAACAATATTTAACCTGCTATCGATTATATTCCTAACGTAACTAGCGCGTCGGCAGCAGCTAATTGTTCAGCATCTTTTTTGTTCAATGCTTTGCCTTGTGATACGACATGCCCGTTGATCGATAAGGCGATAACAAATATTTTGTTGTTGCGAAAATTTTTCTCCTCCACTATGCTAAATACAGCGGTCTTTCGTTGTTTGCTTGCCCAAGTCAGCAGTTTGTTTTTAGGGCTAATTTCTTCTTCTTCTATCATTGTCAGGTTCATGAGTGGTCGCACCATCTGCCCGAGAATAAAACGTTTGGCTTCTGTATAATTACTATCCAAAAATATGGCCCCGATAACGGCCTCCATAGCATCGCCTAGGGCACTGTTACTTTCTTTTGATAAATCGATATGCGAATTGAACTGCACCAAGGCATCTAAGCCGAGCTGCAAAGCAGTGTGGTGCATCCGCTTACGATTCACTATTTTACTTCGCATTTGCGTCAAAAACCCTTCGTCTTTTTCAGGATATTTATTAAATAAAAATTCTGCAATCACACAATCCAAAATCGCATCGCCGAGGTATTCTAATCGTTCATTGTTGTCGGTAGGGGTGTGATTGATTGACTTGTGTACAAACGCCATTTCAAACAGCGAAACGTTGATTGGGCAATAGTTGAGAGCCTCTACTACATGCGCAACAAACTCCTTTTTATTAGAAAAAAATAAATTGTATAGTTTGAGTGGGTGTAGAATTATCAAAATAAATAATGGGGCTTACGCAGGTTTATACTTTGTATAAAAAAATAGTACGAACCTTATGTAAGGGTATAAAAAAATATATAAAATATAAGAAAGGGATTATTAATATTTATATTTTTTGAATAGTACAGACGCATTGTGCCCACCAAAGCCAAACGTATTGCTGATTGCTGCCCGCACAGTGCGTGCTTGTGGTTTATGGAATGTAAGATTGAGGGCGGGGTCGATGGCATCGTCGTCTGTGTAATGATTGATAGTAGGCGGCACTATGTCGTTTTGGATAGCAAGCACGGTGGCGATTGCTTCTACTGCTCCGGCAGCCCCTAACAGGTGCCCTGTCATGCTTTTGGTGGAACTAATATTGAGCCGGTAGGCATGTTCTCCAAACACTTTTTTTATTGCTATCGTCTCAGCTACATCGCCTAATGGAGTTGAGGTGCCATGAACATTAATATAGTCAATGTCTTCGGCTTTTAGGTTCGCCTCTGCTAGCACTTCGTGCATTACATTGATAACGCCTAACCCTTCGGGGTGTGGTGCTGATATGTGATGTGCATCGGCTGTCATGCCTCCGCCACATAGCTCAGCATATATTTTAGCACCTCGTGCAAGGGCATGTTCTAGTTCTTCTAATATCACGCTACCTCCTCCTTCGCCTAACACAAATCCGTCACGGTCTTTGTCAAAAGGACGTGAGGCTGAGCTTGGGTCTGCGTTGCGTGTACTGAGGGCGTGCATAGCGTTGAACCCACCTATGCCCGATGCAGTAACTGCGGCTTCGCTACCTCCGCATACTATTGCGTTGGCTTTGCCGAGCCGTATGTAGTTGAAAGCATCTATCATTCCGTGCGACGACGACGCACAGGCACTCACTACGGCGAAGTTGATGCCTCTAAAATTATGCCGCATTGATATGTGTCCTGCTGCAATGTCTAATATCATTTTGGGGATAAAAAAAGGATTGAATCGTGGGGT
>JAYVJZ010000162.1:0-2896 GCA_043768865.1 Sphingobacteriales bacterium
GAGCTCGCAGAGGGTATGGCACAGCGTGCTTTGATTACACCCACCAATGACAATGCATTTATGTATTATGATTTTACGTTGATCAAAACTTATGTAGAGGGCAATAGACTAATAGACGTTATAAAATTTACCCCAAAACGCAAGCATGACAATGCTTTTCAAGGATTGTTGTATATCATCGATGGCGATTGGCATATCATCAATACCGATATGTTAATCATCAAAAACGAGCATATCAACTTAGTAGATAGTGTAAGTATCAAACAACAATATGTGCTCGCTGATGAGAAATATTGGGTGCTGCTATCTCAACAATTATATTTTAAAGCAGCATTTTTAGTGTTTAATTTTAATGGTAATTATGAAGCATATTATAAAAATTATAAAATAAATAGTGGTTTATCAACCAAAAATAAAGCTACAAATGAACTAATGAAAGCAGGCAAAGACGCAAGTGCCAAGGACAGTTCTTATTGGGAATATGAACGCCCTGTGGCATTGACGTTAGAAGAAATGAAGGATTACAAAACTAAGGATTCTACAAAAATAGCACACGAAAAACCCGCTTATATAGACTCAATGCGACGCAAGTCAAATATTTTTGAACCAAACAATTTGCTATTCGGGTATAGCTATAACTTTAAAAAAAAGTGGAGTATAAACACGAACGGTTTGTTAAACATGATTACGTTCAACACAGTGCAGGGGGTGGTTTTAACCAATCAGATAACGATACGAAAAAAGATTAATTCAAAAAATAATGTTGCCTTTTTAGTAGAAAACCAATATGGATTTTCAGACAAAATCAATTACACCACCGCATCGATACAATTGAAAGATAACAGAAAATATTCAGTAACCTTGGAGGGAGGAACAACCACACAGAGTTGGGGAAATGCTATAGCTATCAGCTCACTCAGCAACAGCATTACCACCTTGTTTTATGGGCAAAATTATTTAAAACTTTTTTCAAAAAAATATGTATCGATGACCACTAGAGTAAGAGTTGCAGTGGGTTGGCGAGTATATTTTGAAAACGAATATGCGCTACGAAATAGCGAAGAAAATACTAGTATGACTGCACTGCATAAAAATTTTATTTCTAACCTAACGCCTAATAAGCTACTCACAGGCCCCCATGAGGTGTGTGCTAACACGGTGCAAATAAGCTACACGCCAAGCACTAAGTACGTTACGATGCCCGATGAAGTGTTTGAAGTAGGGTCGGATTTTCCGACTTTTTCAGTGTTATATAAAAATATTTTTTATCCTACTACTTCACAACTTTTTCATCATGCAGTAGTTAAGATGAATTATACGTTACAAACTAAAACCCTTGGTAGCGTTGATTTGAAAATAAAATACGGTAGGTTTTTTGGGACTAATCTAGAATCACTTTCCAATGCAGATTTTTATATCCCAATCGGCAACAGAAATTTTTTTGTAATGAGCGACAATACATTCTTAAACATAGCATATAATAACGGAACCTTCGGCACCTTTGGTGAAGGGCATTTGGAATGGAATGCAGCCAATATTTTTGGTAATAAAATACCCTACATACGCAAGCTAAAAGTAAATAATACCTTTGGAGTTAATGCGTTTTATACCAATCCAAACTACTGGATAGTAGAGCCTTTTGTGAGTTTTAGGTATAGTTTTTATCCAATTACGTTGTTGCTTGGCTATAGCATTGAGAGTACTAAACGAGGTACATTTTCTGTTGTGTTGCGTTTGCCAATAGAAAACAACAGACGCTTGGCGACACCAATTCAATAAAGTACAAGCTGATTACAACCTCGAAGTTCACTGTTGTCAAGCCTGCCGAGGATACTAAACGACCCGTCAGCGTATGCTATGCCGAGGTCGTCAGTAGCAATGAAACTACATGAATTATAATTAGCCAAATCGATACAATTGACACCACCGGCCTTGTTGAGCAAACCTACTGCAAACGGGTCGTCGCGCTCACGTATGAGTATTTTTTTCCAATGTGGCGACTTAAAATTTGAATTATCAAACATAAAACTCTGCGAGAGCAACTCAGTCATACCATACTCTGAGCCAATGATGGACTGTTGGAATGATTGTAGAAGCAAGCTGTGCAGGGTTTCGCGGTCTATATCGCTACCACGCCCTTTCATCCCCCCAGTTTCTATAATTATTAATTCTTTAAAATCGATGCTAAAATCTTTTATAAAATCTAGCAACGCAAAAGTAACACCTATCAAAATAGTTTTTTTCTTGTTTGCTTTTAATTGTAATAATGTGTTTTTTAAGGCAGTATAATCATTTAAATACATTCCGTTGTTAGCGTGATTACTCAGCCGCATCCACCTATTTACCATATATATTAACGATGCGTTTTTGTTTTCTACATAACTTGGCAATAGTCCTATAACACAGTAATCGCTTAGGTTTCCAAAAAAATAAGTAAACGCTTTATCAATACTTTTATCATAATACGAAATATCGACAACATGATGTTGAGAGCGAATGGACTGAGTGGTGCCGCTACTTACAAAGGTTTGGGCTATGTGAACAGATGCAGCAGTTATAGTATGAGTTTTAAAAAATGATATGGGCAAGAACGGAATTTTTTTTATGCAATCTACCTTCATACTGTTGCAATGCAATAATTCTAAAAAAGCTTTGTAGATAGGCACTGTAGCTGCTTGATGGCGAAACACATCAAGTGCGAGCTCCTCAAACGTATTGGGCTGTAGATTAAATATACTATTAATATCTGTGTTTTGCAATGAATATTGTAATTTTGTAGTATGTTATTACGACTGCTAAAGTACATATTTGTTTGCTTTGATTTTAAAGTTCAATCTAGTTTTTTATCAATGTGCATTTATTGTAATTCTTTTCAATTGATAAGAAAAAAATATCC
>JAYVJZ010000163.1:0-10816 GCA_043768865.1 Sphingobacteriales bacterium
TAGCACAACGTTGCCGTACTCGCTACAACTGCAGTAGGAGTTGGTATTACAGAATAAGAAATAGGAGTTGCGGTACTGTTACAACCTGTAGCAATATTAGTAAGTGTAACATAGACTGTGCCATTGCTAGTAGGAACAAAAGTATAAACATCAGAGGCATTTAATACTAAAACACTTAACGCAGCATCGGCATACCATGTAGCTTGTTCTGTTGCTAGGTGCGGAAATATAATTAATGAAACTGCACTGCCCTCACACGTAGAAGTAGTGCTAGCTAGTGCATCAAAAGTTGGGGAGTTGGGCGGGTTAGTAACATCAACGTTTGTGATTGCAGATCCTGCACAAGCCCCAACAGTTGCTACTGCGGTGTAGCTCCCGGCCATTGATAGCGTTGCATTGGGTAAGTTCAAGGTCGCTCCACTGCCCACCGATGTAGTTCCATTACTCCAAGTAATAGTAGCTCCAGGAGGCGTTGTAGCTGCATTTAATACAATATCATCACCTTCACAAACAAGTACCGTACCCGTGATAGTTACTATTGGGGTCGCTGTAACTATAACTTCTACTGCTATTCTATTTGATTCACAACCGTTAAATGTTGAAGAAAGATAATAAGTGGTTGTAGTAGCAGGGGTTATTGTTAATAGATTGCCTAACCCAACTATAACTGTTCCTGTAGCAGTTGCATACCAAGTGATATTAGAGCCTGCGGGAGCTGATGCGGTTAGAGTAGTCGTTTGACCCGCACATATAGTGGTGCCTGTGGCTGCTGGTTCAGCAGGTGACGGTGTAGGTGCAACTGTATAAATCGTTCTTGATGATTCGCAACCTGCAACTGTACAACTTGCAAAGTAGATAGTAGGTGATGATAATGGCGGTGATACAAATGTGCTACCCACAAATATAGGTACCATGCTAGTAGGAGAATCATACCAACTCACCACTCCCGAGCATCCACCTGATAAAATAGTAACTGATGTGCCAGAGCAGAATGCAGGATTGGTTAATACAGGAGGCATTGGCCCGCTTACAACCGTAGCAACAACAGATGCTATAGCCGATACGCAACCCGCACTAGTACAAGTTAGATAAAAAGTAGTAGTTGAGGTAAGCGAGGGTGTGATAAACGTTGTACCTGTTCCCACTAGTATCGTTGCTGCAGCATTGCTATACCAATTTACGATTCCTGTTACACAACCGCTTGCAACGATAGTTGACGCACCACCTGGGCACACAGGCGTGGCAGTTGCTGGAGGTGCAGAGGGTATTGGATTTACTATAATGCTTGTTGTAGCAAATGGGCGACACAATGCATCAGTAGGAATAGGATTGAGTATTGCATAAACATAATACGTACCCGGAGCTGTAAAGTTAGCAGTATAGATGGCTGAAACACCTGATCCTGTTGTGCTTCCTAACAAAGCACCTCCAACATAAGGATTAGATAACGGTGTACTAGATTGAACGATGCTAAGTCCATTAATAGCAGTACTGTTGCTGATTATAGAAAGAGCCACAGGGTTGCCTAAGCATACCTCAGGAGTTGTAGTGGTTAAGGAGCTAATCGTGTTGCAAACTGCCGCACAGGTATAATTGGCGGTACTTGTAATCACACAAGTAGGTGCTGTTGTGGTTGCATTAATAACAACATTATCTATAAACAACTCAACGTTATTAGTAGTTTGAGTCATTTCAAATTCTATAACATGAGGTGCCCCGTCTGCGTATGCATCTAGGTTGATGCTAACCGTTGCAGGTGCTCCAAAATAAGCATCACCAAATTCAGAGGGAGGTGTCATACCGGGTGGGTTGCCAATCAAATCCCAAACGATTACTCCATCTACTGTGATAGCAAAACTGTTTGTATTCAGCCCGTCCATTGGAATATTTACTAAGCCTGGAGAGGGTATTTGTAATTGAAAAGTCATCAACGCCGTGCCAACAGGTATAATTACAGATTGTGATATTGAACTAATCTCAGGAAAAGTAGCCGCAGGGGTTGATGTAGTGAGTGCACCTCCAAAGTACGCATAGTAGGTGCCAGCCCAAGGTGGTGTAGAACCCGATGATGCCGCGTTGCCCGTAATATCAGGGAAATTAGTACTGCTCTCCATCCAACCACTAGCTGATGTACCATCTTCAAAAGTACCATCAATCAATGGATTGACAGTAACAGTAGTAGAGCAGCAAGGGAGCGCAGCGCTAAACGAAACATCATATATAACTGTACCACTACCTGAAGTAACAGGAAACGAAGGAGAACCTGCTTGCGGTGTGATAGTGATTAGCGACGGGCACGAATTGTTAATAATCGGGCCTGTGCAAGTACCAGAAGTGATGCTATACAAAGAACCCAACTGTGATAAGCTAGGATAGACAAGCACGGTAGCTACTCCGGAGGCGAGTGTAGTGCCATCAATAGTGCAGATGACAGTATAATTAACTACTCTGCTAATAGCTCCGCAGGTGCCAGGGTGTGAGAAAGTTAATGTAAAATTAGCATCGCCGATAGGATTAGTAGCAGGTGCTATCCCGCTCGAAGTATAACTAATTTGATAATCTAGTCCGCCACTGACAATTACAGAAAATTCAACCGTGCCTCCGTTGCAAACAGAAGGAACATCAGTAATCATTGCAGAGATAGAAGAAGGACAAGATACAGTAGTTGGAAAAAAACATGGATCTTCGGTCGTTTGCACATTTACAAAAGCAGCCCCACATTTAGATGATGTAGTAGTAAACCCATTAGTAACGGCATAAGCGTGCATCACATCAGCTTGATTGGAGCTAAACATAAACATACAAGCATCGTCTGTATAATCCATAAAATTCATCCATAAATCAGGTGCACCTCCTACACAATCATTAGGCCATGTAGCGGGTGTGAGTGTGTTGTAACATCCATACGTAGGCGTATCGTCAGGGGGTGTATCAGCGATGCCGTCGCCTGCACCTGTGCAGCCATTGAACGTATGCTCTAACCCCAAATAATGCCCAACTTCATGGGTTAATGTTCTACCTAAATCATACGTAGTCTCGCCACACGATCCGGGACTAACACTTGTGCAAGTAAGTGTGCAATTTTGCGAAAAAAAACAAGGCCCTACTACTACCGCTTGACCTGCAAAATTCCCCCCAAGTGGCGAATATCCTAATATGCCTGCACCCGGATCGCCAACTATTATATTCAAATAGCCTGTCCAAGCAGCGCCTGCTTCACCTACCCCACTTGGCCCCGAAGTAGTAGCAGTGGGTGAGTTAAAAGTTACGGCAGGTGTTCCAGCAGCTATACCAGAACCCACAGGATGCCCGGCTGTTGCTAAACAAAATGAAATGCAACTTTTACCAAATATTGTACCAGGATAATTAGCCGCAACGGCAGTTGTCCACAGCGCTCCATCGGCATTTATACCTAAATAATCTTGGCTGAGTGAGTTGATTTGAACCTGTGCTAACTCGATTAAACAAGCTCGATTAGCTGGCGAATTTTGTGCCGCTGTTAGCCCTAAATAGTGCACTGCAACAGGTATGATTATCGGCCCGCCTGCGCACGTGGGGTTCGACATACGGTACGACAACCCTTCACTCAACCACGCAGACCGCTTGGCAGTGTATGCAGCTGCATTAGCATGATTTAACATCTGCTGCGTATGTATTTGATCGGTGTAGCAACGTATCAATCCTCCGCTTGCAGCCCCTTTTGAATTTATTGAAGCCATTTTTAAACCTAATCCAGGTAGCCCTTCTGTAGCAATATCATACACTCTCGACACCCAGCTTGTGCTTGTCGCCAATGGTGGTGAATTAATTGGAGCTGTTGTAGTGATTGAGGTGCTAGTTACGATTTTCTGAGAATAAGCAAATTGAGCCATAAGTAGGCTACAACCAACAAGCAAAGACACCAATACAAAATTGTAAAAATTTTTCATTAATAGCATTTATTTTAAGGTAACGTAATTAAAAGTGTAAAATTTTAAAAAAAATATGGAATCAACCTTTCCTTTAAAATATTTTTTTTAACACAACCAAAAATAAGCAATAAATTATAATAATTTGACAATCCAATTGTAATTATTTATTTTGGTAGAATGAACAATGATTCAATTCATTTTCTATGCAATCGGGTACGAGATATTTAATGCTCTTTTTTTCAGCTAACAATCGTCGAATCCAAGTTGAGGATATTTGCAATAAAGCGGTGTCCAAAAATGTAACGTTTTGATGATTTTTTATTTCATCTTGGGTAGTTACTTTACCCCTTTTATAAACAACAATTTTAAACGTATCTAAAATCCATGCGTAGTTTTTCCATTTATGAAAACTACCAATGTTGTCCTCCCCCATTAGTATATAAAATTGATGTTGAGGATACTTTTCATTGAGCATTGCAAGGGTGGTAGCAGTATAATTAGGCTGTGGTAACTTCAATTCTATATCACATACTTTAAACTTTGGATTGCTATCGATAGCGAGTTTCAAAAAATACAAGCGCTCCTTGTCAGGTAGCAAATCTATCGAATTTTTAAATGGACTTTGAGGCGACAACACAAACCATATTTTCGTTACATCAGTGGCATTTAATACTTGA
The DNA here is from genome assembly GCA_043768865.1 of Sphingobacteriales bacterium. Lineage (GTDB taxonomy): Bacteria > Bacteroidota > Bacteroidia > Chitinophagales > JAYVJZ01 > JAYVJZ01. Next base: position 4,589 of record JAYVJZ010000163.1, read on the forward strand.
TTGGCAACTATGAGATGCCCTGTGTGTATGGGATTGAACGAACCAAAAAAAAGTCCTATTTTCATTGATAACTATAGTTTTGAATATGGTAACAGTATTTCAAGTATTTATTTTAAAAACGTAGGGCAGCTTGCACTTTTTTTGATTCTACGCTGCCGTTTTCCCCACGCACTTTCTTCTATTTGAAGCACAAAACACAACTCATGCGCACCTGTGTAGAACCTGCCAGCCCCTTTTAATCCAAAATCATAGCTATAGCTGGCTTTCACAAGCCCTAATGTATATCCTACTGTTAGTATTGCGGCATCGCTGTTCTCCAAAACATTTCTATAATAAGCCCCAATGCTGTACTTATCTGCAATCAAATGAGCACCGATATTGCATTGCGTAAATGGCCCTTGAGAACTCACAAGTACATTAGGAGTAAGCGTGATTGTGCCTCTTGGTTGCAAATTAAATTCATATCCAGCGTTGAAAGAATACTTGATAGGTAACAGTATATTGTTGCCTTGTGCACTCCATGCTAACGGTAGCAGGTGCTTTGCTGAAACCCCTACAAAAGCTCTTTTGGCATAGGCCATTACACCAAAACTAGCGTCGGGTTTCAACTGCGAGCTAGCATACAGCTCTGTGGTAGCGAGTATCGTACCAGCAGCATTTTCAAATCCATACGGCAAATTAACTTGGTCGTTCAATAATGCTTGTGATGAGTTAATTTTGGATTGTAACACCCCCGCTCCTACTCCTATCGAAATATTTATTTTATTAATGTTGGTTCTGTAATTATAACAAAACAAAGCCGATTGATTGACGAGCAACCCTTTGGCTAACACATCTCGTTGTAATACCACGCCCAATGCACCTTGCAGTGGTCCTACATATAGATCAAAAGTTGCGAGATAGGTTACAAAAGCACGATTAAAAAAAGGTTGCTGATCACGGTATTGTAAGGCAAAGCGAGGAGCATGGCTGAAGCCCCCTTGTGCCGGATTTACATACAAAGGCGAAGCATAATATTGACTGAATGATGCGTCTTGAGCATCTAACATACAACACGTAGCAAGCAAAATAAAAATGATAATTATTCTTTTTTTCACTATTTTTACAAATGATTATTATTTAAAAATTAGATTGATTTAATCAATAATTAAGAGTAGCAAAAATAAACTAACTAAAATAAACGTTAGATAATTTAATTTGGTTTAAAAATATAGACAACTATGAAATTGAACTCCTACGTTTGGTCATTTATAATGATACTTGTTTTTTGTACAGCATCAGATACGTTTGCACAAACGCAGATTAAAATAAATTGGAACATAAATGGCTCGTGCAATTGCGATGTGGACGATAGTACACAGCTTCCTATATTTCGTTTGCAATTACCCTTGAATACCTATCAAAATTATACAATTACACTTACTAACATTACAGAATCAACTGTGGAGCAGAGGCAGTCATACATGGGGTTGCAACAAAATTATGAAATAAAAAGCGTTACAGGAATTGAAAAAAAACAATCTAAATTATACATAGAAATAACTCCCCTACGCGCCACTCAATCAGGTACTGTATATCAACTTCTAACTGCCGAACTTACCCTCAGCCCTCTACCCACACGGCTTGGCAACACTACTAACACAGTATCGTCTTCCATATTGTCAAATGGCAATTTTTTTAAAATGTCAGTTAGCACAAGTGGTGTACACAAAATTGATGCTGCTTTAGCGGGCACTTTGGGGTTGGTTATTAGTTCTGTTGCATTGAGTGATATTCGCATCTATGGCAACGGTGGCGGCATGTTGCCAGAGTTGAACAATCAATATTATCCTGACGATTTACTTGAGAATGCTATAGAGGTAGTGGATAATAATTCTAACAACGCATGGGATAGTGATGATTATGTTTTGTTTTATGGGGTCGGGCCTACAGCTTGGAACCTCGATGTTGGCACAAAAAAATATTCCCCCGAAGTTAATTTATACGATGATTATGCGTATTATTTCATTAATGTTGATCAAGGCCCCGGGCTGAGGATAAGCAGTATCGCATCGTTAGCTGCGGCGAGTGATGAGATCACGACGTATAGTGAAAGGCTGTATCATGAAAAAGATATTTTTAATCCTGCTAATAGTGGACGTTATTTTTTTGGTGAAAGTTTCAAAATAAGCCCTACGTATAATTTTACTTTTTCACTGCCTAACATAGACCTTAGTGTCGATGAAATGTACGTGAATGTAGTGTTTGGAGCTAATTCTAGCAAAAGCAGTACGAATTTTAAATTCAACATTAATGGGCAGTTGAATGTCGAAAACGTATCAGCTATTAGCAGTGAACCCTATTCTAATGTTGCAAAAACAAAATGGATTGGATATGAACTACCACCGAATGCAAGTCTAAGTATAGAGGCAAATGCCACCCTACCGACTGACGCTGATGCCAACGCTTGGCTAGACAGAATTGTGGTAAACGCAACGTGCAAATTGCAAATGGTTAATGGGCATTTGAATTACCGAAACATCAACCTGAATGGCGATGCGACTTACAAAATAACCAACGCTAATGCTACCACCGAAGTATGGAAAGTAGATGTATTAGGCACCCCTAAAAAACAACTTGGGAGCTTAGTAGGCTCGACGTTTCAGTATAATGCAACTCACAGCACAGTTACTGAATATGTAGTGTTTGATGGTACAAGTTTTTTCACACCCACCGCACATGGTAAGATTAAAAACCAAAACATACATAGTTTGGAGCAACCTGATTTTATAATTGTTTCGCATCCTAAATATCTAAATGAAGCCAATAGACTTGCCGAACATCACCGTCAGCACGATGATTTGAGCACAGAAGTAGTTAGTATTTTTGATGTTTATAATGAGTTCAGCGGCGGTGCTAAGGATATAAGTGCTGTTAGAAATATGATGCGGCATTTTTATAATATGGCAGGTAGCGATGTTGATTTACTCCCACAATATTTGCTATTATTAGGTGATGCCTCGTTTGATTATCGTGATAAAATGAAAAATTATAAAGTTGATTTTATAAATAATGATGAAGTCCCTACTTTTGAAAGTATAGAAACATTTTCTCCAACACGTACGTTTTGTACAGATGATTATTTTGGTTGCCTTGACATCAACGAAGGAGATATGGAACAAGGGCTGGACTTGAATAAAATAGATGTCGGCATTGGGCGATTCACCTGCAACACCGCACTCGAGGCTAGAAACTTAGTCGATAAGGTGATACATTATGCTGCTAGTTCGGCGACTTTTGGCGATTGGCGCAATAGAATTGTGTATTGGGGAGATGATGAGGATAGCAACACGCACATGTATCAAAATGAGGCATTAGCCGACAGTATAACAAAATATATACCACTATACAACAACATCAAAATATATATGGATGCCTACCCACAGGTACAACTGAGTGGAGGGGCACGCTATCCTGATGTCAACAAAGCGTTAATGGATAATTTTTACGTTGGCTCGTTGGTGTATAATTATTTTGGACATGGCTCAGAGCAGCGCTTGACGCATGAGGCCACATTTACAAAAGAAGACATAGCCTCGCTAAAAAACATAAATAATATGCCCCTGATGATAACGGGGACGTGTGAATTTTCTCGCTATGACGACCCTACTATTCGCTCTGCTGGCGAGATGGTGTACCTCAATCCAAACGGAGGTGCGATAGCAATGTTTACGACTGTCAGAGTGGTGTATTCTCAAAACAACAGTGCGTTAGTAACAAAGTTTTTTGGAAGTATGTTTCCAACAATTGGCTACACGCCAAAATTGGGTGATATATATCTCAAGAGCAAAAACGCAATAAATTCTGGCACAGAAAATAAAAGGAAATTTATACTGCTAGGCGACCCTGCGTTGCAGTTGTCCTATCCCAAAAACAGAGTAATCACAAAGACGATAAATGGCAATGCAGCATTCGCTAACGACACAATCAAAGCCCTACAAAAAGTAACTGTAACGGGCGAAATACAGAACGAAAGCGGCGTTAAACTAACCACTTTCAATGGTTTTGTATATCCTACGATATTCGACAAGCCAATCAAAAGAACAACGTTAAACAATGACATAACAGCAGCAGGCACATATACCTTTGACGTGCAAGAGACACAGCTATTCAAAGGCAAAGCAACCGTTAATAACGGCGATTTTCAATTTACATTCATAGTGCCAAAAGATATTGCACTTAATATCGATACTGGAAAAATAAGTTATTATGCAACCGACCTCATCACCGATGCTACGGGCTATAATAGATCGATAAAAATAGGAGGTAGCTATGATACACTTATAACAGACAACAAGGGGCCAGAAATAAAATTATACATGAACGATGAGCGCTTTGCCTTTGGTGGGTTGGTGAACGAAACTCCAATATTGATAGCAAAATTGTTTGACGAAGTGGGCATCAACACCGCAGGAGGCGGCATAGGGCATGATATAACGGCGATTATAGATGCCGACACCAAAAGCAGTATTTCGTTGAGTAATTTTTATCAATCGCAGGCGGATAATTATCAAAAAGGACGCATACAATACCCATTGTCTAAACTAAGTGAAGGGCGACACACATTAACGCTCAAGGCTTGGGACATTATGAACAACAGCAACGAAGGGAGTACAGAATTTGTAGTTGCTAACAGTGCCGAAGTGGCATTGAAACATGTATTGAATTACCCCAATCCATTCACTACACATACGACTTTTATGTTTGAGCACAACCAACCCAATGTGCCGCTGCTCGCTACCATTCAAATATTGACTATAACAGGTAAAATTATAAAAACAATACAACAAAACATTAATGACCCCGCAACGCTAAACTACAGTCTAACATGGGACGGACTTGATCAGTATGGCGACTTAATAGGCCGTGGAGTGTATATTTATAAACTTACTTTGTTGCCAATCGGCGGTGGTAAAGCCGCTCAAAAAATCGAAAAATTAGTCGTGCTTCGATAATATAAATTCTATAAAAAATAACACTGATTGAACCTCACTGAAACACAAACGATAAGAGCTAAGAGCTGGATGCTAGAGTTATTTGAAGATTCAAAAAAACAACTTGCACCCAAACCTTCGTGCGTTATAAAAAGAGAATTGGATTACGATATACAAGCGTATTTAGATTTACATAAGCGTGTGAGCGTCGGCTTGAGTTGGTTTGAACGCCTGCTAATGTCAGAGAGCGAGGTGGCAAAAATAGTTCACGACCCTGCGACACATTTGTTGATTATGTACGAAAACAAGGTGCCGATTGGGTTACTAGAAATGCACAAAGAAGATAACAACAAGGAAGTGCGTATAATCTATTTTGGTATATTAGAAGAGTATATTGGCAGAGGGTATGGCGATTTTTTTTTTAATCATGCTATAGCTTATGCGTTCCATCTTCATATTGCAAGATTGTATCTAAGCACGTGTTCGCTTGACCACCCGAGGGCAATACAATTTTATCAACATCAAGGGTTAAAAATATACAACGAAAGCCTAGTAGATGAGCGTGTGCCAAAGGGTTATACACCTCGGTACAGCATTGAAAATTCAATACTAACCAAATAAAATATTGTTTGAACATTACGTATTTTATTCTCTAAATTCATACTGATTTGAATATAAAATAATGAGCCCTCACATTGCTAGCTAAGATATAGTTTGATTGAAAAGAGAATTTATACATTAAAAAAAAGTGTAGTATTTATTTTTTGAATCTCCCAACGAAAACATACTAAAAAAAAGCTCTTTGGCTTACATCAACTGTATATTTCATTTTTATTTTTTTGCGAGTGTGAATTCTATTTATAGTAACTTAGCTACAAGATTATCCTTAAAAAAAAATTGTACTTTATGTGATTTGCATTTGGGTTTTGAGCAGTGTTCTTAATAGCCTATTTTTACAGTAAATAAAATAGCCTATTTATTTTGAAAACAGCATTGTATAAAAATAAAAATTTCACTTGGTGGGACTTAGAAAACCCCACAGAGCAGGAGCTTGTTGCATTACTAAAAGAAAATAACATAAACACAGGCAACTTAAAGGACGTGATGGACCCGTTGCACTTGCCAAAATTCGAAGAAAACGATACGTATTATTTTAGCATCTTACGATTGTATGAGTGCGATAAGCCCGAGGCACTAGAGAGCATACAAGAGCTGACACATAAGTTAGCTTTTTATATCAGCGATTCGTTCATAG
>JAYVJZ010000164.1:0-9055 GCA_043768865.1 Sphingobacteriales bacterium
TACAATGCACCACATTCAACCCAAGCGGTTGTTTAACAGTTCGATTCAAATCAAACAGCACGGGCACGGGTACTTTTTCGGGGTCTATATCCTGCGTAACGCCCTGCATACGCCCAACAGCCGCATTGGCAGCACCCACAGCGGGCATTATACAAAAAATATGTGTCGGCGAGACCTTAACCTTCAACGGCACTCCTTCTTATGCCGCACCTACTTTCAGCATTGTTAAATATATTTGGAACTTTGGCGATGGTACAATAGACTCTACTTCAGGGCCTATAGTGTCGTATACTTTTGTTGACATCGGCGAGCATTTGGTAGATTTGTTTATACGCGACAACAACAACTGCGTTGCCTCCAACTTAGTAACTGTGCCTGTTTGGGTGAGTACTACGCCTACATTTACTAACATTACACAAGGCATCGTGTTTTGCGAAAATGGAGGTGGCTATGGTTTTGGAGGGGGTACAGGATCGGGGTCGTTGTTAGTAGGAGCAGCAAGCCCAACTACCTATATCGGCAACTCTTTGCAGATTGCAGGCGACACACTTTATATACCCGACGATGTAGGTTCTTGTTTTGAATCAGAAATCAACGTAAATATTTTCTCACCCGGACAGACATTGAACGATATAGATGATTTGATATCTATAACTGCCGATATGGAGCATTCGTACATGGGAGATATCGTTATTTCTATCACCTGCCCCGACGGGTCATCTGCTATATTACACAATCAAGGAGGTGGAGGCACACAGATAGGAGAACCAATAGATGTTTCATTTCCTGCGAGTGCTGATCCTGTTGGAGTAACGTACCCGTATGGTTGGAGTCCAAGTTCTACCTTAGGTACCTTTGTTGATTTTGGCACTGGCGGAGGGTTTGGGGCCACATTGCCTGCCGGTATTTACGAAAGTGTGAATCCATTAGATTCGCTCGAAGGCTGCCCTTTGAACGGCACTTGGTCGTTGCAAATATGCGATTTTTTGGGCTCTGACGATGGTTGGGTAACCTCTTGGGGGCTTAACTTTGCCCCTGCGTTGTACCCCGATATTACAGAATATACTCCCGTATTGATTGACGGAGCGTGGAGCGGAGCCGACCCTGCCTCTACAAGCATCATCACCTCAACTAATGATTCATTGCTTACTATTTCTAACTACGTAGCAGGTGGAGGATATTCATTTATCTATACTGTATCAGACGATTTTGGTTGCACGTACGATACAACTATTCTCGTAACCGTATTGAGCAATCCGATAGCCGATGCAGGCCCTGATTTGCTCGCATGTCCAGGCATCGACGTTCAATTAAACGGCACCGCAACAAGCGGTCCGTATATAATTACAACACCGTGTGTATATACTATTAATATGCAAGACAATGCAGGATTTGGCTGGAATGGATATGATTTGAATGTAACTGTTGGCTCGACAACGACACCGATAACCTTAATTTCGGGGTTTAGTGGCACGGCTAGTTTTTCAGTGCCACAAGGCGGTGCATTTTCTATAAACTCAACATGGGGTCCCTCGCTTGGGAGTATTTCATATACAATTGTAAACCCAGATGGGGTAATAATTGCAAGCGAAGGACCAGGGGTGGTGTCGTTTTCTACCATACTCACTAGTACTGCCAACTGCGATAATACCAACTACCTCTGGGCCTCTACAATAGGTGTGTTCAGCGATTCTTCAACCGAAGACCCCACGATAGTAGTTACTACAACTACAAATGCAATATTTACTGTAATCGACGGATTTTGTTATGACACAGACACTATGACTATCTTAGCGAGTGCCACAGGCAACTTAGAAGTACTGCAGCCCGACACGAGCGTATGTGGCACCTTGCCTGCAAGCCCACAAGCAGTGCAAGCATATCTAGCCTCCAACGTTCAAGCGGGTTCGACGTTTGCATGGTCGGGCGACAACCCAGCACAAATAAGCAACCCGACAATAAGCAACCCGATACTTTCGCCAAGCACAACTACAACCTATACGTTGAATTTTATAGTGCCGGCAGGTTGTTCTTACATTGATACGTTTACTATTAATTTTAATGACCCACCTACCACTTACATAAGTGCCAACGACACTATATGCAAAGGCGAACAAGCACCCTTGTTGATAGCCGGTGGCGATTATTGGGAGTGGCAATTGGCAAGCCAACTGACCTGTAAAGATTGCACAAATCCTGTGGCAACACCAGAATATACAACTACCTACTTTGTTTGGACTTACAATGAAAGCTGGTGTCGCAAAAAAGATTCAGTTACAATAGTTGTATATCCTAATGTCATACTCGATGTAACTCCGCAATACAGCGAAGTATATGCAGGCGATGTTATAAACTTTGAAGCAGATGGCTATTATAGTGCCATAAATTGGAGTTCAGCATTGTACCTAACCGATAGCACAAGCAGCAACCCTGTTTGCACGCCCGAGGGCAGCATCGTTTACATCATAGCAGCCGAAGATGCGTTTGGTATATGTCGAGAAACCGATACGGTCTATGTAGATCATCTAGGTTGCTCAGGCTTCAAGATGGCAAGTGCTTTTACACCTAATGGCGACAACAACAACGACGTCTTGTATGTATTGCAATCTGGGTTTGAGGAGTTTGAAGAATTCACGATTTACAACCGTTGGGGAGAGCAGGTATTTGCAACTAATAACATCGGCAATGGCTGGAATGGTTCTTACAAAGGCGCTCCACAAGAGACAGGCACCTACGTTTATAACATCAAAGGCTCGTGCGAGGGCAAGAAAATTGACATAAAAGGGAGTGTATCGTTAATGCGATAACGCTCATTGATACATACTATTAAAATAAAAGCTACAAGACACCCGTTTTTTAGCTTTTTTTATGACCACTTTCAACTTATTTTATTATTTCATTCTAATGAAAACAAACCGATTTTTCGCATTTTTATCAGGTACTATGTTGTTGTTTTGTTTTGCCTGCAGCCCTTCTTATACAGAAGAACAAGCAATTGCATTATTCGAAAATGGTCAAGAAGACAAAGCTAAAATAGCGTTTGAGCAGTTATTGCAAAATGACCCAACTTTATATGCAACAAAATATTATTTAACCATAATTAAAAGTAAAAAAGGAGATTTCAGAGGCGGACTATCTCAAGCTTTTACCTTATTAAAAGAAAACCCCAAAGACGCAAGGGTAGCCAATTGTATCGGCATGAATTATTTTCATCTAGCTATCTTAGATTCTGCATTGGCGTATTTTGATTATAGCATACAACTAGACACGGCCTACGCCAAAGCATTCTATAACCGTGGGTTAGCCAAAGCAAATAGGAAAGATACACTCGGTGCTTGTATTGATTGGAAGCGTGCCAAACAATTGAAATATGAAAACGCAAATGGGTTTCTTAAAAATTATTGTAAATAAGAATATATTTATATTAAAACCTCGCTCGTAATGCCACTTTTAATTCCGACCGAGTGTTGCCCTCAATAGCGTCTAAGCCACTGCCCACCTCTGTTTGATTAAAATAATTAGTCTGTGCAAATCGAACATATATATCGATGGGTTTTGCGATTGTATATTTGAAATTAACATAATACCTCATGCCTTTATAATAGTACGCAGGGATAGAAAATGAATACAAAACATCGTTCTCAAAAGCATAGGCACGAGCGTCATATCCTGTTGTGTTGAATAGCGCTATTCGTGTATTAACACTCCACCTCGACATCAATGGTTTTACGATTACATCATGATAGGCCACGTAGCCCTGCTGACCGGGGCTATCCTCTTTGTTGAACCACACATACTCCGCCCGGGCCCGGAGCGTAACGCCTTTAGTAAGCTTGTACTGTATCTGCCAACGAAGGTTGCTGCGGCGTACATCGACGATAGGGGAGAGATAGTCCAACGTTGTGGTAGTGCTTTTGTTCTCTTTTTTGTTTTTATTAGCAAACCGAAAGTACATCTCCATTTGACGATTGGGCGTGTAAGTAACTTGCGTGATGAGCTCGGTACCAAAAGTAGCTGCATCGGCTTGGAATTTTAAATAAGGAAATTTAAAAACATCAACAAAAGCATCGATACGCCAATCGATGCGAGGCTTGATGCTGATACCTGTATAGAGCCCATGTTCGTTTTGTGGCTTACTGTTCTCTGCAAACGGTAACGCATTGAGGGCGGTATAACCTTTAGAAAAATAACGATGCACCATCGACACATCTACTTTCTTATCTACACTTGCTAAAAGTCCGTTGAGTAGCGCATATTCGCCGTTTTGGTTGAATGCTTGTTCACCAAACACCATATAATTGCGGTATGAATATGAATAATCAACGCTCGCATTCAATAGAAATCGTCCCTTGAATTGATATTTTTGATACGGGTTATCGCCCGCTAGCAGCGGTGTTGAGAGTTGATTGGCAATAATGCTACCGCCCACATTGTATCTTTTTTGTTTATAATTAATATTGCCACCTGCTTGTGTGATGCTGATGCTACTTCGGTCTTGTATTTCGTTCAATGTTCTATGTAGGCCGTCGGTGTCAAAACTCGTAAACCCATCGAGGGGTGCTGTTGCACTCGTGTCGGGTGCTATGAGGTTTGCACTATTGCGTTTATGACTTGCAAATAAGGTTATGCTTGTTTTTTTTAAACCAAAGGTAGCCGCTGCACCACGCAAATAATTAACCTCACTCACAGACGTATAAGGCCGAAGTGCAACTGAGCCTCGTTTGGTTTGCATAACAAAAATACTTTTGCCATTGCCAAAGCCCGTCCACATCGCTAAACCCTGCCCAAATCGTATTTCATAATCCCCTATAGCAAATGCTTTGATTATGCCACGACCACGCATATAAAAATGTGCGGAGTAGAAATCAAATCCACGCTTGTTAGTGCCTTTAAAAAACTGCTCTCCAGCATCTTTTTCAGCCGTTATTCCATAGCTTAATTGATTGCTATATTGATACCTGTATCGCAATAGATATTTACGCTGATCGCCAAGATAGCCATTGTTAGTCGCTTGTTTATATCCTTTTTGTTGCTCTAACAATTGCTGCGTGCGCAGGTATATTTGATGCGTTCCTTTGGTTAATTTTTTAGCAAAAGGGGTGTTGTCGTCATCGAGCCCTAAGCCAACACTCATCAATGGGCTCAACATTCGGGCAGTAGTGGCGTCGAAGCCTCGTACCATTTGCAACTCGTATATAGCTTGCAGGTTACCCACATTACGGCGATAGTCAATTAGCCCCGCTATTTGCAATTCGCTTACAAAACCACACTCACGCAATTGCTCTACGGTGGCTTTGTTGATCTGCAATGGGTGCTTAATATAAAATTCAAAATTCTCTATTTGTTCAATATTTTCGCTTTCAGTATCACCGCTTGTGGCTTGTTGTTCAACGAGATCATTGAGCTGCGCAGGTTCATTGTCTTGTGCTTTGAGAGATGGTACAATCAATAACAAGCAAAATAATATATAGCTGTGCTTGCCGAGCATTATTGTTTTTGTGATTTTGTCGAGGGTATTTGATAAGCCAAACTCACACCTGAGGTAAGTTTTAAAAGGGGGTGTGTTTTTGCAAATAAGTCGATATTCATGCCTTTTTTGGTTATCCCACAACCAAACGTATAAGATGCTGCAGCTGAACTGTATCCCATTCGGACGACAAAAATACTTTTGGGTTGATAGTGTATCCCAAACCGAAGGTCCGCGATTTGATTGTTGCTCGCAGCTACTTCAGTGTTAATAACTATTTTGGTGCTTGGTTGGTAGGCCGCCCCGAGCGTTAATTCACTGGTTGTTTTGTAATCATCGCCGAGGGTGTACGTAAATGGGTTGCTCAATGTGCTAGCTAAACGCAACTGTGGCAGGGGTTGCCAGTGTGCGCCTATTTTTGCATTGATAGTAAATGCACTACCATAATTAGCGGCAGCGTATTGTGTGGCAACAGCGGCAAGGCCTATTGAAATTTTAGAGGCAATAGAGCGGCCATAAGAAAAGAATACGTTTTTTTGATTATACAGACTGCCGCCCTGCACCTGAATGCCAATGCCAACGGCACTTGTAGTGTTTAATTGATAATTCCCTGCTAAGGCGTATTGTATAAAATCTGCATTTGAAAATCGGTTTTCTATACTCAATCCTATACCTATCCTTCGATTGCTTTGTACCATACTAGATGGATTGTTGATGACTGCATTTGCGTCGGAGAGCATAACAACAGTTCCACCACCGCCTTGGGCTGCTGCACCCACTCCCCAATTGCCCTGCTGAGCATGCATAGGTGCGGCAAGTAGAAGTGCAAATAACACTAAATAATAGGGAAGATAACGCATAGTGCTGCGGTTTGAAAATAAATTAATTAAAAACAAATATAGCATTAATAATGATTTGAAAAAATGATATTTTGGGCACATTTGTTTGAAATAATTACGCTCTGCTTTTGGCATTTTTCATCACTCTATCGAGTATTTTTTTGTTTTCTTTTTGTTTAATACTGTTTCTTTTGTCGTAATTTTTTTTACCCTTTGCAAGGGCGATTTCAACTTTGGCAAAGCCCCTTTCACTAAAAAAAATCCTCACAGGTACTATAGTGTGTCCACGCTCTTTGACTTTGCTCAATAGTTTGCCCAGCTCCTTTGCATTGAGCAACAATTTACGCTCGCGCGTAGGAATATGATTGAGGTATGTGCCCTTGTCGTACTCACTTATATGCATGTTTTTTAACCAAAGTTCTTGGTCTTTAAATTGACAAAAAGCGTCTTTGAGGTTGCACTTGCCTTGTTTTATGCTTTTTATTTCAGTACCACATAGCACCATGCCCGCTGTCCATTTTTGCAGCAAAAAAAACTGATATTCAGCTTCTTTGTTTCTAATATCCAATACTATGTTGGGCTTCTTCATTTTAATTTTAAACTACGACTACAAAGGTGCTACAAAATAGGTACATCACAAAACCATTACATAAAACCAAAATATAATTTTAATGCAAAGGACTAAAAATCGATATTTTTTTAAAACTAAAAATCGAATCAATTGTATATTTGTAGTGTCGCAATGCTATTGTTTGATTTTAAATCTATTTTATATTCGTATTCAATCCAATACACAATAAAATCTTATGGATATTGCTATCGTTTCGATAACTGCCTTTTTGGCTGCGATAATTACTTTTTTTTCGGGTTTTGGATTAGGAACATTGCTCTCGCCCGTGTTATTTCTTTTTTTTTCCGTCGATGTAGCTATTGGTATCACAGGCATCGTTCACCTATTCAACAATCTTTTCAAAGTATTGCTAGTAGGACGTTTTGCTGATAAGCAAGTAATGTTACAATTTGGTGTGCCAGCGGTACTATCGGCTATATTGGGTGCTATGTTGCTGCATGCGTTGGCAGATTTGCCCGTTTTTTTTTCATATACGCTTTTCGACAATTTGTTTAAAGTATATCCTGTTAAGTTCATCGTAGCAGTGTTGTTGCTAATTTTTATAAGCATTGAGATACTCCCTTATTTTGCTAAATTAGCATTTAATAAAAACAAACTCCCGATAGGCGGAGTGTTAAGTGGTTTTTTTGGCGGATTGACAGGCACGCAAGGGGCGTTGAGGAGTGCTTTCCTCATCAAAGCAGGGCTAACCAAAGAGGCCTTTGTAGGAACGGCAGCAGTCGTATCCACCTTTGTCGATGTTTCACGCCTCAGCGTCTATGCGTCTAAACTTAATCATACTATACTTACTGACAACAGTGCTTTACTATTCTCTGCTACAATCTCGGCTATAGTAGGCGCATATATAGGACACAAATTATTAAAAAAAATCACCTTAAAAACCGTTCAAATATTTACAACAGCCATGCTTGCACTCCTATCGTTAGCCCTAGGGTTAGGCTTTATTTAATTGATGCGAATGATGATATATCAATACGTATTTTTGTTGAATAGTATTTTCAAGTAATAAAAAATTAACAATATACTACTTGCTAAATTGAAAAGTTGGCACACTTTTTACTATAGTATGATTACAAAAAATAAAAACTTTTTAAAAACTAAATTATGAAAAAACTACTCTTTACAATGCTGCTTGCCATAGTAGCGCTTTTAGCAGCACCGACTCAATCGAGCGCTCAAACTGTTAGCAACGTCGCTGCCAAATCGATGGAAGCGAGCGCTAAAATCATGCAAAAAATAGAACTTTTTACTACCTATTTCAAGGGTGCTAACATCGCTGATATTTCAAAAAAGAATATGATGATAGCTGCTGTAGCGAGCACTAAAACCAAATTAGTAAACGCCGCATCTACAATCGCTAACAAAAAAGATTTATTGAAGTCTCAAAAAGAATTGATGAAAGGCTTGACCACCCAAATCAAAGAAAATTTAACTAAGCCCGAACTTAAAGAATTTGGAACATGGCGCAAGGCGAACATGGGCAAGCGATAATAAAATCGAAACACAATTCAAGTACAGTCAAAAGTAGAGTACAAATAGACTGATTTTTTCTTTTGACCTCAAAATGCCCGAATGATTATATCTTAATCGTTCGGGTTTTTTTGTGGACATTTAGTTGTGCTCCCACGCTGAGTATCACTTCATAACAACCAAACAATTGCCTTGCGTAACCGTTGCTAATACGAAGCCCCCAATATTGAGCAACTACAGCTTTTTGTGAAAATTCAATAAAAAAATGCTCCCGTACCGTGGCTTTTAGAGCTGTTTCAACGCCTAAATCAACCCCGCCTATTTGGAAATGTGGGACATTGGCTTCGTACATAATTTTATTTTCAACATGCGGGATAACTATTCCTGCACCTGTTTTCAAAACCAAACTGAGACTATAATTTTTGTTGTTCAAGCCTTGTATTGGAAAATCATTTACCCAATTAATAAGTAAAAAATTAGCTCCGTTGTTCAACTGGTAGTATAAATTGTCGTTGTTGCGCTGAAAAAAAGTATCTACTTGACGGTTGTTATACCTGCCTTTGAGGTGTAATAATTGATCTAGTACTTGATATTTAGTATGGTCAAAATTAATCTCAATAGCCATGCCTTTTTTTATAAAATAACCCA
>JAYVJZ010000165.1:0-3380 GCA_043768865.1 Sphingobacteriales bacterium
ACAGCACAAGGGGGCGAGCAGTGGCTTACCATCGGCAATTTTATACCTAATGAACAATTGGTATGGAGTGCAATAAGCCCTGCACCATCTGATACTGAAATTAGCTATCTTTACATAGATGATGTTATGGTAGTCAATCTCGATAATGCTCAAATACCTACCCTTAATGACACAGCCATTTGTGGGACATTTAGCCATACATTAGATGCACAAGGTGGTTATGAATGGTACCTATGGAACACAGGAGCCACCACGCAGACCATCAATATTACCACTTTTGGGACATATTGGGTGCAATGTGGAGCTACGTGCGGCACTTTCACCGACACCATACACATATATGATGCAGCACTTTTGGACTTTTCGCTACCCACACCACCCAGCATTTGCTCTGGCCTAAGTACTACTTACTACACAGCCCCATCTTTTTACAGCACTTACTCTTGGAGCACAGGAGCAACTACGCAAACCATTGAATTAGCCTATCCCGGTGACTATCGATGTACGGTTACAACAGGTTGCAGCACATTTGTCGATAGCATGGTGGTCAATCTATCCAATGATGCTGATTATCAACTCGAACTCGGGGCTGACGTGGATATTTGCAAAGACGGTGATAACACGGTTGCAATATTGAAAACATTGAATAGAAAATTTGATAACTACTTATGGAGCACAGGCGATACTACTTTCTATTTAATTACTTATAATATAGGCAGCTTTATCTTAGAAGGATCGTATCATTGTGGAAAGTCATTTGACACTATAACAGTGGTAGGTTGCCCACCCGACGATACGTACGACTTATTTGTTCCTAATGCTTTTACACCTAACAGCGACGAAATAAATGATAATTTTGAAATATATCATCGCAATTTGAGTATAAATATGATGCGTCTTTACGACCGTTGGGGTAACAAAATATTTGAATGTAACCCATGTGATAACATTAACTGGAATGGAATGTACAATGGTAAGCTAATAACGGGTGTAATCGTGTATTATATAGAAGCCACAGTAACTCAATCTGGCAGAACTATTTCCAAAAAAGGAAATATAACGGTGCTTCAATAATAATTTTTATTAAACTATACCCTCAATAAAAATTAACCAAGTACGGGAATTTGATAGCATAATTTTGTTTGACCAATTCGTGTATTTTTTCTTTAATTATTTCGATATTTTCTTTCGTGTGTGCTGATAAAACCACTACTTCACATTGGTATCTCTCTTTGGCTTTTTGCAATAATTCTTCTTCTATATGCAAGCGTTCTTCTTCAGGGAGCAGCCCGTCAAAATAAGTGGTGCGATAGAGGTCTATTTTATTAAACACCAAAATAGTAGGTTTGTTGCTGGCCTTTAAGTCAGTGAGCGTTTGCCTGACTACTTCTATATGATGTTCATAGGCAATATGCGCCATATCAACTATATGCAACAATATGTCGGCTTCACGCACTTCATCAAGCGTGCTTTTGAAACTTTCGACTAAATGGTGCGGCAGCTTGCGTATGAAGCCCACCGTATCACTTAGCAAAAAAGGAGTTCTATCAAAGGTAACCTTGCGAACAAGCGTATCGAGTGTGGCGAAGAGTTTATTTTCTACAAACACTTCTTCTTTGCTCAACAACTGCATCAGTGTGCTTTTACCGACGTTAGTATAGCCTACCAACGCCACTCGTATCAGCTCGCCACGGGTTTTGCGTTGAGTTTGATTTTGCTTATCAATCTCTACTAATCGTTTTTTCAGCAACGCAATTTTATCATACGCAATTCGCTTATCGGTTTCTATTTCTTTTTCGCCAGGACCACGGCTACCGATACCGCCCTGCTGCCTCTCGAGGTGCTTCCACATACCACGTAAGCGAGGTAGTAAATATTGCATTTGAGCTAACTCCACTTGAGTACGGCTCTGTGCTGTGCGTGCGCGCATCGCAAATATATCGAGTATCAAAGCAGAACGGTCTAGCACTTGTACTCCCCAAACCTCTTCAAGATTGCGTATTTGCAATGGTGTGAGGTCGTCATCACATATTGCAATCGAAATATTTTTTAATTTGAGATATGCAGCTATTTCCTCTACTTTGCCTTTGCCAAAATACCAGCCAACATAGGCATGATCTAGCTTTTGAAAGAATTTTTTCTCTGCGATAGCCCCTGCTGTAGTAGCCAAAAATTCTAATTCGTCGAGGTATTCAGTAAGTTGGGTTTCCGTTTGTTGAGGGGTGATTAACCCAAACAAAATACAAGTAGTTGGGAGTATCGAGCTGCTGTGGCTTGCCATGATTGGGGTTGTTTAAAATAAATATACTGTTACGAATGGCATTATGCTATTGTCCAAGTTTCTTTACCTGCTATGAGTTGGTTAATGTTACTACCTCCTTTTTGTTGCTTTACTTCATCTATTTGAGCTTGCATTTGTGCCTCGTAGGTAGGGCGTTGGGTTGCATAAAAAACCCCAAACGGTCGGGGGAGATGGTCTTCAAGCAGCACATCATCGAACATTCTCACTAGCGTATGTGCTAGGTATTGATCGTTTTCGTTGTGTACGAGGCAATCACTTATTGAGCGGTCTCCACTTTTGATAGCTATCACTTTGGGGGTTAAACCGTCGAGGGCTATACCGTATTCATCATCTTGCCCAAACACAAGGGGCTTGCCGTGTTCTAGCTGTATCGTTTCTTTTTTCTTGGTTGATTTTTCGGTGAATATCTCAAATGCTCCGTCATTGAAAATATTACAATTTTGATATATTTCTAAAAATGATGACCCTTTGTGAGCATTCGCTCTCAAAAGCATTGCTTGTAGATGCTTAGGGTCGCGATCCATGCTACGAGCTATGAAGGTTGCGTCGGCACCCAGGGCTAATGCCAGTGGATTGAAGGGATGATCGATGCTACCAAAAGGCGTAGATTTTGTGATTTTGTTTTGCTCCGAAGTGGGCGAATATTGCCCTTTGGTCAATCCGTATATTTGATTATTGAACATCAAAATAGTAACATCAAAATTGCGACGCAGCAGATGTATCGTATGATTGCCCCCTATGCTTAGGCTATCGCCGTCGCCAGTTACTATCCAAACGCTCAACTCGGGCCGTGCGGCCTTCAGACCGCTAGCTATCGCAGTAGCTCGACCGTGTATCGTGTGCATACCGTAGGTGTTCATATAATAAGGAAACCGTGAGGAACAACCGATACCCGATACGATAACTATATCTTCTTTTTTAATTCCTGTTTGTGGAAGTATGGTTTGCACTTGTTTAAGAATACTATAATCGCCACAACCGGGGCACCAGCGTATATCTTGGCTGCTTGCAAAATCTTTAGAGGTATAAGTAGTTGGAGGTAAACTCATAATTATTATTATTTAATTCAATTAAAAAC
>JAYVJZ010000166.1:0-2671 GCA_043768865.1 Sphingobacteriales bacterium
CTCGGCATAGCATGGATGTACTAAGCGAAAAATATTTAGATTACACCCCAATTTCAATAGAACAATTGATTGGAAAAAAAGGCAAAAGTCAAGGCAATATGCGAGATGTGCCATTAGATAAAATAACGCAATACGCTGCCGAAGATGCAGATATTACACTACAACTTCACGCTTTATTTAAGTCGAAATTGAAAGAGAAAGAAGTAGAAAAAGTGTTTTATGAAGTGGATAATAAACTCGTTAAAACCCTTGTAGATATGGAGTACGCAGGGATAAGAATCGATGAAGAATTTTTAAAAAGATATAGCCTAGAGCTCACCAAAGATGCCAAAATAGAAGAAGAAAAAGTATATGAAATAGCCGGAGTTAAATTCAATCTAGCATCGCCGAAACAACTAGGAGAAGTGCTATTTGATAAATTAAAATTAGACCCCAAAGCCAAAACAACCAAAACGGGGCAGTATCAAACGGGGGAAGATGTGTTAACAAAACTAGCTACTGATCATGCAATATGCAACCATATATTAGATTTTAGAGAATTAACAAAACTACAAAACACATACGTAGATGCGTTACCGCAGATGATAAACCCCAAAACAGGGCGTGTGCATACGAGTTTCAATCAAACTATAGCCGTTACAGGGAGGCTCTCTAGCACCTCACCTAACTTGCAAAATATACCAATACGCACCAATAAAGGCAAAGAAATACGGAAAGCATTCATACCTCAAAGCGATAACCACGTATTGATTAGTGCAGATTATTCACAAATAGAATTACGCATAGTAGCAGCTATAAGCGGCGATGAAGCAATGTGCAAGGCGTTCAAAAACCAGGAAGATATTCATATTGCAACTGCGGCGAAGGTGTTTGGCGTAAGTCTCAATGAAGTAACTAAAGAGATGAGATACAAAGCCAAAAGCGTGAATTTTGGCATTATATATGGGCAAGGGGCGTTTGGACTCGCTGACAACCTAGGCATTAGTCGCTCTGAGGCTAAAGAAATAATCGATAATTATAAAAAAGAATTTTCGGCTATACAATTATACATGGATCAAACTATCGCCTCCGCTCGCAACTTAGGGTATGTGCAAACTATCATGGGACGCAAGCGGTGGCTTACAGATATCAACGCAAGCAACTTCAATGAGCGATCGTTCGCCGAACGCAATGCCATCAACTCCCCGATACAAGGCAGCGCCGCCGACATGATAAAATTAGCAATGATAATAATTAACCAAAAAATGAAAACCGCAAATATGCAATCGCGTATGGTATTGCAAGTACACGATGAGTTGGTATTTGATGCTTTAAAAAGCGAAGTGGATGATTTGAAAAAAATACTCTTAGACGGCATGCAAAATGCAATGCCACTTCCTAACGGAGTGCCCACTGTTGCAGAGGTAGGCATTGGTAACAATTGGCTTGAGGCACATTAAAACTTTAAAAATAAAAACATACGTATGACAACGACTATACACACTGACAACGCCCCGAAGCCCGTTGGGCTTTATCCACACGCACGCAAAGTAGGCAATTTGCTTTTTCTTTCAGGCATAGGACCACGCCAACCCGGCACAGATGCTATACCCGGATTGGAACGCGACAAAAATGGTAATTTTGTTTCATTCGACTTTGAAGCTCAAGTACATTCCGTTTTTGCTAACGTCAAAGCTGTGCTAGAAGCGAGTGGTAGCAGCTTCGATAAGTTAGTCGATATAACCGTTTATCTTGTAGATATGAAAAGAGATTTTCAAACGTACAATCGTATATGGGCTGACTATTTCAAAGAAAATGCACCTTGCCGTACCACGTGTGAAATCACAGCACTACCTACCGCTATTGCGATTGAGTTGAAATGTATTGCTACCGTCTAACTTCATTTTGCCTTTATACGTTGTATCGAATGGTTTATTATATACTTCAAAATGAAACATATATTGCAAGGCATTATAATACTATGAACCTGACAATTAAATTAAAGTAAAGTAAAGTAAAAGTACCTCGTCCCTAACTAGCACAGCACAGTGCAATTGAACAATTCTAATACACAAGCATTGCAAGTCCACTTAATTTTATACAACTACTTATCCACTTGACGTTTTACTTCTTACTAATTTTATATTTCAACAAATAAAAAATTAAAACGCATAATTCAAATGCATTTCAACCGCAGGATTAGCCCTAAAACTGCTACCCACATTGGGTTGATTGACAAAATTCCCATTTATGTGGGAATAAATAATAGCTATATTGAAGCGGTCAGCAACATGACCGGTTAGTTGCAAGGTATAATCATAAGGATAATTGACTAAGCGTCTATCAAACAAATTGCCACCGGCACCAACAAAAAACCAACCACGCCAACCCAGATGTAGCATAGCGTTGAGTAGTGTAGCTTGCAATTTGGTATGAGCCTGCAAACTCGGCCTTACCCATATCTGTTCTTTATATTTTTTTAACGTATAAAGCGCACTCACATATATTTCCCTCTCCATTCGATAACTTGGATACCCACCACCAACGAGCCAAGTAGGGTTGCCGGGGTGCAAAACAGCACCATGAAATCGCCACTCTTTGTTAGTATAAGCAACGCTAAAGTTCCAATCAGACTTAATATAAGGCAACCGATAGAGCGGCTCGACAGGCTCAAATATGCTAGGCTGCTGCA
>JAYVJZ010000167.1:0-8831 GCA_043768865.1 Sphingobacteriales bacterium
CCCGAGCGGTAGCAATACTATTACTACCCCAAAGCACCCAAAAACCCACACGCTGGCACACCGCTCAGCACCAGCACAGAAAGCCAAGCTAGCTATTTACAGCAATCTCTCGGCAAAGTAGCGAAAAATAATAGAGGGAAATAAAATTTTTATATTATGAAAAAGTTTTTTTTAAGTTTAATTGTAGGTCTATGTATTTGTTTTGGTTTTATGGCTTGCCACAAAGAAACAATTACTAGTGTTTTAACCAAGGAAAGTGTTAGCAAATCAACTTCTGCAAGAATGGCAGATGAAGTAAAAGAGTTCTATTCTTATGTGATTGAATTTAATGGGGATAAATTACTAAGTTTAAAGTCGTGTAAAGCAAATAAGGACAACCCCACAAATATGATCAAGCAATTACAGAATGAAATTGATGTTGTATTTATAGATAATACTTTTGTTTCACCTGACTTATTTGAAGCGGGTAGTAACCAAACAGAACTGAAAGTTCTTGGAGATGTTAGTGAAGATCAATTTAATGATATTTACAATCACTTTAAAGAAAAAGAAATAGTTGACTTGTACAATAACTCGAGTGAGCAGATTATAAATCATGTTGATTTAACAGTTGGTCAAATAATCGGAATTAAATCAATCGAAAATGAAGTAGGATTGTACCTAATTGAAAAGATTGGAAGTTCTGTTCAAATAAAAGCTTGTCACTACTAAAGATTACTTAATTTGAGGAGTACACACTCCTCAAATTAATTACATTTAATTATGGAATTCCAATTCAAAATTTCAACGAATTATCAAACTATATCTATGATTGTTCAAGATATACTGTTAACCGAGCAATATGAAATATACAGCACTATTGGACTCAATAAACTACTGACATTTTATAGTATTAGTAAAATTATAGACAGAGCTACAAAAGAAAAAGTTTCATTTTATGAAATAACCTATAACAACCAAATAATTGGCTTTGCTGAGATAGAGATAAATCATCTTACCTCCTTATACATTATGAGTAATTTCCGAAAAATGGGTGTAGGTCGAAATTTTTTATTATTCTTAGAAAATGAACAACAACATAAAGGAAATATTACTGTATTTTCTTCACCAACCGCTATTGAATTTTATATGAAATTAGGTTTTACTCATCAATCATATAATTGTATAAATCAAGGAGGAGTATTATATACGCCAATGATAAAAGTTGCTAAAAAATAAGTATTCTTCTGCTAACACGGTATTGATACAAGGCGAGGTGTGGTGCATAGGCGAGTTTGTTAGTTATCTAAGAAAATTTGTGCTAAATTTGTAGTATTTTATTATTAACTCTCGCCCTGCATCAATATCAAAAACCGTTAGCTGTAATTAAAAAAAACTAACATTCGACAGAATTTTGCAAATGACTGGACAACTACCAAATAAAGGTGATATCGGAGAAAATGCAGTAAATGAAGTTGCTACAAATACTTATTTGAAATATTGGTGTTACCCTTCCCCAAAAGATGAAAGTGGAAACAAAAAAGAAATATGTGATTTACTAATTTTATTTAAGGACTAGCAATCATAATATCCGTTAAAAATTATGATTTCAAGGGAGATTATGAGAAATATTTTCTTTTGACTCTAGACAAGGCTATATCGCAGATTCAAGGTGCAGAAAGAAAACTCTTTCATAGTAACAAGAATATTATTTTGTAGTTTCAATTCATAAGTGCAACAGGTTGTTATCGCCTTCGGGGCGAAGTTGAGCGTAGCGAAACTGAGACCCGAAGGCGATAAGCTTAATAAACTATCTTTGAAACATCACATGACTAAGATATATAAACAGCTTACCCAAGAACAAAGGTACAAAATTGAAGCACATATTAGTGCAGGTAGAGAGAGGACAAACTGAAATTGCAAAAATTCTTTGTGTTAACAAGTCCACCATATGCCGAGAATTGCGCAGAAATACCCCACAACGAGGGGTAGGAGCTAAAATTTATGCTGCAAAAAAGGCACAAGCCAAAACAAACAAGAGGCACTTAGAAAAGCACAAGCACACCACCTTCACCTTGCCTCTTAAACTGCAAATGTTGCAATGGATGACTATAAAAAGGTACAGTCCCGAATGTATTGCAGCCGAATGAAGGAAACGCGGTATCGTGGGCGTAAGCCATGAATGTATGTATCAGTTTATTTGGCACTCCAAGCATTCAAATAATCGTGTCAATTTTCCATTCAAAAACACATATAAGCTCTTAAAACACGGCAAACGCAAGAGATAACGGGGCAATTACAAAGACACCAGGGGTCTGATACCAAATAGAATATCTATAGAAAACAGACCCCCAATTGTTGAAAAAAGAAAAAGATTTGGCGATGTAGAAGTAGATCTAAGAATGGGCAAAAACCATAAATCAGCACTCCTAATAACCGTAGAAAGAAGCACCTTACACAATGATCGATTTTATGGCGAAGTGCAACAGGAATTCAATGGATTTATTGCTTTGCTACGCGAGTATGTATTTTTCAAATCAAACAACAAACAAGCCACGCAAATAAATAAAATAAACTCACAGCAAACTTTGCAAGCATCTTCTAAATCAAAAGTGAATAAGCAATTGGAGTTTCAAAAAAAGGAATTGGATATAGCTCAAAAACAAAATAAAATTAATAAATCATTATTCGACGCGGGCATTATCAGTAAAATGGAACTCATGAATAATGACAGAGATTTGCTGGGTAAAAAACAAGAGTATGAGCAAGCGCTATTAATGCTGAATAATATTGAATCTACGTCACAGGAATTAAGTGCGCAATCCTTAGACATGAGCTACAATAGACGTTATAACGAAAGTGAGTTAAAGGTGAAATATGAGGTAGCATTGGAGCAATTGAAATCAAAAATAGTATGGTGGTACAAAAACTATTTAATAACAACCGAAACCCAAGGCATAATACAAATAGATGAGAAAAACATAGTAAGCAATACGTTGAAACCGGGCGATGAGATATGTAAAATAATTCTTATTGGATCAGAACGAAGTGGGACTATGACAGTGCCATTTGATAGAAGTTCTAAAATTAAAGTTGGACAATTGGTGATAATACAAGCCTCAAGTTTTGATGTGAATGAAGTGGGATATTTAATAGGAAAAGTAAGCGAAATTGGATTACTACCTGATAAAGACAAAAAATTGAAAATATCCGTTTCTTTGCCAAATCACTTGAAAACTACATTAGGAGTTGATTTAAATAAAGTTATTTTTATCAATGGCAGTGCCAATATTATTGCTGAAAAAAAGTCAATTTTACAACAATTAGCTACTAATTTTTTAAGAATTATAAGTCGTTGAAGTACAAGCAACGACCAAGTCGAACATTGATTGAGCTACGAGGAGGTGAGCCAATATAGACAGCACAGTTCTTCATCGTCAATCAACTTTTTTTTTACCAATTACTTAGTTGATTATCCAAAAAAAAAATTAACTTTGTAGAGAATTATATCATTTCAACTCACAAAACGTAGGCTTTATATCAATGCACACAGAATGGAAAGACTATTGGAGTAGCTACAAATACAGGCAAGAGCTATATTTATCGCTAGTATGTTGGCTTGTCATCGTTGCTATACACCCAATAGTGCTCGAGTTTGTAGAATTTAGAAACATACGCCTGCCGCTCAATGATTGGCTGCTCAACATATTGCCGTGTACCAATTTTTCAACACCAATTTTTATGTTGTTGTACAGCGTTTGCATCTACGGCATTGCGTCTTGTATTCAACGTCCCGCCTTGCTATTGTTCGCTTTGCAGTCGTATATGTTAGTGCAATTCGTACGCTTGTGTACGCTATTGCTCCTGCCGCTCGATTCGCCTGCCAACTTAGAACCGCTTCGAGACCCACTGCTAGAATTCACGTTCTACAAAGGCAACTGCTACACTCGCGATTTGTTTTTTAGCGGTCATGTAGCTACAATGGCTACTTTTTATTTTTTAGAATATAAGCCGCTAGCAAAAAAAATATTATTAGCAGCTGCGATAGCTATGTCGGTTATGATTCTAATACAACACATTCATTATAGCATCGATGTAGTGGGCGGTTGGTTGGCTGCGTACTATTGCAATAGGCTGATGTTGAATAAGAATTTTATAAAACTAAAGGTATTAAAATTAACAAAAATATGGAAACCATAAGTACCGAAACTACACCTGTAAACCAAATCAACACCGACTTTTTACCTCTCAATGGTACAGACTATGTTGAGTTTTATGTGGGCAATGCGAAGCAAGCAGCTTTTTATTTTATGACAGCATTTGGTTTTCAACCACTTGCCTACGCCGGCCTTGAGACTGGCAAACGAGATAGGTATTCGGTGGTGTTGCAGCAAGGTAAAATACGCCTGGTTCTCACCTCATCTATGGTGCCCGATAGCGTTATATCACAACACCAAATGCGACACGGCGATGGGGTTAAGGTATTTGCATTATGGGTGGACGACGCCACCAAAGCCTATGAAGAAACGATACAAAGGGGTGCTAAAAGCTATATGTTGCCAACCCGTGAGGAGGACGCTAACGGCTTTGTAGTGCGGTCTGGCATACACACTTATGGCGAAACGGTGCATGTTTTTGTAGAACGCAACAACTACACAGGTGCTTTTTTGCCAGGATATCAACCATGGAATCCTACCTATAAAACATCAGAAGTTGGGCTAAAATTCGTAGATCATGGGGTTGGCAATGTTGGGTGGAATCAGATGAACAAATGGGTCAATTTTTATGAAGAGGTAATGGGCTTTAAAAATATTTTATCCTTCGACGATAGTGATATTTCAACTGAATATTCAGCCTTGATGAGTAAAGTAATGAGCAATGGCAATGGTAGAATTAAATTCCCAATCAACGAGCCTGCGGAGGGCAAGCGCAAGTCGCAGATAGAAGAATATTTAGATTTCTATCAAGGTGAGGGCTGTCAGCATTTAGCCCTAGCCACTGACAATATTTTAGAAACCGTTGCTCAATTGCAAAGCAGAGGGGTTGAATTTTTAACTATTCCTACTAGCTATTATCAAGAGTTAACAGATAGAGTAGGGCACATAGACGAAAACTTAGACGATCTTGCCAAGCTAGGGATATTAGTTGATAGAGACGATGAAGGATATTTATTGCAGATATTCACGAAACCATTGCAAGATAGACCCACTTTTTTCTTTGAAATAATTCAACGCAAAGGCGCACAATCATTCGGCAAAGGCAATTTCAAAGCACTATTTGAAGCCATCGAGCGAGAGCAAGACCTGCGTGGCAATCTGTAATTATATTTTAAATAAACTAGCATCATTTGTTCATAAAAATAGTAATTTCGCTGCATGCCAATTAAAACCAAAAAACCCATCAAGCATGTTGCTATAGCAGGCAATATTGGAGCAGGCAAGAGCACGTTGTGTGGCTTGTTATCTAAACAATTTGGTTGGGAACCACAATACGAAGATGTTGAGAATAACCCGTATCTTGCTGATTTTTATAATGATATGCACCGGTGGTCGTTCAACCTTCAAGTATTTTTTTTAAATTCACGTTTTAGGCAATTAGTAGATATACAAAAAGGCAATAAAGTAATCGTGCAGGACAGAACGATTTATGAAGACGCACAGATATTTGCACCCAATTTGCACAACATGGGCCTAATGTCCACCCGCGATTTTGAAAACTATACCTCGCTCTTTGAAGTGTTAATAGGTATGGTAGAACCACCTGATTTGCTTATCTATCTGCAGGGTTCTGTGCCTGCATTGGTGAGGCAAATAGAACGCCGAGGGCGAGATTATGAGAACAACATTCGGTTAGATTATTTACGAAGACTGAATGAATTTTATGAGGCTTTTATTTCAAAATACAAGCATCGAAAACTTATAATTGACATTGATAATATAAATTTTGCTGATAATAAAAAAGATTTAGCACTCATAGTTGATAATGTAAATGCTGAGCTAAACGGATTATTTTAAGTCACTCAACCACCCTTAATTATGGATATTTTACAACCCAAAAAAGCCACTGAATCCTTAGTGGTAATGACCGAATTAGTGTTACCTAACGACAGCAATCTGCTGGGCAATTTAATGGGCGGTCGCTTGTTGTATTGGATGGATATTGCCTCTGCATTGGCAGCCTCTAAGCACTCTAACTGCCAAGTGGTAACGGCTTCTGTTGATAATGTTTCATTCAATCAACCTATCAAATTAGGGAGTGTTATTATCATAAAAGCTAAGGTAAGTCGAGCGTTTAGAACAAGTATGGAGATACATATTGAAGTATGGGTAGAAAATCACGTAACACGAAGAAATTTCAAATCAAACGAGGCATTTTATACGTTCGTTGCGTTGAATGAAGTGGCTACACCTGTGGAAGTTGCTCCTGTTATAGCAGAGTCTGACGACGAAGTGCGGTTGTATGAAGGGGCGTTGCGCCGTCGTCAGTTGCGGTTGATATTAGGAGGCAAAATGAAACCCGATGAAGCCACCGAACTCAAAGCCCTATTTATACACGACTAAATCCCTGTATTTCATTATAATCTCATTGACCTCAGCAGATAGCCATTTGTTGTCCCTTCTTTCGAAGCTATAATTGTTAATGCCATTAGTCAGCCAAAAATAGTTGGCCCTTGTGATGCTGCCATACCTGCTCAGTTGTTGAAACGCACTGCTGCTCAGTATCTCAGTTGGAGCTTTCACTTCTATTATCACGGCGGGTTGGTATTCGTTGTCCACCAACACAATATCGCAGCGGTGTTTTTTATTTTGAATTGTGATACTATATTCAATTGCTATCTTTGCTTTTGGCAGCTGCCATTCGTGCAATAATGCCCAGAGTACCGCCTGCCTCACTAGTTCTTCAGGTTGAGCTAACAGCCATTTGACACGTATAGGATCAAATATCATTCCGTTGTTAATGCTTAAATTTTCAATATAAGAGGTAATTGGTTTCAATATATTTTAAAATTCAAACATCAAACGAGTACTTAAGCGGCGCGAGGTCAATCGGTTGGGAATGCCGTATTCACGATTTGAAAAATCCTTAAAAAAACTATACGAAATCGTATTGTTGTTATCTAAAATATTAAAAATCTCAGCAGTTAGCCATATTCTATTGAATACTTTAGTTATTTTATTAGGTTCTCGCTCCTGCTTGCTTTTGTCGAATAGCAATGCCGATACACCTAAATCGGCCCGAATATAAAACGAAGTATAAAATAAGTCGTTCCAACGCTTGCCATCTGCGGGGCCAAAAGGTAAGCCCGACCCAAAGTTGAGCGTTAGGTTTCCTTTAAAATTTTTGTTTTTAGGTAAATAATCTTGAAAAAAAATGGCCATATTCACTACCTGATTGGTAGGGCGTGCCACATAGCCGGCTTGTACGAAAGTGCTATCCACTATTGGGTTGAAAATATCATTGTTTTTGATGGTTGATTCTAACCCATTTTCATACTTATATCGGTAGTAGGTTTCATTTTTATTTTTTTCTTTGGTTTGTAATAACGACACTGAAAACCAACTTTCTGCACCAGGTATGAACTCTCCGTTTATCCTAAAATCTAATCCTGTTGCGTATCCAATGGCATCGTTATTGCCAAAATACCGAATCAATACGTTGTCAATTTCATACGGATTGATATCTAATAGATGTTTGTAATAAGCCTCTGTAGTTATTTTGAAATCTCTGTTATAAATCGTAAAGATATAATCTGCTCCGGCCACAAAATGAACCGCTTTTTGCGATTTTACATTTTCATTTAATGTGCCATCACGCCTTCGCATCTCTCTAAAAAACGGTGGTTGTGTGTATAATCCGGAAGCCAACTTGAACGCCCAATCCTGCTTCCAATTAGGATAATAAGCGAGTTGTAATCGAGGTGCAACGGTGGTTTCGCCGTTGTAGCTAGTGTAATTAGCACGCAGACCGTACGTAAGGTTGAGGGTATAGCTTTTGGTTACAGACCACGTGTCTTGTATAAATGCTGAGATGCGATAGCCTTGAGTTTCGTTTTTTTGTTTAATAACATTATTCACCAAAAGTGGTTGGTTAAATGGGGCATACGGCACCGTGTAACCGCCCATCCAATTGCCGTTTTCTACAAACCCTGAAGAATCTATACGATCCCACTCATTAATTTTATCAACTATTTGTTCAGCTTTCGTGCTCACCCCCCATTGCAACACATGATTTTTAATGTTATATTCACTTAAATAGCCAAGTGTAAAAATGCTCGCCACCATTTGATTGCGTGCCCAATTTTGAAAATATCCGTAGCCTGTTAGCGATTTAGTTTCAGCAAAATCGCTAGAGCCCAAGTCAGTCTCTACATCAGCTATTTTATAGGCTCCTATTATGTTGTATTTCTCTACTTCATTCGCTTGATAGGCCGATGCTATCCATTTCATTTTTAGTTTGTTATTTGGGGTAAATGTTACTCCAAGGCCACCAAAGAATACCTTATACCGATCGTTTTCAGCACTCTCGGTATCATATCTTACATCAAATGATTTCACATTGTTCACAACTCCAAACTTCGTACTTCGTGTAAGGGGTTGGTATTTGAATTGATTTATAGAATAATATCCTAGTGCTTCTATAGTTATTTTAGGAGATAAATCGTACGTTATGAAGGTTTGTAAATCGCTTGCATTAGGTTGATATTCCCCTTTCAATTCTTGACTACGAAGCAGCAAACCCGTGGTTCTGTTGCGCGCACCAATCAAAAACTTTAAATTTTTATTTTTATTTGTACCCTCTATATGAAACGATTGATTAAGCAAACCTGCTATCAACGTGCCTTTGGGTTCATA
>JAYVJZ010000168.1:0-19143 GCA_043768865.1 Sphingobacteriales bacterium
CACATCAACGTCGAGGCATTGATGTGGTTGTATTTTATGTGCTAATTAGGATATTATTTTTTGGTTACTCGACACGAAACTCTACGATTTTGAGCTTTGCATTCAGGGGTATTATTAGCCACACACATTGCGTTTTCGGGCCCGTAACCCTCTGCTTTGGTAACCTGTGAGGCTACGCCGGCTGCTGCCAAATCTGCTTTCACTTTGTCTGCCCGATTTTGTGATATTTTCATGTTGCCTTCAAGTGATCCGGTATTGTCTGTGTAGCCACCGAGCTTGATATTCACGGCAGGATAGGCTTTCAAAATAGCAGCTACATTCGATATTTGGTTGTTAGCTGACGATGCGTAGGTAAGCATTTTGGTGAATTGTACATCGTAGAGGTTTATCCAACCTTTCGATTTGTCAGTCTCGTTGATAGTACCTGATTCGATAAATTTCAACAACTCAGCCTCAGAGCCACGTTCAGCGTATTTAATTTCTGTACCGTTGGGAAGTTTTTTGGTTATGATAGCACCTAAATCGTATGATGCCGTGCCATCTGCGTTCAATTTCGCTGCTACAACTGCAGATGTAGCTGATGTGGTAGCAATAGCTGCAAGGCTATCTGTGGTTTTTTTAACCGCTATACCAGCTGCGTCTGTCGCTGCTTCATGCCCTTCGGCAGTGGCGTGGTTGTGTCCTGCGTGTGCATCTACATGACTAGTATCTTTTTTGGCTGTCGAAGTGCCGTGAGTTCCTTTGCCCATGCCATTGCCGCAACCCCTAAAGAAGTAGGCCAACATAGCTAATAATAGCATAAACAGAATGATTGGCATCAACCAACGCAACAATGAGCTACCACTGTCTTGGGTATTTTCAGCAATTGTTTTGGCAGAGTGTGCCGCTGCGGTTGCTGTGTTTTTAATATTCGATTCTACTACTGGCCCTAGGCCTAATGAAGTTGCAAAGCCAGTTGGTATGGCAGTAGCGAATGATTTGCTGTCGTTGTTCAACATGGATGAAAATGCAGAAATGCTTAGCCCTTCGTTTACTATTTTTTTACCTAAAAATCCTGTTGTCATGCCGCCTACCATCGATAACAATGCAGTTGAAGAGCCATTGCTTAACCCAGAAAATTTACTAACTCCCGAGATAATTCCTGATACATTATTACCCAAAACTCCGGTGAGCAGGTTGTTGATGAGGCTGCTAGAGGCTACGTTTTCGTCGTTTTTTAATAATTCAGTAACATTGCTTAAAAATCCACTGTGGTTGCCTGCTTCTTTGAGTACATCAAACGTTTGAGTGCTTACGCCGTGTGTTGTCATTTGATTGAGCAGGGTGGGTATAAGACCGCTAATCGCTTTGGCAACTGCTGAATCGCTCTCGCCTAGTATGCCGGCTACTTTGGTAATTACGCTTGGGGTAACGTACTCTTTGATGGAGTCTAAAATGTTCATGGTGTTTATTTAATATAATTTTTTTTGAATAAAATATAACTTTGCAAAGTTTAGCAATTGATATGCCAAAACAACGTGGTGTTTCAATTACTAACTATAAATTAATTTTAAGATTAAAAATAGGTAAGTGAATTGACATTCATCGGTTGCTTATCGATTGGTTTAGAGTATATTATTTACTAATTCTTTTATTTTTTCTAGTTCGTCCTTCATGCTTACAACAACATGCTGAATACGAGCATCATTGGCTTTAGAGCCTATGGTATTGACCTCACGCCCTATTTCTTGGGCAATAAAATTCATTTTTTTACCTTTTTGGATTTGATTTGTATCAACGCATTGTTGTTTAAAAAAAACAAGGTGCGCATCGAGTCTAACTAACTCTTCGTTGATGTCTAACTTTTCTAAATAATAAATTATTTCTTGCTCTAATCGATTGGTGTCTAATTGTGTATCAACGGATTCTAACTTCGATTTTAGTTTCTTATACTGCACCTTAGCCCGCTCTGGCTCTAGGTTTGCTATAGTTGCTTTATGGTTTATGATTTTGGTAAGGCTACTCTGTATATCAATCAACATCGTAGCCCCTTCGCGTAAGCGAAAGGTATTAAAATCATCAAAAGCAAGGCGTAGTGTGTGTTTGACGTGCTCTATAGTTGCCTCATCTAGTTGTATAGATTGGCTATTGCGTGCTTCGGGTAACGACAATGCTAAATTCAACGTGGTGGTTATAGGGTTTGACGTTGTTTGATTGAGTTGCTCTATTTCAGTAATGATGCTTTTGACAATAGCTGCATTGAAAAAGGTGGTTTTTGTATTTTCATGCAAATCTAATTGTATGTTGATATCGGTTTTGCCGCGCACTATGAGGGTGTTCGCTATCTGCCTGAGGTCGTTCTCATGATCACGCAAATA
This sequence comes from Sphingobacteriales bacterium, assembly GCA_043768865.1. Taxonomy (GTDB): domain Bacteria; phylum Bacteroidota; class Bacteroidia; order Chitinophagales; family JAYVJZ01; genus JAYVJZ01. Next base: position 2,358 of record JAYVJZ010000168.1, read on the forward strand.
GTAGGGCAGACGTAGATTCAACTCTGTTGATTTGCTGTTGAGCGAACGTATATCTACTTTGCATTGGGCGGATAGATGAAGATGTGAAGCAGCACCAAAGCCGGTCATTGAGTATATCATAATAATAAAAAAAGTGTATTGAAAATTTAAAAAAAACAAGCAATTTACTAATGTATAAGTTACCTAAAAAAGATACTATTACACGCTCCAAAGCTCCTTCACCGGGCGATAATCTTGGGTCTGCTCAATCAGAGTCTGCTTGGAACCGTCTTTGGTTTTGATAATTTTATAGGCATTGGCACCCGGTTGGCTACTAAGTACTTTGTAGGTAGTGCCTTTGTAATGTATTGCGCAATTGTCATCGCAGGCGATGCCTACACCGCCTTGGTGCGCTATCATCGCTTGAAAACTAACGTCTCTTTTCTCGCCGTCGTAATGTGGACACCCTGTTGCAGGAAGTATTCCTAATGTTTTGACGCGAATGTACTCCCACTTTTGAGGCGTGTAATACGCCATAGAATCACTGTGTCCGTATTGATACCAACATAACATACCTGCACTTGTCCCACTGCATACAACCCCATTGTTCGCTGCATTGATAAGCATTTGGTCGATACCTAACGTACGCCATTTTCGCATCATACGCAGGGTGTTGCCTCCGCCTACATATATAGCGTCTGCTTTCAATATTTGCTTGCGAATAGTATCTGTATCGGGCTGCTCAGTCATAACTTTCAATATATCGACTCTTGCATTTAATTCTTTTTCAAATATCAATCGAAAGCCAGTGCTGTAGCTCTCGTCATCGTCGGACGCAGTAGGTATGAACAGTACGTTGGGTTTACTTTTTTTGGTCTGAATTAGTATTTCAGTATCGATGGATAATGTTTTTTTTAATACCATGCTGCCTCCTCCTTTGGTAATAATATTGATAGACATAATGGTAGTAAAATTATAAATTAAATGGTAATATACTTTTGCAAATATAATACAGCGTACCTTTGTTGCATAATAGTATTGTATGAAAATTTCGGCTTCGCTATATAGTAATCAATCAAAAAACATCGCACAAAAGATGGAAGAGTTATTACAGTATAACTTAGATATGGTGCATATTGATTGTAATGACGATATTGATGTGTTTGATGATATTGCATACATAAACGCTAACGCTTCGATGCCTATAGATTTGCATATTATTTCTGATCAACTTGATAAGTTTGTTCCATTAATCAAAAAAAATAAGATTGCTTATGTATGTTTTCAATATGAAAACATAAGCGAACTAGATATCGAAAAATGGCTACACAACTCAGGGTTAGCATCTACTACCGTTCAACTAGGACTTGCCTTTGTGAACACTACTGATTTAGAAAAATTTGCTCCTTTAAAGCACTGTTTCGATTTTGCAATGTTGATGACCACAACGCCCGGCAAAAGTGGCGGCACATTCGACGCTAGCAATTTCAAAAGAATACATGAATTTAAAAAAATGTACCCTAAGCACGATTTGCAGGTAGATGGAGGGGTCAATGGAGAGGTGTCATTTATAGTCCGTAACCTAGGTGTAACGAGGGCTGTATCAGGGTCTTATCTTATGAACGCACCTGATTTTGGACATGCTTTGATGCAGTTAAAATACAAACAAGTGCATTCTAATTTTAGCGTGAATGATATTATGTTACCACTCGGCGAAACACCCACAGTCAGCTGTGATGCAACTTTGCTAGAGGCGTTGAATACGATAGAAACTTACCGTTTGGGTTTTGTGGCCGTTATCGATACTACGAATGCACTCAAAGGCATCATAAGCAACGCAGATGTGAGGCGTGCTTGGGCTAAAGCACTTTCGAACAATATCAACATTCCCGCAACCATCACACCGCTCATCAACACCACCCCTTTGTGCATTGAAAGTGAAAGTACAGTAACTCAAATGCTCGATTTTGTAAAAAAACTAACTTTTCCTGTGCTGTTTTTACCAGTTGTAGATCAACAAAATAAGCTAATTGGTACTATTGCTTTTAATAATTTAATTAAAGGAGAAGGGTAAAGACGTATTAAAAGATTAATTAATTTTTAAGTGAATAGATGTTAGATGTATATTTGTGAAAATTAAAAATTTCTAATTGAAATGTTTCAAAGAATATATAATAATAACGAACGTACATTTTACATAATCCTACTTACTATACTGTCGCTTATTAGTACGTATTACATTTATATTCACGAATTTCAAAAAAAACGAGAAGTGTCATTGGTTGAAAATCAAAAAACATTGGTTTCAGATATAGAGATGCTTGAACAGATGAACGTATTCAAAGATTCACTGCTTGATGTGCGTATCAATGAAATGAAAGTAAAGCAAAATGAGCTTCAATTGGCTATTGAAAAAGGATTAGTAACCAAAGTAGAGGCTGAAAGTAGGTTAAAAGACATGAACTCCGAGATTTCTTCATTGAAACAAGTAGTAACAAAAAAAGCAGCCTCAACGATGGGTTCTTTGGATAGTCTAACGGTAGTAAACAAAAGTAAAGATTCCCTGTTAAGTGCTTTGCAGGCTCAATTAGGACTCAGCGATGACGAACTTTTGAATAAATTAAAAATACAAAACACAGTACTAACGCAAAAGCAACAACAAGACAAGCGAGTGATAGATAGCCTTAGCGAAAACGCAATATGGGATGGAGTATTGAGTTCATTGGTTTTAGAAAATTTGATGATTGAACCCGTAGATGCTTTCAATAATGTAATTACGCTTGGTGCCTCAAGTGCAGAGTGGCGTAAGCTGAAAGTGAATTATACGATTAGTAACAATGTGGCTACCAATAGGGGAATACATAATTTAGTATTCAAATACATTACTCCTTTTGGTAATTATGCGACTATTGCAACTGTTCGCAAAACCCTTGATTTTACTGGCAAAAAAATGAAAGATTTTGTGTATATAAATTATCCTCAATTCAATGCTGGCACCCATAAAATCGAAGTATTCGACAACGAACAACGCATTGGCACATTATCAATAGATCGATAATTATTCATCAACAAAAATATAAACTATGTTCACGCTACCGCAACTGCCTTATGCTATCGACGCCTTAGAGCCGCATATAGACGCTCGCACTATGGAGATACACCATAGCAAACACCACAACGCTTACGTTACCAACCTCAACAAAGCCCTAGAGGGGCACGCTATGGCTACTGCTAGCGTTGAAGAACTGATGGCAAATATGAGCAAACTTCCTGTTGCCGTTCGTAATAACGGTGGCGGGCATTTCAATCATACACTGTTTTGGAGTATTCTGACTCCGAATGGTGGTGGATTGCCTACAGGAAAAATAGGCGAAGCTATACTTGCAAAATGGAGTAATTATGATGCGTTTAAAACTGAATTTGCTACCGCTGCTACTACTCGATTTGGTAGTGGGTGGGCTTGGCTTTGTGTTATAACAGACGGCAGCCTGTGTATTTGCTCGTCACCCAATCAAGACAACCCCACTATGGACATAGCAGAATGTAGAGGCATTCCTGTTTTGGGTATCGATGTGTGGGAACATGCTTATTATTTGAACTACCAAAACCGACGTCCTGACTATATTGCAGCCTTTTTTAATTGTATAAATTGGAGTGAGGTCAATCGCCGATTTGAGTTGGCAACGAAGTAGCTTTATATAAAAAACCGATTTATTCAACTGCTCTCAAGCCTTGGGTGCAGATGGCGTTTGCTTAACAAATTTTTATAGTAAAATAACTTGATAATCAAATGCGTATTTTGATTATCAAGTTAAAAAAAATGATTTGGCAGGTAGGTACATTGCTTAAAACTCACGGTAGCATTGCGTTGTACTGTATAGATAGGGTACTATTCGTAAAGTCTTGTTTAACTAAATATATCGTTAGTGTAGTGCTATTTTATGCACGACTACATCGCTAACGTGCTTAATTTGTAAAAAATAAATACCCGCATTCAGCCCTTCGAGGTCCAAGCTATTGCTGCCCGGTTGCAATTCACCCTGCGATACTAAACCTCCGTTACCGTTGATAAGTTGGAACTCACCGTTGGAGCTCAATCCAACACAATCGATTATGACTTTGTTTGCGATTTGAGTGATTGTAGCACCGAAAGCCTGAGTATGCTTATTATTTACAAAAATGATATTGCTCAAAGTGGCGCTACCATTGGGCTCTACACTTTTCAATTGATAATATAATATCGATTGATTTGCAATAGTATGATGATAGGAATAATTGCCTTCGGCTGACGCCGCTTGTATTTGAGTAAGCGGATTGAAATTAATTCCATCGCTCGAAACATTCAATTCGTAATACGTATTTTGTCGCCAAGCATAATCCAACCACGATATAGCATTGTAGTTTTGCATTTCAACTCCATTGAAATATGCTAAATGCAACGCCATCACTCCTGACAATGTAACGGTAATAACTGTAAGTGAATGATAGACTACGAGCGAGTCATAGGCTGTTATACCACCAATAGTTGTAGTATCTACAATCACACTTGTGCTTGTAACTGTGAGGGTGTCGTAGATTATAAGCGTATCCAAAGCTCCAACAAAAAGCCCGCTATCATCGATAACATGGACAGTGTCAATGCTTATAGTCTCATCGGTAAACCAATAATCGCCACTGCTTGGAGTGCTAAAACTAATAGTGTCTGTAACAATAACTGTATCGATATATAAAACACCTTCCACCACTTCGTAATTATAAACTGTGTCGAGGATAGCAATAGTATGCACTACTGGCGGAGGACAGAACACAGCAGGGATAACCACAGTAGATGCGAGTTTACAGCCAATATGGCATTGTGCGTCGATGATATATGTAGCTTCGGTAGATGGGATATTATAAACATGAAACAACGTATCGTTGATTTGGGTATAATCGCCAGCCAACAACTCAATATCATATCCGCCACCACAGCCGCCTGTAACTGTTACATCAAATTCGTAAATGCAATTAACACTGTCTAATTGCAGACTGCCTGGCAAAAGCTCTACCAACAACAACGGAAAAGTATAAAACGGCACAATGCTATCAGTAAGCTCGTAACAACTTGTATCGGTAGGGTCATAGGAATATCCATAAACTAAATAATACCCACCGTCTTCGTACAAATCTCCAATTTCAATCGCACCTGTGTTGCTAATTTCGACTGTTGCTCCTGTCATAGCATCGACAATTATATAGAGATAATCGTAAGAAAGGGGTGCAGTAGAACTGCTTGGCAACAAATCAATAGTCATACTCCAACCGTGGCACATCAAAAAACCATCATACGCCACGCCCCCACTCACGACCATATCATTTACAAAAATACTATCTGCATCGGCGTCATCAACGGTAACTCCTATGTTGCCTGCATCGGCCGCACACGCATAATAAAATGATAAGATTGAAGAAAATGAAGAACCTGCTTTTTTATATACAGCAGGGGTAATATCACTTACATCTAACATCGCAAAAGTTGCATTTCCATTACAATCATAAGCAGTGAACTGTGATGTAGTTGAGGTTTGTCCGTTGCTAAAAATCGGAAACCAAATGCCTAATAAAACTAAAAAAATAAATATTTTCATAGTATAAAATTAAACTAAAAATTAATATGAAAAATAAAAACTAAACAATTGCAATTATACTAATTTCCACATTGACATCTCTAGGCAAACGACTGACCTCCACTGCCTCTCTTGCAGGTGGTTCAACCTTAAAATACGTTGCATATATCGTGTTAATGGTAACATAATTATCCATATTTTTCATAAATATTGTTGATTTTACAACGTTGTCTAAGCTACTCCCTGCGGCTTCGAGCAGATTTTTAATATTATCCATCACTTGCTTAGTCTCGTTTTCAATAGTATCAATGTTTAAAAGTTGCGTATGTGGATCGATGGCAATCATGCCAGAGCAAAAAAGCAAATTGCCCACCTGCACGGCTTGACTGTACGGGCCAATGGCAGCAGGAGCATTGGTAGTTGTAATTACTTTTTTCATATACGTATATTCGATTATTTTATGAAAATTATTATTCTCCTTGTATAATGCTTTGGTCGGCTATCATCACTTCTATAGCTCCAAAAGTCCCATTGATTAGGCATTGACAGGAGAGCCTTGACGATAATTTTGGATTGCGAGCCCGGTCAATAAAATCTTCTTCCTTGTCGCTTAATTCTTCCAAATGCTCACTACCATTGATGATGTAAACATGACACGTACTGCAAGCACACACCCCACCGCAGTTATGATGTATTTCTATGCCATTGTCTTCGGCTATTTCCAATAGCGTATCATTGCCAGGGTGCGCAACTACGATAGGCGATTTTCCTTTTTCTTCAAAAGTATAAGTTATTGTAAACATGAATTTTAATTTTAAAAAAACTGATTTTAGCAAATATAAGACTATCCTTTTTTTATATTGATTTTTGTTTGCATAAAATAAATAAACTGCTTATTTCATTTGGTATAAAACCATCTTAACTAGACCTTTTTTCCAACTTTTCACTACTGTATAACTTGAATCTAATTTAGCAAAATCATTAGTATCAAAAGCATTACAAAGATTAGAATATACGATATAGCGAGTAGTAGTATCACCATAATCTAACCACGAGGCCGTATCATACTTACTCAAAGCAACCAATTGTTTTGAACTTAATAATGGAAATAAACTGCAAACGCTAGCTGCATCGATGGCATTATCGTCTAAATATTGATCTACTTCACAGCGCATACCATCATACGAAAGGTGGGACAGCGTGCAGTCCCAGCCCATTGCAACACCTTTGGGATAGTTCCATAAATTACCAACTAATAACATCACACCAATAAAAAAATAAACGTACTGTGCCCTTTTGATTGTAAAAACATGAGAAATTATCACTAAAAAAAACAAGGCTACACAAAAATAAACAGGTAAATAGTACCTGTGGTTACTGAGGTTATGATATGACAATGTAGTGCCACATACAGTTACATAAATAATAAAACAAAGGATAAGTAGCAAGCTAAAAAGCCGATCGATACGTTTGTGTTTTATAATAAAATATATACATGACGGAATGCCGATTAGGTAATATAGTATTCTACCAAAATCAAAACAACGCCAAACACTGATCCCAAAATTATACAGCATCTTTGACCAACCTACTTTTTGGAAACATTCTGCCCATTGAGAATTTTGATGATAAAAAACCCAATCGGTGGCTAAATAATGAACACAATTATACCCCACAAAAAGTGTAAAACCAGGCACATAGCACATTCCGTTTTTGATGAAATTGAATAGCTTGAATGCCTCTTTATTATAAAAATAAATAAAATAATTCTGAAATAGAAACAATCCAAAACACCCCATTATGCCCCGCATAGAAATAGTAAATAAGCCAAAGGCAGCGAGCGTTAGCGTGAATTTATTACTACTAAAAATAGAATTTAATCCCAATAAAAAAAAGAAAACAAGGACTACGTCGGGCGATACTAAACTGCATTGTGCCAAATATGTGGCATCGAACAAAAGCACGGTGGCGGCTAGGAGTACCAATCGATGTGGCAAAAAACGCCTCACCAATAGCAATGTTTGCCAACATGAACCTATCATAAATGGCAACATAGCCCAATGAGCAACCGGCAAACTCTTTCCAAAAACCTTCCAAACTAAAGCTAGATACAACCCAAATGTAGGCAGATGACCACTATCAAAAGCCAAAGGGGGAATGAGTTTAGTGAAATTGGCATTGAAATAAAAAGAACCATGCATCGCTCCTAATTGCACCGTATCATAGAAGAAAAAATGGTGTTGTGTGAAACAAACGAATACAATAAAAAAAAAGACTAAAACAAAAAAATCACCCCACAGTTGTTTTGATTGTATCATAATGTAATATGTTTCAATGTAACGATTTTCTGCGTGCTATCCACTTCTACATAAAGTAATTTGGTACGATTAATTTTTTTGGCTTTATCAATCGCATTTTCAATACTTGAGCATTTGCCTAGGTTCCTATTTAAGATATGAGTATATAATCGCTGCGGTTCGTAGGGAAGTAATGCTGTATAATTCAAAAAAATTGCTTCGTTTAAGTTAGCCTCATTTTTGATGGTTGTGAGCCAAGCTAAATGCTGTTCAGGCACTGCTAAACTATAATTAATCTGCTGATTGCGTTTGATAAGATTCACCATGCAAAGCGGTATAAAAAAAAGTAAATACGCAAATTTTATCCATTTGTTTTGAAACACAAACGGTACAAGGGCGACTATAAAACTAAGCGGTAACAGTATTTTAGTTATAGGATATGAGTGGTTGATTGAAAAGTCAAAAAATACAAAATAATGCAACACCGGCGTACCAAGCAACAACAACAAACTTGCTACTATCAATGGTTTGGAGGAATATTTAGTAAACAAAAACACGAAGCTAATTATGAAAAATGCCGCATATATCCACCAATATACGCTAGTAGCAAACGGAATACGCTCCGCTATTGAATCAAACACAAACAACTCCTTATCTCCCACTAACGCCATAATGCCGGTTCGCTCATTAGCACGGCCTGCCATAGCTGCTACGGCAGCAGATAGTCCATTGACCTTAGAGTAGCCCAAAAGCGTAGCTGCACATGCAATGAGTGGAATAACAAAGCTAATAAAACGCCATTTTTTTTCAAAAGGAGAGCTTGGCAAAAAGGTTAATAAAAAAATGACAATACAACACAATACCCCTATCCATTCTGTATAACAGGCTACTGCTAGAAGTAGTATTGAGATGAAAAGTACCCATTTTTTTTTGGTATGCAAATACATAATAGTACAACTACATGCTAGCATTGTGAAAAACATTCCTAACAATTCAGGGAAAAAATAACTTGTATATTTAAAAATAAGGACCGGAAAAGCAAATAAAATTGCTGATATTCCCATCATGAATAACGCAATATCAAGCCCCTGTAACGAGAACAAATAACTAGCAACTAACGTAAAAAAAAATACTGTGCATATCAAAAAAAAAAGCCCTATTAGTTGAAAATACATCGCATTGAGCGGCATGCCTAGCGTATGCAACCAATAGGTAGCGATGAAAGTAAACGGAGGATAAGATACGTAATAATTATACCCTGATGTATCGACTAATCGAGCGAATAAAAAATTGTTGGCATCGCCTTTTTCATTATAGCTTATTACAGGACAATAACTAAAATATTCGGGAGATTTTTCTTTCCATTGCTCGACTGTGTTTATCAAATAATTATGCTGTTCAGTGCCAAATGCTGTGGTGTTTTCAAACTTAAATCCTACTAAGTACAATGCTGCTATTAACAAAGCAATACTTGCGATTATTCCAAATAAATAATGTTTCAATTCTTAAATTTATGGTAATGATAATGCTGTAAAATTACTGTTTTATTAGCTAAAAAAAACGGTTGGCACTTTGCTAAATTTAGTAGCACTTGTTTGTCAATAATTAAAAATAATCACGAACTTTTGAATTGCGATTGGAGCGTAAATGTTCCATGTTTACATTTTCTAAAAAACAGTATATTCTCGCAACTATAAAAAATAAAAAACGTTGGACTGCGTGCATTGCGAGCGATACTTTGACCTAATGTACAATTGCTGAAAAGATACCGTAGATGCAAAAAAATAGTCTGTATATAAGTCAATGTGTTGATAACTATTTATTTATGCTGGCTTGTGAGCAATTATAAACAGAGAAGTGGCTAAAAAAGGGATGCGCGTAGTAGGCGTATTGAATACATATTTAAGAAAAAAACGTTTTATCATTCCGTCTTTAAGCACGTCGAGTGGTGCAGTTAAATATTGAATGCTATCGACCTGAAAGCCCGCCTCCGTAAGCACGCGACGTATGCGAGAGCGAGTGTAAATGCGTGCATTAGCGTATCGCTCGTGTATAAAAGTAGGCAACCAAGAGAAAAAGGGGACTCGATTCCAAGCTAATAAAGGCAGTTTGGCACCATGAGTTTCAAAAATCCACCATTTGTTAGGCACTGTGAAAACTGCAATGCCGTTGTTAGCAAGCGTATGATAATAATTTTTAACAAATAAATCGTTCGTTAAATGCTCAATAACCTCAAAACTAATCATACGTTGATAGGTAGTCGAAGGAATGTTTTGCTCAATATTAAATAGCTGAAACGAGCAATTGTGTAGGGCGGATTGTGATAGCGCTTTTTCAAATTCAGGATGATGAGTGGCTTCATATTCTAGGCCTGTGCAGGTGTTGAAATGATGAGCCAATAGCAACATACTTGCACCATTGCCGCAGCCTATATCCACTAAGTCAAAATTTTTGTTTGCAAAGCTAGGTACTAGCAAAGCAAGATCTACGCGCCTTTGCACGATAGAATCACTAAAATCAGCAGGACGTCCAAGATAGTGACTACCTTCAAAAAGTGCATCGGGGACGCGTTCGTTATAGTGCATACTACAAATTAAATGATAATGAAAATCTTTTGTAAAACTAACAAAAAAGCAACTCACTAGTGAGTTGCTTTTTAAAATTATCAAACTAAAATAGTATTAATTTTTTGCTATTTTAGCATATTTTTTATTGAATTTATCGACACGACCTGCACTATCAACCAACTTCATTTTGCCAGTGAAATACGGATGTGAGGCATTAGATATTTCCAGTTTTATGAGTGGATATTCCTTGCCATCTTCCCACATTATAGTTTCTTTTGTGTTAGCACAACTTTTGTTGATAAACGTGTGGTCACACGAATAATCTTTGAATACTACCATGCGGTATTTCTCTGGATGTAGGCCTTTTTTCATACTATATTTTTATTTAATTTTAACTAATTGGAGTACAAATATACGAATGTTATCTCAATTTAGAACAAAAATAGATTAAAAAAATTACGATTTCAAGTTCCCTTTTTCATTAAAATGAGTAAGTATGGCAGCTGCGGTGTGATAACTTATTGGACAAAAAGAAATATTGTTACTTTGATAATTAATTCGTTTTGTATAATCAATACCTCTTGTATGAGGGTACTCGCTGCAATCAAGGGGACGTACTTCGTAAATTTTGCAGGAATTATCATTGCTTAAAAACGGGCACGGCAGGGTATTGACGACATAATCGTTGTCGTCGTCAGAGCGAAGATAGGTGCTAATGAATTGGGCTGCACTGATCCCTAAATAACCACTTATACGCTTGGTATCACTTGGTTTGATGATGGGGCTTGCCGTTTTGCAACAGTTAGCACATTGCAAACAATCTATATTTTTTTGAAAATAATTGCTATTTTTCTCAGCTACAGTTTCTAGTTGTTTGATGTTTTTGCTTTTTAATGTTACCACACTGTTTTTCATTTTTCTAAACTGATTTTTTGTAACCGCTTTCCATATATTTATAAGTTGAACGGAGGACGTAAAAGTTGCTTTCATTGTATTTATTGTTGTATTTGTAGTTGTATTTGTAGTTGTAAAATGTTGGAGTAAAATGTTGTTTTAATAATTCAAATAAAAAAGCCCACCCGTATGCAAAAGTAGAATGCGATCATTTTTTGGTATTATTTTTTGGCTAATCAACTCTTTTAAAGCCCACAATACTTTGCCAGTATAGATAGGCTCTAGTTGAATTTTATTATTATTTTCGACATGAAAATCATGAATAAAATTCTGTAAAAAACTGTTTTTTTTGGCATAACCGCCGAAGTGAAAAGTATCATGCAGTTGTTCACTACTACGCAGCGGTTCTATTAATTTTTGAGTAGTAAGAAAGGTCTGCGAATCAGTTTTTATGCATAAAATACCGTGCAGTTGAGTGGTTGTGTTGCAATGCGTTCTTAGTGCTAATTGAATACCTGCAAAAGTAGTACCCGTGCCTACTGCGAGCAATATATGTTGATATGGCAGCGGGGACTCAGTGGCTATTTCATCTACTATTTCGGCCACTCCTTTTAGTGCATTATTGTTTGCCCCCCCTTCTTCGATGATGAGCGGAATAGGGTATGTTTTTTTGATTAATTCAGCACATTCGTCCTTGTTGTCATAGTCTTTTCGACTTACAAAATGCAAATTCATTCCATACGTTTTGCAGGCATTGAGGATTGAATTGTCAAACCCCTCATCGCCTCTTACCACTCCTACACTATGCAACCCAAAGTGCTTTGCAGCATAGGCTAATGCAAGCAAATGAGTAGAAAAAGCCCCTCCAAAACTTATGAGTGTTTTGTATTTATTTTGTTTTGCAAATGCAATTATATATTTTAATTTTCGCCACTTATTACCACTAATAATTTCATTAATTTTGTCATCACGTTTCACATCAAAACCAATACCCTCAAGATAAAACCTCTCAATAGGCGATGGCAAATGCAAGACAGTGGTTTCAAAAGCTAAAGTATTTTGTATTGCGTTTATCATTAGTTTAACAAAGGTATAGTTGCAATACAATAAGTTGATATATTTTCGCATTTTAAAATTTTTAAAAAAAATAGGCATACAAGTTGCCGTGTTTTTAAATTATGAAGTTGCTACGTTTTAAGGGAATTTTATTGCTATTAATTTGCATTGCAATATCTGCAAAAGCACAGTATGAAGTGCCCTATACTGGCGACAGGGTGGCTTTGGCTAAACGCGACAAAAATGCGGTACTCAAGCGTATGTGTGAAATGAACGGAATTTCGTTTCCACCCAAGCAGGTTTTTTTACGTTCATTTAAACGTGAACGCACCTTAGAACTTTGGGCGAGGTTGGACAATGAAAACAAATACGTACTACTCAAAGTTTATAAAAACTGTCAGCTTTCGGGTATATTAGGGCCCAAGCGAGAGGAGGGTGATATGCAAGTGCCCGAAGGGTTTTATTACATTAACGAATTCAATCCCACAAGCGATTATTTCTTATCTTTGGGTATAAATTATCCTAACAAAAGCGATCAATTGCGAAGCTTTGCAACCAACAAAGGCGGCGATATCTACATACACGGTCATTGCTCCTCTATTGGCTGCATACCAATCACAGACGACGGCATCAAAGAAGTCTATTTGATGTGTCTTTATGCAAGCGATTATGGACAAATCGCAATTCCTGTTCATATTTTTCCATTCAAATTAACGTTTGAGAATCTACGTAGGGCAAAGCGTGAATACGCTGACCGCAAGGATTTGATACGATTTTGGGAGAATGATTTATTTCCCGGATACCGAAAATTTGAAATACACCGCCGTCCACCTGAGGTGCAGATTAATGACGACGGTAGTTATTATTGGGAATTTTATTAATTACCAATTTTAAGTAATCTGCTACTTGAAAGCATTGAAACCAGTGATATCCATACCCGTAATCAAAAGATGAATATCGTGTGTACCCTCGTATGTAACCACACTTTCTAGGTTCATCATGTGACGCATGATTGGGTATTCGCCCGTGATGCCCATGCCCCCATGTATTTGCCTTGCCTCACGTGCTACTTTCAATGCCATATCTACGTTATTACGCTTGGCCATACTCACTTGAGCAGGCGTAGCACGCCCTTCGCTCATCAGCGTACCTACCCTCCAAACCATCAATTGTGCTTTGGTTATCTCGGTTATCATTTCTGCTAATTTCTTTTGTGTTAATTGAAAACCACCTATAGGACGATTAAACTGAATACGCTCTTTGCTGTATCGCAAAGCGGAATCATAGCAGTCCAAAGCCGCACCTATCGCACCCCAGGCGATGCCGTAGCGAGCAGAGGTTAGGCATGTCAAAGGGCCTTTAAGACCACGAACGTGGGGAAGCACATTTTCCTTTGGTATTTTAACATTATCAAATACTAACTCACCCGTACAACTAGCCCTTAGGCTCCACTTACCGTGTGTTTCAGGCGTTGTGAACCCCTCCATACCTCGTTCTACAATTACCCCACATATAGCATCGTTTTCAGCTTTGTTTTTCGCCCAAACTACCGCCACTTGTGCCTCAGGAGCATTACTAATCCACATTTTAGCACCATTTAACAAATAATGATCGCCCATGTCGGTGAGGTTGGTTTCCATGCCCTGCGGATCGCTACCGTGATTGGGTTCAGTCAAACCAAAACAGCCCAACCATTCTCCAGAGGCAAGTTTTGGTAAAAATTTTACCTTCTGCTCTTCGCTACCAAACTTAGCGATAGGATACATAACCAATGAACCTTGCACCGAGGCTGTACTTCTAATGCCCGAATCGCAACGCTCTAGCTCCATCATCATAATACCATAAGAAATATAATCAAGACCACCGCCACCGTATTTGGTATCAACTGTAGGGCCAAAGAGCCCGAGCTGCCCCATCATAGGCACTAAGTGCTTAGGAAATTTACACTCCTGTGCACAATCCTCTATTATTGGTGAAATTTCTTTTTTTACAAACTGCCGAACGCTATCCTTTATCATCAGATGTTCTGGGGATAACAATTCATCTATTTGATAATAATCATGGTACTCAAACTTGTCTTGTTGCATAATACTATTTCTGTTTAATAATTTATGATACAAAGGTACTAAACTAAAAAGGTATAGCACATCAATATTCCTAATTTTAATGCTAATAAAACATAAAAATTCAATTGTATTGCAATAAATTAGTATTTATATTTCTTATCATAAAGACGCAGATATTCAATTGCGGGCTCGATTTGAGAGGGCGTCCCAACATCAATAATCACATCATTGGTATGATCAAATTTGAAAACGTTTTGCTGTGCAGCTATTTTCAAATACATATCTATAATCGAAAAAGAACCTGTTCGTGGGTATAAATTGATGGTATTTTTTTGTACTAAGTGTATGCCCGAAAACGCATACGGCATCGCATTTATAATCTTTTCATTGACCCACTTTTCTTCATTGGTTTTAGTATTATGCCACCCAACTAATTGTTTATCCATAAATAATAAATAACGAGAAGAGCTTCTTTGGGTTACTGCTAAGGTACACAACGCATTGGTAGTGCGATGGTTATCTAATAAACAAGTAAGGTCAATAGAAGATAAAATATCCACATTATATATCAAAATCGTATCAAAATCTTTAAACAAACTAACTGCATTCCAAACCCCACCGCCTGTGTCAAGAAGGGTTTCAGGTTCATGAATCAATTTAATTTTAAATTTTTTGGCTAAATGCGAAGTAACATAAGATGTTAATACATCTGCACAATAGTGTGTATTGATTACAAAATCATGAATCCCAAACCTTGAAATATGTTCAAGATTATGCTCAAGCAACGTCTTGTCGCCAATCATAATCAGGGCTTTGGGTATAGCGTCTGTGAGAGGACGCATGCGTGTACCGTAGCCTGCACACAATATCATAGCTATTGTTTTATTCTGCATATTTTTTTAATTCAGTTAAACGAGTTCGGTATTTTGATAAATTCAAAGTGGGTGCTGCGTTTTGAATGGTTTGCAAAAGGGCTTCGTTTTTCTGTATGAAAGCTCCTATAAACGTATCAGATTGATGCGAGCAAGCCCGATTTAATTTACTTATTTCTTTGATAATGTGTTGATGATGATCAGTAAAATAATTCGATACAAACCAATGCCATAGCTCGGTTATGGCTTCGTTGGTGGGATGCACTTTATCTTCTTTATAAAATCTATAATCACGCAACACATCGATTATCACTTCATAAGCAGGAAAATAAAATACATTTGAAAAACATTTTTGCAATAATCGTATTGCCTCAATTAATTGTGCTTTGCTTCTATTATTATCCACCAATCCATCTTTTATGTATCTGACAGGACTCACTGTGAGTAGTACTTTCAGGGTTTTATTTTGTTCAAACAATCCAATTAACACGTTGCGTGCTTTGAGGTAAATATCGTTGCTTGTAGATAAATTTTTAACAAAAAGGGTAGGATTTTGCTTATGACAGTTCGCAACCAACGTATCGTTACTCAGCAATGTGTAACCAATGGCAGTGCCTAAGGTTATTATCAAAACATCAGTAGTATCAATACTTTGACGCACAGTTGAGAGTGTGTTGTTGATGTTATTTAAAAGCACCTCGCATGCCTTATCGTTAATAGATGTATGATGATGCCAGCTATAAAACTTTTGTTGATGCTGCACTATATCATCATTTGTAAAAGTCTTATTTGCAACAATACGGTCTAAAAAATCAAAAGATGACATAGCATGATAATGACTGCCCGCAGGGTTTATAGTAACGTTCATGCCTAATTCCAAAAATTTTGCTCCTATGTTTTCAGTAAAACAAGAACCTAGCATCAATATTTTATCTTGCACATTCAACTTGAATGCCACCTCTATTTCAGGCATCTCTATCGCCCAATTCACAACTTAGAAACTTTTGAAAACATAAACATATCTGCCAAAACTATCGCTGCCATTGCTTCTACAATTGGTATAGCGCGTATCACAGGGCAAGGGTCGTGCCGTCCTTCTATTTTTAATTTTGTATTTTCGTTATTAAAATCCATTGTCAATTGTTCTATTTTTATAGATGATATAGGTTTAAACCCTACCCTGAAGGCTATTGTATTGCCGTTGGATATGCCGCCTTGTATGCCGCCCGAATAATTGGATAAAAAATAACCGTCTTTCATGGCGTCGTTGTGTTCACTTCCGAGCATCGCAGTGCCTGACATACCGCTACCATACTCAAAGGCATGTGCTGCATTGATACTCATCATAGCATGTGCCAAAGCCGCTTGCAGTTTATATCCTAGAGGTTCTCCCCAAGCTACAGGCACGTTCTCAATCGCACACCTCACTACCCCACCTGTCGTGTCGCC
>JAYVJZ010000169.1:0-24846 GCA_043768865.1 Sphingobacteriales bacterium
TTTATTCCATTTCGGGTGAGGGGGCTTATGCTCTCTCATTTGAAAAAAATGTATAATTTTGTACCCCTAAAAGTTGCATTTGTTAGTTGAATCTAATAATACAATTAAAGTTAAATTATTATTTTTAAAACGAAAAAAAAAATCATGCTAAATTTCACTTAACTTTTATTTTTAACTTTTACTTCTATTTTCTACTATATTTTTTGAATCCAGTAGCTGCGCAACTTTCGTTTTGTTTATTTGTAGTAGTGTAAAGGTCTTATTTGGCCTATACATATAGTCGTACGTGAGGCTCGGAGTGTTTGTTTGCTATTTTGGGTGCGAAGGCATACAATAGTCTGCTATTGACGCATAAGCAAAGCCTTAGCTGATTTCAGTGTAGCTCTTTTTGAACCGAGTATTTTCTCGTAGCAAAAAAGCGAAAGCCAAGCAGCGACTCTTTTGCGCTGATACTATTGTGGGCGTTGAGCGCAACACTATTTTTTACAAAGGGATAAGGCCCTACTTCTTTTGCTTTTTTTTGCTTGAGAGGGCTATTGGATGTAGTTTAATATGAAAAAATATAAGTATTTATTCAAATTAAATCTTATATGTATTTAGTTACCATGAACGTTTCGTTATTGTCCTCGAGGTGTAATATTTTGACTGTGGCACCGTGTTTTATGTCTTCGCTGTCTGTGGTTGAGCATTTGAATATGAATTTAAACTCTTGGTAGGCTACGGACATTTCGCCTGTTCCTGTTTCATTTTTAGGGATTATATCGACTACATAGGCGGTGGTGGTCTCAGCGTAGGCGATGATGACGGCAGGGCTGAATCGTCGATTGAATAGATAATAGGTGATGAGGACGGATAAAATGATGGACATGAACCCTCCTATGATGGCTGGTGTTATTGGATTGACGGATAATGAAAGTTCTTTGAAGAGCAGCCCAAAAAAACCGTAGGCTCCGATGCCGATGAAGAAATGAAAGATATTGAAAGGGGTGTTGTTGTTCCAATTTTTTTTGAAGGTTGAAAAATATATGGGTTCGGCGTTGGATTTGGTGGAGATAACAGATAGGTTGTATCCTATTATTACACAGAAGAAACCTGCGAATAGGCAGATCCAAAACACATAGTCAAAGGTGTCGAATCGTGCGATCCAAGAGGCTATCATGTCGGGCATTAAGTAAAACTCGTTTAACAAAATCATGTTACGAAGTTACGCTATTTTTGTTAATAGTTGTGAGGGTTAAAGTAAAGTTGGATTGCATAAATTTTGATTTTTGTAATGACCTGACGCTTGGTTTATTGGCCTATGGTATGGCTTTTTGAAGTGTGCGAATGTACTATATAACCAACTACGGAGCAGATGATAAAAAACGAACCTACCCAAAAGCCTTTGTCAAGCTGTTGGTACTCTTGATAGAACCAAAACGCCGCTAAGATGCCATATACGGGTTCTAAATTGACACTGAGAGTAACTGCAAACGCACTGAGGGTGCGCATTGCTAACATAGATAGGACGAATGGCAGGCAGGTGCAAAGGCTACTAAAGACAAGGAGCAGATGAACATCGCGCAGGGTTGGTAGCAAACCTACTTCGGGGTAGCTCGTATGATAGATAGGAAGGAGGAGCGTGAGCCCAACTAATCCATATAGCAACTCGTTCATCGATAGGGTGATTGGATCGTTGTGTTGTGTCAATGTTGAGTTGAGTATTGTGAACATAGCGGCTAAGAAGGCGGCTGTTATTCCTAATAAAATCCCTATTTTGTATTGATATTGAAACTTGATAATGATGCAGATACCAACTACAGAAAGCACTCCCCAAAGGACGTTGATTATATTGATTTTTTTGCCTTTGTGTATTGGCTCGAGTACGGCGGTAACTACCGCACCGCAAGAGAGGCAGCTCAGGCCTATACTAATGTTGGCATACTTGATTGCCCCATAAAAACACAACCAATGTAGCATAATCAAAAAGCCTGTGAGAGCTGCTGCCGGGCGGTGCGGTCGGGGTACCCATATTGGTTTTTTTGTTATGACGAGTACGATTAGAAAAAAAAATACAGTAAAAAGCATTCGCCACCATACCAATGCCACTTGGCTGAGGGCTATTTCTTTGCCAAACAACCCCGTGAACCCCCATAACAAAACGGCAAGGTGCAGATATAGTAGGTCCTTGGTGAAGGTAAAGGGTAGTTTCAAAAAAAAAAAAAATATGAATAAAATTCGTACTAAAAATACACACTGCTATTGGGCTAGCTGCAGGGATTAAACGATGTTAGCACCAACGGCGGCGGCTACTTTTTTTAATGAAGTATGCAAGTCGGTCATTTCGGGGTGTGATAGCTGTTGAGCGGCATCGCTTTTGGCGAGCGTTGGCGTAGGGTGCGCTTCGATCAAAAGTCCATCGCAACCCAACGCCACAGAGGCACGGGCTAAGTTGGCTACCCCATAAGCATAGCCCATAGCATGGCTAGGATCTAGTATAACGGGAAGGTTGGTGTGCTGTTTGAGCCACTCGACTCCGCAGAGGTCAAAAGTAAATCGGGTTTTGGTTTCAAACGTTCGTATGCCGCGCTCACACAACATCACGTTGGGGTTGCCTCCGCTCAATATAAATTCACTCGCCTGCACCAATTCTTGTAGGGTTGTGCCAAAGCCTCGCTTCAATAGCACCGGCTTATTCGCCTTGCCACAGCGTTTCAATATGCCATGATCATACATGCTTTTCGCTCCTATTTGTATCATGTCGCTCCACTCTATTATTTCATCAACATGCGTGCTATCGCGCACTTCAGTGATTATTTTCAAACCATACTTAGTACGCATTTTGTCTAGCAACTGCAACCCCTCTAGTCCCAATCCTTGAAAACTATATGGCGACGTGCGTGGCTTGTAGCAACCTGCCCTCAACACGCTCACACCAAGGGTTTGACAGAGTTTAGCTGATTGCTCTATCTGCTCCTCGCTCTCCACACTGCACGGCCCCGTTATCACAACGCAATTGCCGCTATTGCCGCCTATCTCAGTATTACCAATCTGTATCGTACGCCTATCAGGCATATACGCCCTGCTGCTCAGCTGCATATCTGTCTCACACACCACATAAGTGTCTGTGTATGTTATCATGGCATCAGGCAGGGTTTTGACGTTGCTATACGTAACTAGTATCGCCCCTGTGCTGCTAGTAGCTGCAATATAAATCGACTTGTGCTGATCGGCTAAGCTAGCAGCTAGCACAGGATCTGTGCCTTTTTTTAAAGTAATAATCATGAGAAAATATGGCTGAAAATGTAGGGTTAATGAAAAAACAAAATTATACAAGAAAATACTTATATTGACCTTAAAATGAAATAAAAAACAAGTAAACAATGTGCAACGATAGATTTTAAAAAAATATAAGCGAGTTCAACGATGTTTATTTAACGTTGATAATGCAATAGCTCAATTGAATACAATTAAATACACCTATAAATGTACCCTTTTAATACCCCCTCAAATACCATTATTGACTGCCGTTTTGTTAAATAATCAACTATCAAAAATCATGCAATCAAGTAGTTCAAAATAAAGCCCACCCAATAAAATTAACATATCAGCATACAATAACTATTACTTATTATTAATTAACACTCAATCAGAAATTATGATATGTAATAAAACTAAAAAAATGCAGCTATAACAACTGCTCGCACAAGCTATTGCAAAACAAAAACAGCTTATTTATTTTGATGATAATAATGCAGCAACTTCCTGATATAGCTGCATTGTAAAGTTATTATAAAATTTCAACTTTGTCAATTGGGTAAAAAAAAATAACAAAAATAAATAACAAGAAATTATATTATTAAGTAGCTTACTATCTATATAATCAGTAGAAGATGAGCCGCATTGTACAACACCACAATTTGGCAGTATCTTTGTAGTACGATTACTAAAAATAACACCCAAATACACATGCGCAGTTTCCTTTTTTTTATTGTTTTATACAGCAGCATATTCAGTGTCAGGGCTTCCTACCTGCTCATACCGATGGACGAAGAGTCACAAAAAGAACATTTAAAAGCATACGGACTCACCTATTGGGCGTTATCGCAGGGCATAGACACAGACTGGTTATTGAACTACCGAGGAGGCAGTTTTTGTATTGCTAATCAACCACAGGTAATGGTAGAGTGCAAGCTACGCAACGTAAGCTACGAGGTAATAGCCGATGCACAATACACTAAAATATTGAGCGAAATAGCTGTTACTGATGTGAACATGGACGTTGTTAAATTACAAAAACCACCTCGCATAGCCGTATATTCTCCCAAAAACAAACAACCCTGGGACGACGCAGTAACGCTCGTGCTAACCTATGCCCAAATACCTTATACCACTGTTTATGACCAAGAAGTTATAAACGGAGAACTATCAAAATACGATTGGTTGCACCTGCATCATGAGGATTTCACTGGGCAATATGGACGATTTTATGCGAGTTTTCGCAATGTAGAATGGTATAAAAACGATGTTCAAAACAATGAAGATATGGCGAACAAATTGGGCTTCAACAAGGTATCTCAATTGAAATTAGCGATAGCACGAAAGTTTAGAGAGTTTGTATCTGGCGGGGGATTTCTATTCGCTATGTGCTCGGCTACCGACAGCTACGAGATAGCCCTAGCCGCTGACGGCCTCGATATATGCGAAAATATGTTTGATGGCGACGCTACCACCCCACAATATTGGAGCAAGTTAGATTATACCCGTTCGTTTGCATTTAAGGATTATAAGTTAAGCACCAACCCGATGGAATACGAATTTAGCGATATAGACGTGAGCGGCTACCGTCAAGTTACAAAACCACAAGATTATTTTACGTTGTTTGATTTCAGTGCTAAATGGGACCCGGTGCCGAGTATGTTATGCCAAAACCATACGACCACCGTCAAAGGATTCATGGGACAAACCACAGCATTCAATAAGAAATTTATAAAAAGCAATGTGTTGATAATGGGGGACAACAAAGCCGCTAATGAGGCACGTTATATACACGGTGAGTTCGGCAAGGGTACTTGGAGTTATCTTGGTGGGCACGACCCTGAGGACTATCAGCACCTCGTAGGCGACCCGGTAACTGAACTCGCTTTGCACCCCAACTCGCCGGGCTATCGATTGATTTTGAATAATATTTTGTTTCCTGCGGCTCAAAAGAAAAAACAAAAAACCTAAGAAATAGGAAGTAAATCGCTCAGCTGGGTTTTATATTAAATTATATGTAGTTTTTTTTGATTGCTTTTGTACTGTTCCCTTTTGTTACATGATTGTTGTACAACAAACGCCGCTATGCTAGATGATATTGTTAGGATAATTCGCATTATCTCTAGTAAAATACCACTTTTAAAATGCTGCTTGTGTACTTTTTTTTGCAATAGATGCGGAAGAATATATTTTTAAAATTTTTTTACGGTTTTTTTTACGGTTTAATTACTTTTTGTATTGTGCTTAATTGTTTTATTTTTGAATGATTAAATTTAACACTATGAATAAAATATCTTTTCTTATACTATTATTAATGAGCAATAGTGGAGCATTTGCACAAACCGAAAGATATGTGCGTGGGTATTTTGAAACTATCAATTGTACGATGGAAGACATGGACCGAAGCGGCATAGACATGGAGGGAGTAACAAAACAAGGCGAAGGCTACGTGGCTGAGCTTAGCGAGAGCGAATGGGCGTATGTGGTGGCGAATAGTTGCGAGGCGTATGTGATAGAATACGATCTAGCCGTGTGGTATCGCAATAGATTGAATGGTGCTGCAAGCAAAAAAACAAGTGTCGAAGGGCAGTACATCACTGCTGATTTTAACTACGGCAGCATGGGGGGATATTTGACCTTAGGTGAAGTGTATGCTGAGTTGGATTCTATGATTATTGCATTCCCTAGTTTGATTACCCCCAAACAAACTATAGGGTATTCGATTGAAGGCCGTCCCATATTTGCATTAAAAATATCAGACAACCCAACTATAGACGAAGGTGAGACAGAGGTGCTTTATACGGCTATGCACCACGCCCGCGAGCCGATGAGCGTTCATCAATTGATATATTTTATGCAATATCTCTTGCATAATTACACCACCGACGACACGTTGAATTGCCTAATCAACGACCGTGAGATGTGGTTCATACCGATGTTAAACCCCGACGGATATGCCTACAACTACTTGATGGATCCTGCGGGTGGTGGCATGTGGCGTAAAAATCGCAGAGACAATATGGACGGCACCTTTGGAGTAGATTTGAATAGAAACTATGGCTATCTATGGGCGTATGACGACGCGGGTTCGTCCTTCAATACCACTGACCAAACCTACCGTGGAACGAGTGCCTTCTCGGAGCCCGAAACCCAAGCTATACGAGACTTTTGCAACAATCACTCCTTTGTTTCTTGTTTGAATTATCATTCCTTTAGCGACGTGCTCATCTACCCGTGGGGGTATGATTATGGTATCTACACGCCCGACAGTGCGGCATTTGTCCAAGTGGCTAGCGTACTTACAAGCGTCAATGGCTATTCGTTTGGAACAGGAGACCAAACTATCGGATATATAGTGAACGGTGATAGTGATGATTGGATGTACGGCGAACAAACAACCAAAAATAAGATGTATGCTATGACCCCCGAAGTCGGAAGTGTTGAAGATGGATTCTGGCCCACTATCGACCGCATACTCCCGTTGGCAGACAATTCGGTATGGGCGAATATCGGTCATGCTTGGTGTGCAAAATCATATATTACGCTAGCACCCAATTTTACAGATTTTACCACCTCCAACCACACCGACAACGTGCCTTTAACAGTAATCAATTATGGTGTTCAGCCGACTACTATAACGATATCTGCAAGCTCTGCATCGCCCTATTTTGTTCCAAAAGCCGATACAACTATTGCGATAGCGGCTACGCAGACTTTATCGCTAGCGTATCTCGTAGCTAATGCAACAGCCACTCCTAGCCTCACTTCAATCCCTTTTACAATCACGTATTCGTATGATTGTTTTCAAGCCAACATAGACATAGATATGCAGTATCTGAACAATACCGCAGGGCTAGCCGAACAGAAAATTGAGTTCAACGTATATCCAAACCCAACATCAAATATCCTTGTACTACCGAGTATGTATAACAATGCAAAAGCGAGTATATACAGCACGAGCAGCGGTTATATTGCAACTGCCACCGTCGAAAACAATCAACTACCAATAGCTGAACTAGCTTGCGGTGTGTATTATTTAAAAATAATAAACGGAACGAGTGTCAGCAGAGCAGCTTTTGTTGTGATGAGATAATTGAAACACTAAAGGCAATAAAAATAATCCGGTAGAGATAATTAAAAGCCGGTAGCTCACCAATATAAACGCACTAAGCTAGTAACAGACTTGTATATCGAATGCTTTGTAATGATATTGCAAATGAATATAAAGCAAATGAATATAAAGCAAATAAATATAAAGCAAGAGCGGCAATGCACTCTCTAGTAGCTAATTGAAGATATAAATAATACTAAAAATAAGTGTGTAATGATAAAAACGATATTTTTTAAATGACCTAATTTGTTCGTTCATAGCGTTTGAATTATTGATAATTATGATACTTGCTGTTGGGGTTATTTGTGTATAATATTTTTAACTTCGCAGTATTATAATTTTAAAAATAACTATCATGCGGTTACTAAGTTTTTTATTGCTAACACTATTCGTAGCCACTAACGTATCTGCACAAAAACAAGGGCTAGTGCAAGGCACCGTGCGCGACAAAGCCACACAAGAGATACTGATTGGGGTGAATATAATAGCCCTCAACACGCAACCACTTTTAGGTGCTCAAACAGACTTAGACGGCAACTATACCCTCTCTCTGCCTGTAGGTTCTTATAACTTGCAAGCGAGTTATATTGGCTACAAAACGGAGGCGAAGTACAATATCGAAATCACATCGGGCAATATCACAATGTTGAATTTTGAAATAGACCAAGCTACAACAGGCCTGCTAGACACCGTAAAAATAACAGCGAATAGAAGCATACGAGTAAGCACCGTTGAAAGCCCTAACTCCCTGCAACGCCTCGGGGTGCAAGAGATAAAAACTGCACCGGGCGGCAACTTTGATGTGTTTCGGGTGGTACAATCGCTACCCGGCATCGGTACTACGCCCAACTCGAGCAACCGCAACGATATCATCGTGCGTGGAGGCGCCCCGAGCGAAAATATTTACTTCATCGATGGCATCGAAATCCCTACTATCAACCACTTTGCAACTCAAGGAGCAGGCGGTGGCAGCAACGGCATCTTGAATGTTTCTTTTATAGAAGAACTCACCCTCAACTCTAGTGCATTCGATGCACAATATGACAATTCACTCTCTTCCATTTTTCAATTTAAACAACGCAATGGCAACAACAAACGTCTGCAAGGCAATATAAGGTTAGGTTCTAGTGAATTAGCCGCAACTCTCGATGGCCCAATATCCAAAAAAACTACCTTTTTAGCATCGGCACGTCGTAGTTATTTACAATATCTATTCAAAGCAATAGACCTCGCTATACGCCCCAACTATTGGGACTTTCAATACAAAGTAACACATCAATTCAACCCTAAAACATCGCTTACTTTTATAGGACTTGGTGCGATTGATAATTTTTATAGTGAACTAACTGCCAACACCTCCGCTAACAACGCCTATATTATCAAACAAACCCCGGTGATAGATCAATGGAATTATGCTATTGGAACAGCTTTTAAACATATTCATAAAAAAGGAATTTTGAATATTGCTTTGAGTCGAAATATGCAAAATAACCTATTCAGACGCTATGAAGACGGGCTTCGCAACGACCCTACTAAACAATTGTTACGCTCACAATCTCAAGAAATAGAAAACAAATTGCGTATCACCAACAAACAATTTTTTGGAGGGACTACCTTAACCTACGGTGTATCTGCTCAATATGTTAAATACAACAACGATTTTGATTTAATACTAACCAAAGAAATACGTGATACCACAGGCAATGTGCAAGTGCCCTTGCTTCAAAGTAAATTCACAACGGATATCAAATTTTTTCGATACGGCGGCTTTGCCCAAATATCACATACTTTTTTCAATGACAAGTTAGGAGTGTCAGCGGGTATTAGAACCGATATGAATAGTTTCACCAAGCGAGGAAACAATGCATTAGATGCACTATCGCCAAGGGCTGCTATAACTTATCAAATCAATGAAAAGTGGAAAATTAACGCCTCTGTAGGCCTATATGCCAAACTGCCGTCTTACACTATACTGGGATACCGCAATCAGGACAATCAGCTATCCAACCAAGACGCACGCTACATTACAAACACACATTACGTTACGGGGTTTGAATATATACCACGTGAGAGCACGCGCATTACAGCTGAGGCATTTTACAAAACGTACAAATACTATCCTGTTACCACCCGCGAGGGCATATCGCTCGGCAACTTAGGCAGCGACTTTGGATTCATAGGAAATGAAGACATAAACAGCACTGGGCTAGGCCTAGCGCAAGGTATTGAAATTTTTGTACAACAGAAATTAATCAAAAATTTCTTTGGTTTTGTATCTTATACGTATGTGGTAAGCAAGCTATCTGGCAACGATGCCCGATTGATACCCTCTGCATGGGACAATAGGCACTTGCTATCGGCTACGCTGGGCAAGAAATTCAAACGTGGTTGGGAGCTTGGCGCACGCTACCGGTTGGCGGGTGGAGTACCTTATACACCGCTCGACACGGCTGCTTCTCGCATTAATTATGTTACTAATGGAGTAGGAGTATTAGATTTTAATCGCATCAATTCGGCTCGTTTGCCGTTGTTTCAGCAGCTCGATTTTAGAGTGGACAAGAAGTTTTATTTCAAACGATTAACTTTTGATTTGTTTTTTGATTTAACCAATGCATTGTTTCAAAAAAACGTCGGCTACCCGAGTTATGTATTCAAACGCAAGGATGACAATAGCGGCTTTGAAACTACTGACGGAGCTCCTGTGTTGCCCGACGGCAGTAATGCGATACCCGTAGTGTTAGATCAAGGCGACGTAGTTTTTATTCCAACTATCGGATTTGCAATAGAGTTTTAAGTAGCACGACGCAGCATATCGTGCTACTTGATTATAATAGTTGCCGCTTGACGAACTTCGGCAAACGTATTATACAACGCTGTGGGCGCCAAGCGAATAACCCCTTCCCCTTCGCCACTGTGGTTGTGCTCTCGCCAATCACTCAACACACCTTGTTTTAATAAAGCATCGTGTGTGGCTTTGCCATTTTTTTGGTATAACAATGACAGCTGCGAACCGCACTCTGCCTGTGAAGAAGGGGTGATAATTTCAAAATTTTCATTATTATTTTTAGATAATAAATATCGAAAATATCCCGTCAGCAAGATTGATTTGGCACGAAGTTGTTCAATGGTTGCCTCTAAAAAAATATCTAAAGAACTACACAAAGCAGCGATGCTCAACACGGGTGCGTTGCTGTGTTGCCAAGCATCTACACTCGCTACGGGTACAAAACCTTTGCGCATCAAAAACCGTGTTTTTTCGTCGTTGCCCCACCAACCCCCTAAGCGTTTTAGTTGAAGATTGTTACAATGCCGCTCGTGTACGAAAGCACCCCCTACTGCTCCAGGGCCACTGTTGAGGTACTTATAGCTACACCAAACTGCAAAATCAACTGCTGCATCATGTAGTTGCAACGGCACATTGCCAATAGCGTGAGCAAGGTCAAAACCCGCTACAGCACCCATTTTATGGGCCAAAGCAGTAATATTTTTAATGTCAAATAATTGACCCGTATAATATTGTACCCCACTGAATAAAAACAACGCAATACACTCCTCCTGCCCCTCGCAGGCGTTGACTATATCTTCCATTGAAATGCTATGCCCAACGCTAGGAGCTACTTCTATAATTGCGGTTGCCGGGTCATATCCATGAAAAAGCACTTGCGTTTCTATACAATATTGATCGCTAGGGAAAGCTCCTTTTTCCATTATTATTTTGAACTTTTGGCTAGTAGGTTGATAAAAACTCAACATCAACAAATGTAAATTAACCGTTAAACTGTTCATTGCCACTACTTCTGTATCGATAGCGCCGCACAGGTGAGCCAAGCCTTTTTTACAATTATGATGATAGTATAACCATGGTTTTTGAGCATGTACATGACCTTCTACGCCAAGGTTGCCCCAATCATTCAACTCTTGTTGCAAATATGCAGCCGTGCTTATAGGCATCGCCCCGAGTGAGTTGCCCGTTAGGTATATAGCAGGGCTTGCATTGACTAAGGGTAATTTGAATTTTTTTCTAAAATGTTGTAAGCCATCATTTATATCGGCTGATAGATGGTAATCTTCTTTTGCAAAATCAATCATAAAAATAATTAAAATAGATAAGCATCAAAATTAATACCTATTTTGCTTTGGCTAGTAGTTTGTTTTTTTCGATTAAAAGCAATGTTGGAAACCTAAGGATAATCAGCTTGAACCAAGCCGTGTATATAGAAGGCGTTTGATATAATTGCCTGTTAATCGATTCTATGGTTTGATAATCGTAGTCTTGAACCTCAATCGGGTTGGGAGTCGGAACTGCATCGCTTCTGCCGATGAGTATGTGGTCATATTCATTTTCAAACATGGTGCTACTAACTTTTTCATGGTACTTGAATGCGAATATTGAAGTTAATTCACACGTAAAACCCAATTCTTCTTGTAAGCGTTGCGTGGCGTCATCTATTAGGGTATTGTTGCCTAGCGGGTGCCCACAGCAGGTGTTGGTCCATAAGTTGGGCGAATGATATTTGGTGGCGGCTCGTTGTTGTATGAGCAGTTGGCCTTTGCTATTAAATATAAAAACCGAAAACGCTCTGTGCAATAGACCCTCTTCGTGGGCGAGTACTTTATCGTACGTTCCCACCATTTCATCATTGTTGTTGATTAGTAATACTTGATTCATTTTATTAACACAATTTATATTTTGCAATAGTAACAAAATTTAAAAAATATACCTTATAAAAGATTAACATTTCGTTTACATTACTGATTCGCATTAGTAATTATCCAGAATGATAATCTAATTCTTACAAAAAAAATCCTGCAACTAGTGCAGGATACAAACCATTAAAACCAAAACCTGTTGAATTTAATCAACTGTTTAAATTATTTTTATAGCAGATTAACACTTTTAGTTGCGTCGTTCTGTGTGAGTGTTGCTTTGTTGTCGCAGCCGTTTGCACCAAAATCCAATAGCATATCGCCACCGCCTGCATTGCTGATAGTGATGCTGCCTCCTTTTATCCAGGCACAGCCTACATCTTTGATGAGTGCGTTGCTGATTGTATAGGTGAATGCAACTCCGTCGCTATTCAAACCACTGCCATTGCCGATGATACTAAACACATCATCAAAAGTGGTGAGCGTGTTTGCGCCTTCTAGCCACGTTTGAGTTTGGTTGCAGCTCCAGTTTACTGTCTTGGCGTCAGCATTTGTCAAGCGTCCTGTGGTAGTGGTGAGCAGATAAGTGGGCTGTTCGTTGTCATTGCGCCCGGTATATTTAATTTCAAAATTGCCCTCTACTTTGACATCGCTCACGTAATATTCATTGGGACTGATAGTGAATATAGCATCATTGGCTAAGAGTTTATTAGCTGCTTGACACGTGATAACGCCCCTATGAAAACGATTGTCGTCGGCACTCAAGCAATTGCTGGTGCCATAATCTATAGTAACTATTTTGGGCCAAGTGAAGGTGTCGTTGGGCGTAATCATAACATCAGCGCATAAAAAATTAGATTGGCGCAGGAGTCCATTTTCTTTACTAGCATTTTCAACCTGTCGTATGATATCTGATTGGGCAAGCTCAATTAGCAGATGATCAGCTGCACTGATTGTAGCTACATTTTCTTCTTTGCAAGCGAATAAAAAAGCTAACATTGAAACTAATAGTGATATTGATTTTATTGACTTCACGTGTGTGTTATATTAAATTAGATGAATGAGAAAAGTAAAAGGTTGCATGTTCAATTAAATAATAGCATTATTTACTTTTGTTTATACTGTCGAATTACAAATGGTACTTTGTGGTGTGCGTCAGCATTGAAGTGCTGCTCTTTGACCAGCGTCCAAGAATTGTAATCAACTGCAGGAAAAAACGTATCGCCTTCTACTTCGTCGCTTACTTGTGTGATGTGTAGTTCATCTGCCAAGGGCAATGCTTGCTCGTATATCTGCCCTCCACCAATTATAAATATGCGTTTATGACCCAACTCGCTTGCAAGTGCAATAGCACTTTGGAGACTATTGACCACCTCTGCTTCGGGCACTTTGAATGTTTGATTTCGGGTAATAATTATATTCTTACGCCCGGGCAACAGCCGCCCTATACTTTGGTATGTTTTGCGTCCCATCACCACACAATGCCCTAGAGTAGTGAGCTTGAAGTAGGCGAGGTCGTCGGGCAAGTGCCATAACATTTGATTGTTCGCACCTATTACACCTTGGTTAGCATGTGCTACAATTATCGAAATATTCATAGTTTTTTTTTGTAAAAATATGTTAATATCCAATAGAGTACTTATACAATATTGTTATTGAGGCAGTTAATATCTCAACTGTAGTCATTATTGATTGTTGAGCTTCTATAGCGGCTCACGCTTACTAGTATTGAGTTCATCAACTATTTTGTACTACTATCGATTTGTTTATTTATAATGGGGTTGAAATGAGGTGCTGCTAAAATCACTTCCATTCAATTTTATTATTTTATACTACAAAAGGGTGCGTAAATACATGATACTCTAGCTACTTACTGCTCATAAACACCACCGGTATGATTATTTCTTCTAACGAAATGCCACCATGCTGAAACGTATTTTTATAATAATTCACGTAGTGATTATAATTATTAGGGTAGGCAAAAAATATTGTTTCTTTAGCAAAAATGAACGTACTACTGACGTTAGGCTTTGGCAGCCCTGCTTCATGTGGATTTTTTATTTCAAAAACATCTTTTTTGTCATACGCAAGATTTTTTCCATGCTTGTATCGCAGGTTGGTGGTGGTGGTGCGGTCGCCCACTACTTTGGAGGGATCAGAGACACGCACCGTGCCATGATCGGTAGTGATGATGACGTTCACTTTTTTGGTGGCTAGTTTTTTGAGTGCATTGTGGAGGGGCGAATGATCGAACCAACTCACTGTGAGTGAGCGATAGGCCGCCTCATCGCTTGCTAATTCTTTCAACACCTCCATCTCTGTGCGGGCGTGCGATAGCATATCTACAAAATTATAAACAATAACGCCGAGGTCGTAGTTCATCATGTTCAGCACTTTATCCTCTAGCATCAGCGCATCTTCGTGATTGGTAATTTTTATATAATCAGCCTTGAGTTGCTTGGTTTTATACTTTTTTAATTGGTCTATCAAAAAATCTTTTTCGAACATATTTTTACCCCCTTCTTCGTCGTCATTTTTCCATTTATCTGGATATTTTTTTTCAATTTCGTGGGGTGTAAGCCCTGAAAATATTGCATTGCGGCTGTACTGCGTGCACGCCGGCAGAATACTATAAAACGATTCTTCGTTGTGTATCGTAAACAACTCTTGCACCATCGGTTGTATAGCACGCCATTGATCAAACCTAAGGTTGTCTATCAACACAACGATAGTGGGTACGCCATCTTTCAAATGTGGAAACACTTTTTGTTGAAAAAGCGTATGACTCATCACAGGCGTATCTGCGTCAGGCTTGCTCATCCAATTAATATAATTCTTAGTAAAAAATTTATAAAATTCATTGTTAGCCTCTCGTTTTTGCATTGTCAAAATGCTGTGCATTTCAGGGCTACCCGCTTTCTCTAGCTCCAACTCCCAATAGATAAGCTTCTTGTAAGTTTCCACCCAATCAATGTGGGTTTGGTTATTACTCATTTCTAAGAATATTTTTTGAAATTCTTGTTGATAATTAGTATTCGTTTTTTCTTCAATAAGACTCTTTTTTTCTATGATTTTTTTGATGGCTAATATCAACTGAGTAGGCCGCACAGGTTTAATTAAATAA
The DNA here is from genome assembly GCA_043768865.1 of Sphingobacteriales bacterium. Classification (GTDB taxonomy): domain Bacteria; phylum Bacteroidota; class Bacteroidia; order Chitinophagales; family JAYVJZ01; genus JAYVJZ01. Next base: position 15,120 of record JAYVJZ010000169.1, read on the forward strand.
TCAGCTATTTGAGCTCCAATAGCATCGTTCATTAGGTTTTCTTCTTCATTTTTAGTGATAAGCACGACGGGCAAGTAGGCTTTTATTTCTTTAACTTTAGACAAGGTCTCTAACCCACTCATGCCGGGCATACTTTCGTCTAAAAACAAAATATCGAACGATTGATTTTTTACGAGTTCTAGGGCATCAAATCCATTTGAAACCGTAGATATCATGTACCCTTTTTCTTGTAAAAATTGGATTTGGGGTTTCAACATCTCTATCTCGTCGTCGCACCATAGTATTTGTATTGCTGCACTCATTGGTATTAAAAAATGGATTTGGGGTTATTGAAAAATATTTACACAAAGGTAAACCAATTTAACGCTTTAGTTTGTTGATTTAGTATAATATAGCTCCTTGCTTTTCATGGAAATTTTTAATAACCATAATAAAATCAGGCAATAGCTAACAAAATGGTATTGGCTTGCTACTAGCGAATAGTACCCTCAGCGCGCATAGCGTTATCGTTTATGCTTTATGAACTCGACAGCTGTTTTATTTGATTGGCACATCATATAATACATTAAATAGTTTGTAATTTGCGGCATGTTTAGCATTGATTTATTAATACATTTTTTTAATAGTAACCCCCTATGCAGTTTAACGAAATTATAGGATACGATGAACTAAAAACAAAACTAATAGCCGGTTGCACAGACAACAGATTGCATCATGCACATTTGTTTTTTGATAAATCAGGAGGCCCTTCGCTTGCTTTGGCTCTTGCATTTGCGACGTATATTAATTGTGAAAATCCTACCTCTACCGACTCGTGCGGTGTGTGCAGAGCTTGCTTAAAAAACAAAAAATTGATGCATCCTGATTTGCATTTTAGTTTTCCGTTTTATAAAAACAAAGAAAAAAAACGCGAAAATATCAATGATTTTATTTCAGAGTTTAGAACGTTGTTGCAAACCCCTTTTGCCACTACTAACGACTGGGTGTCGATGATAGATGCTGAAAACAAACAGCTTAAAATAAACGTTGAAGAGTGCCAAAGTATTGTTCAACAAGTGGTTATGCGCGTGTTTGAAGGCAAGCAAAAAATATTTTTGATTTGGCAACCTGAGAAAGCATTGACCGAAATCAATGTTTTGTTAAAATCGCTTGAGGAGCCCCCTGCTGATACTATTTTTTTATTGATAAGCTACGAACCCGATTTGCTTTTGAATACCATTATATCACGTTGTCAAACCTGGCGCCTCAGGCCGCTTACTGTCTCAGAGGCTACGCAGGTGGCTACTCGAGCTGGTCATGATTTTACACCCGATATGGGGCTAGCTAGCGAGTATAATTATGGTGCATTATTGGCCTTGCTCAATGACAGACCCGACGCACCTATGCCGCATATAGAGTGGTTAAATGCTTGTTTTAAAAAAAATATGCAACAGGCTATAGGCATTGTAGATACCATTTCAAAATACAACCGAGAGCAGCTGAAATATTTCTTTGTACAAGCGGCTAACGAAGCCTACAAGCGTTGGCAGCAGTGCGACATTGATAAAAAAGAAGCGTTATTTGCGATTCACAAAGAATTAGAAACAGCCTTGTACCACACGACTCGCAATGCCAATGCACGTATGCAATTGATAGATACTAGCCTGCGCATCAAAAACATAGTTCAACACTTGTCCAACAAACAAACATCACCTACCTACTTACCCCTTTAACTCATCGAATGTCAATGCTCAACCGTCATCCTGTTTTTCTTTTTTTATGTGTATTTGGCCTTTCATTTTTGGCTACTTATCTTATTACAATTACATTTTTCGTGGGCCTGCTTGGGGTGGACAATGCACAGACTGTTCTCAATCCCAACTTCAGCGACCCCTCTATCATAGTGCTACAAAAGTATATGCAGTGCTTCATGGTGTTTGGCATTATGATAGTACCAAGTTTTATATACAGTTATTTGATTTCGTTCGCTACAACTACGCAGCATCTTGGTTTAGTGAGTTGTTCATTTATAAATATAGTGTTTGGCTTTGCCTTGATGATTTCTGTAATGCCTCTCGTGGGCTACTTTGCCGTTATCAATGAGCAAATGCAACTGCCTGCATTTATGTTTAGTATAGAAACAAAAATGAAAGCTATGGAGGAGTTGGCTAAAGTACAAACAGAAGCTTTTTTGAAAATGAATACAATCGGGCAGTTAGTGTTTAATGTAATTATGATTGGTGCTTTAGCGGCTATTGGGGAAGAATTGCTATTCAGAGGAGTGATACAAAACGAACTACAACGCCGCTATACTCCGGCTATTGCTATTGTTTTATCAAGTTTTATTTTTTCATTTTTTCATTTTCAATTTTATGGTTTTGTGCCCCGCTTATTGCTAGGGGCAGTATTGGGCATTGTGTTTTATAAGAGTGGGAGTTTGTATATCTCTATGTTTTTGCATTTTATGAATAATGCTATACAGGTGGTTTTATATTATTTGCAACAGCACGATTTGAGCACTATTGATATTAATCAAAACCCTGACGTACCCGCGCCTCTAGCTATTGGCTCGCTGTTATTTACGATTGGGATAGTGGGAATATGGCAAGTCAAAAAAGCAAAAAATAGTGTATAACATAAACAAAAAAAGCTTGCAGAAAAATTAATTTCCACAAGCTTTTTAACCTAATCAAAATAAAACTCAACTTATTTTGAAACAACCCATCAATGAATTGTACATATTTTTAATCTAATTTTACTAATTTAGAAAGCATCGTGTTGTTTGATTTTACAAAATATACACCCGTTGGAAGAGTGGTTACATCGATAGTTACGACGTTGAATCCTGCAAAAAGTATTGCTTTTTGAGCTAAAACATTTCTACCTTTCATATCTATAATCTCAAGGCTGGCCTCTCCGCTAGTTTTGCTATCAAACTGAACGTTGAACAGCGCAACAGCTGGGTTAGGGTACGTACTGATAGAAGTGAAATTATCTTCAATTTCTATAATATCTACCGTAGGGCTTGATATCATATAATTCCCCATCAATTGACCACGTACTTCGCCGTTCGGGTTGGCTGCGGTATGAACATTCACATACACATTGCCCATGCGCACTAGGGCTTCTTCTGTGGAAGTAAACATTGGCATGCTGCTACTGTGCCAATATCCATAAGCACCGTTATTCATCAATAGTGAAGTTAAATCGTAAATCACAGCGCCGTTAGTTCCCATAGCACCATTATGAAAGTGAACACCTGTAGCTGGCCCGCTCAATCCATCAAATGCTAACATATAATGCGCATTTTCTTTGTTTCTGTCTATAGTTACCATACCGCTACCCATTGCTGCGGTAGTGATAGCAGGCACCTCTTGCATTCCGTTTATTTCCATAACATATCCCTCGCGTGCCAATCGTATCACTTGACCCCGCAACTCACCCCCAGCATTAGCTGCGGTATGAAGTGCTATATAAAAATTTCCTTTCATTAATTCAGATAGCATCATTGCATTTAAGCCGTTGGCAGCTGTCCAAATACCCATCACTCTATTGCCCATAATCGAAGGAGTTATATCGTGTACCACGCCCCCGCCAGTGCCTGCAGGTGCATTATGAAAATGTGCAGCTGTGATAGCACCCGTAAGGTTGTACGCTGTGATATCATACATTAGCGTATCCATGCCTGTTGATAATTTAAAATTTCCAAGTCCGGCGCCATTAGATGGTACCATTAACGGTGCACCTATTTGGGCAACATCAAGCATTGCATCAAGCACCATACCTGCATTGAGCATCAATTGTCCACGTATTTCACCGCCGGCAAATGCTGCTGTGTGAACATTAATATAAAGTGAATTTGATTTCAATAACCCAACAAAGTTGGCGTAGCTAAGCGTTAGAGAACCACTGATAGACTTGCCATCAGCACTTATGCCACTTGACAAATCCTCCGCTACACCTCCGCTAGCCCCTGCAATGCCATCGTGTATGTGTGCCCCCATTATCGGACCTGATAGGCCTGTAGTGGTTACATTAAAATAAAGCATTCTACTGTCTTTGCTTACTACTATTTTCGCTACGCCCATTGCAGGTGTTGCTACAGCTGGCACTTCGTTGGCGCCGTTAAGCGTCGTAGTTGCGAGCATATCGGCTTCTACGCTTATTTGACCTCTCAAATGTCCCCCAGGATTCGCCGCAGTATGAGCCACTATGTATGTGTTGCCTTCCAGCATTTTAGCTTTTATCATCATCAAATCGCTACCCGTTACTATAGTCCTAACCACGTTGTGTTCCACTATTTCGGTTAAGTCTAGGATAACGCCTCCGTTAGTGCCTGAGGCACCTTCGTGTATGTGTAGGCCAGTAATCATGTTATAAAGCCCTGCTACGGCTACGTTTACTTGCAATGTATCACGGGTTTCGTTGAGCATAAAACTAGCCACACCGTTGGCTGTAGTCGTAACTGCTGGCACCATCTGGCTGCCTTGCATACGAGCACTCAATACTAATCGGTTAGAAAGATGGGCTGCATTTGTGTTTAATAATACACACAATAGCGACAATGAGGTAATAATTTTTTTCATTTTTTTTGTTTACGTTATTTTATTAAAATTGATTAAGATTTTTTTAATTGATTAATTCTTAGGGGTTACAACTGCATCTATGCTGTGTATAACGCCGTTTGATTGAATTATATCTTTAATTATAATATTAGCTGTGTTGTTGTTTTCGTCTTTTAGTATAATATTATTACCATTCATCATGGCTAACAATGTTCCGCCACTTACGGTTTTCAAAGTTGCAGTGCCTTTACTTGCTTTTATTTTTTTGATTAATTCTGCCGCTGTCATCTTTCCTGCCACCACGTGATACGTTAGTATTTTGGTTAAAGTGGCTTTGTTTTCAGGCTTTAGCAAGGTAGCTACTGTGCCTTCGGGTAAATTTTCAAAAGCGTCGTTAGTCGGTGCAAAAACGGTAAAAGGACCTGCCGATTTTAGGGTTTCTACAAGACCTGCCGCCGATACTGCTGCTACTAGTGTAGTATGGTCTTTACTGTTGATTGCGTTTTCTACAATGTTTTTGGCTGGCAACATTGGGCTACCTCCTACGGTTGTGTTTTGAGCATAGATAGAGGTTGCTGTTGTTAGCATAAATGCTACGAATAATACTTTTTTCATGAGATTGTTAGTTATTAATTTTGAATAATAACATACATACGCATTAAAAGCGAGTCTGGTTTTTAAAAATCTAAAAAAAAATTATTAAATTGTACCTAATGCAACTAAAGCCTGCATTGTAGGGGTTTTGCTGCCTCCCATAGGTTCAATAGTTATAGCAAATGCTTCTGCATTGGGCATCGAAATGCTTGCTTGCAACTGTGCATTGAAGGCAATAACGCCGGCATCTATTGGTTTGCCTTGATACAAGGCCCAGAGTTGGTATTGTTTGCCTTGTGGTAATGGCTCGTTGGAAACTAACTGTACGAATACTTTTTGTTGTTTTTTGTTGTAATATACTTGAGCTAAGGCGGATTTTTGTGTGGTGTCTGTGGGTGCTATAACTATCTTTTTATATTCACTACTAGATACTATTTGTAGATCATTCGTTTTGGTTGCGAGTTCATATTGTAGCTGTGTGTAAGCTGCACTTATTTTGATTATTGAATCTTGTTGCGCTTTATTTGCAACTAATTGTGTTTGTGTTTTGTTATATTGTAGTGCCCAAGCAGCGGCTAACATTACTGCAGCCAAACATGCCGCTATAGCAAAATAGTTAGTCCAATTGAGTTGCTTCGTGGTTTGGTAGTTGTTATCAATAGTGGTATTTATGGTTTTTTTAATAGCATCCCAGATAACATTACTTCTTTGCTTTGAAAGTTGTTTTGCGTTTAATATTGCATACTCTTCTATTGCTATTTCTATTTTTTCAAGCTCTTCTTTGAGTGCAGGATATCTGTCAATGTTTGATTCTACATCAAGGCGTTGCTCGATGCTAAGGCTATCGAGTGCATATTGTTCTAATAAACCACTTGCTATGTATTCTTCGATATTCATAAAAAGAAAGTGATAATTTTACGTAATTGCAATATAGCGTTTCTTAATTTAGTTTTCACTGTACCCAATGGCATTGACAACTCATCGGCTATTTCTTGATGTGTATAGCCTTGAAAATACATTAAATCCAAAAGTTTTTTATTGCTTGCATCCATTTTTTGAAGTACATCATTAAGCCCAATTGCATCTATTTTAGTGTTTGTAGTAGCATAATTGTCGCTTTGACTTACGAGTAATTCTTCATCTTGGTTTTTTATTTTATACTTTATTTCTTTTGATTTCAAAATATCAAAAGCGGTGTTACGAGCTATGTTAAGCATCCATGTAAACACGCGTCCTTTGCTAGCGTTGAAAGTGGAGGCGTTTTTCCATATTTTTATGATCGTCTGTTGTAGGGCATCTTCTGCTAGCACTTCGTCTTTCAATATTTTAAATAGCACTCCGTATAAAGTGGAGGCATAGTTATCATATACAATTTCAACGAATGTTGTGTTGTCGTCTGCAAACATAGTTGTCAGCGTACTTTCAAGCTCTGAGCTTGTATATAGTTTCTTGTTTTTCAATATTTATTTCAAATGTACCTAAAGTAGGTTTACTTAATTCTAGTTCTATATTTAAAAATACAGCCCCCTTCCATCGTCAGCTTTTTTCTGCTTTTTGGTTGTAGGATCTAGCACGGGAGAGTATGCTTTGCAACCTCCTGGCCCTACATACACTTGCTTTCCTTCTATTTTGACGGGAGCACCTTTTTTATCAAAATAAGTTTCTATCAAGTCGCAAGGGTTTTTGCCGTTTATAAGCCTTGGCGTGTCGCTGCCTCCGTCTTCCATTTTATAAAACAAGGGCTTGCCATCTATACTTTTCATTTGCATTCTACCATCTTTGCCTTTTAGTATTTTATAGTTTTTGCAGTCAGCCGACTCGTCAGGTTTAGCTTTAGCATTTGTTTTTTTGGTATAATACGCTTTGCCATCTTTTACAATTTGTAAGCCATCTGTGCCTTTCACGGGTTCGAAGTCGGCACATGGTGGGCCACTAGCTACTGGTGCTTCTATCTCATTGGTTGCATCTTCTTCTTTGAGTGTAACATTGAAATACATCAGCTTGCCATCTATGGTTTTTAGTTGCGTTTTGCCATCTTTTCCTTTAACGGGTTCGTAATTTTCACAATCGGCAGCCACGTCATTTTTAGCTCCTTTTGGTATATCTTTAGCAAATATTGCATACCCATCTTTGTATTTTTGCTTGCCTGCTTCGTCTTTCAATGATATATAATCTTTACATCTAACCACGTTTGCTTTAGGTGTAGCTTTGATTTCTTCTTTTTTAGGTTGTGCTACTTTGGGCTCATCTTTTTTGGCTTGCGAGAGCGAACCGTCGTCTTTTGGTTTTAGCAACTTAGTGGCTATCGTGTCTTTTTTCAGTGAATCGGGCAATTCTATTGGTTCTACCAAATCTTTAATCTTAGCACGCTCCTCTTCAAACTTGCGTTTTTCTTCTTCTACTAACAACACCGAGTCCCCATTGATGCCATATTCCCAACTAAAGAAAATAAGTTTATTTTTATCTTTTTTCTGTAATCCGTCAGCTCCCATATAGGGCAATATTTTGCTGCACTCTTTGGATATTACACTTGGGTCGGCTTTGGTATCTTTGAGCCAAAGATCTCTAAAATTTTCGTTGCGTTGTTGTCCACTTGCTTTTTCTATCAGTGGCTCATATTGATTACAAGGCCCATCTATTTTTTTGGGTTTCTTATCATTGTCTTTAGATTGTGTCCCTCCTCTCGCACGCTCTCTAGCTTCGGCTTTTTTGCGTTCTTTTTCTAAGCGTATTGCCTCTTGCTCCTCTACGGCTCGTTTAGCCTCCCCCAACACTGAATCTTTTTGCTCTTGCATACGAGCTTTTATTGAACTATCCGCCCGCAATTTCATCAACGCTTCAGGGGTAATGTATTTGCTACGCACCGACTCATAGTCAATGTTGTATCCATATATTTGCCCTACTATTTTTAATTCTGTTCTTCGGTTGCGTTGCCGATTTTCAGGACTATCCGTACCATTAGCGTTTTCATTTGGCACTATCGGTTGGCTTTCGCCATAGCCTTTGGCAATCAACCGCGATGAGTCTATTTTATTGCTACGAAGATAGTCCACCACCGTTTGAGCTCGGGCTTGCGACAAAGCGTTGTTATATTCGTCTGAGCCTTTATTGTCGGTGTGTGCGCCCAACTCAACTATCAAAAACGGGTTGTCATTCATAAATGCTAGCAGCGAATCGAGTCCGGGTTTTGATTCGGGTCGCAACGAGGCTTTGTCAAAATCATAAAATATATCTTTGACCACCACTGTTTTGTTCGCTATTACTTTTACTATCTGCACATCGGCATATAGTGTATCGCTTACTTCTAATCCTACCGTACTAAATGTCGCAAAACCAGTCAAATAGCCGTCCTTAGTAGCTGTTAATTTATACTCTTTGTCGGGCAGCACGTCAAAATAATACGTTCTTTTGTTGTTAATAGAATCGTATTCAATTTGTACTTCTTCTTGCGTTTCGCCATCTACTGACGATAATAAAACCACTGAACCGCCATTGGAAAAATACATTTCTTCTTCTATTTTTTCAACCACAAATCCCTCTACGCCTATCATTACAGCTCGTGGGTTAGTAAAACTAAATATGTCATCACAGCACGTTTCGCTTTTCAATGCTAATGTGCCAGGGCGATTAGATACAAAATATCCGTCGTTGTTTTTGTCGGTAATGTAGTACATATCATCAACCGAGGAGTTGAACGGAAGCCCAATGTTAATAGGCTCGGCAAGCTTTTTGGCAGTCCCTTTTGATGCAAATATATCGTATCCTCCTAGTCCAGGATGCCCATTGCTACTAAAAAATAAAGTCGATGAACGTGCTTCATAAAATGGGGTTATCTCGTCCATTTCAGTGTTTACTTTGCGTCCACAGTTGGTCGGTTGCTTGATAGTACCGTCTTTTTCTATTGTTACATACCATATATCTTTGCCTCCTATTCCGTTAGGCCTGTCAGTTATGAAGTATAATATCTCTACTCCACCTTTTATCACAGCTACAGTTGGCGAGGTGCTATTGTGGCCTGATACATTCACCTCCGTACCTAGTTTTTTTATAGTGTTCCACACTCCTTTTTTGTCTGATTTTATGCTTACGTAAATATTGCATTCTACCACCCCTGTAGGGTTAGCCTCGCATCTAGTGAAATAAAATCGACGTCTGTCCGTACTAAAAGCCCCATCGCCGTTGTGGGCATTGTCAGAATTAAACCACTTAAATTCCTTTGCATTTTCAAACTCTGTAACGTTTTTGTCATCTGTTTTGTTCGATGAATATATCTTAGAAAATAATTTGTTTTTTGAATCAAAATCTAACACTACATCTTCATTGGCCCGCATAGATGAGAACATCAATTGACGCAACCCGATTGGGATAGGGGCGTACTCGGTATAATACGAATTTATGTTGTTGTCTAAATGATTAATAACGGCTTCTTTATTCGGGGTTTTTAGCAACTGCAGCGCTACCTCGCATCCTTCTAGTTGCAACTTCGATTTTCTCTTCCAATCGGCGGCATCGGGTGCTTTGTAAGATTTAATAAAAGATTCAAACTCTTTTTTTGCTTCATTGTATTTCCCATTCATTTTCATCACTAC
>JAYVJZ010000170.1:0-2048 GCA_043768865.1 Sphingobacteriales bacterium
AAATTTTCTAATTTTTTATGCAAATAAAACATCGTAGTCTCGCCTTCGATGCTTGAATTTAAGGCCAATATCACCTCTTCTATGTTTTGATTTTGCAAACGTTGCAGCAGCGCTTGAATATTTAATTGATCGGGCCCGATACCATCTACAGGCGATATAATACCCCCTAGCACATGATAAACGCCACGATATTGACGAGTGTTTTCGATGGCAATTATATCTTGAAAATGCTCCACCACACACACGATTTGATGCAATCTATTGGGTTGTGAGCATACAGTACAAAGGTCAGATTCGCTGACGTTGAAGCACGTAGCACATGGCTTCGTGTTTGCATACATAGTTTGCAATGAGGTGGCTAATTTTTCGGTTCTATCGGCGGGCTGTTTTAATAAATAAATAGCCATGCGAAGTGCAGTTTTTTTTCCGATTCCCGGTAATTTAGACAATTCATTTACGGCTGCTTCTATGGCCGGCGTTGGGAGTATCATTTCGAGGTAATGGGTTGTTTTTTAGATTTAATATTAGGTTGCATATAATCAAGCCATTCATTGAAATCAAAATAACTTAATGCTTTGCGTTCAAACGAATTGCTAATAGCTGTTTCAAACTGACGAGACGCCTGTGCTAAGTAGTGTTTGAAGTCTTTGCGTTCGTGCCTCCAGCTTTGTATTAAGCTTAAAACTAGCTGCTCTACATTGTTTAGTTTTTTTTGATTAATCAAAGTAGTATAGCAGTGCACAATGCTTTTGGCTATATCGGTTTTCAACTCTAACCCAACTAACAATTTAATTATTGTACTAAACAAATAAATATCATTGCGTGCCTTTTGGTAATCGTAACTGCAGATTTTATTGAGCCATATAAGACTTTCATTCTTTTGATTGGTCTCGTATAGTACTTTAAAAATATGAAAAATCAACATTTGCTCGCTTACTTTATTTAGCTTCAATTGGTATTTCGTCAGTCCTTCTATAATAATATTCAGTGTGTCCTGTATGGGTTTGGAGTGTTTTTTTGATAATATATACTTTAAACTGTGATATGAAAACCCCTCAAACACTTGTATTTCGAGGGTGTCTGATGTATTATCAAGTTGCATAGCGTGTAGTTTATGTAGATACAAATCATGCTCATCGTATTTTTTGAGTACGTCGGCGAGGTTTAAGAAATTAAAAATAGTATTTATATAATGCCGTGGTTCTGCTTTTATAATATCAGGCTCAGACTCAATAGTAGCAAGCATTAGCTTCGTATATCTGTATGAACTTTCAAAATCGCGAATGACAAAAAAGTAAGTAGCAAATATTTTGTTATGTAACAATTTTGCTTCAAAACTGTCTGCTTCTTCTTCGTTTTTCATCAATGGAGAATCGAATATGACGCTCAATTGATCGAGGTCGGCGTCGTTGCGAGCGATGCCTTTTTGGTTGTGCTGTTGATACAATTGGCTTTGCAACTCCCAGTAGCTATTGATGTGAGTAAGCTGTTGAAGGGTTGATTTTGTATCGCGTATAAGGGCTTCTACTTCGCCTGCTTGCACATCGCTGAAGTGGGTAGCTTCTAATATTTTTCGTTCCCAATTTACGATTTCAGGAATGAGATGAAGTTGTTGGTACTGCATGGCTTGCTTTTTTAGCTTTATTAAAAGCTTATGAGATTGCATGTAGAGTCCTTTTTCGTAGAGGAAAGATACGCTTATTAGGCCTTCTTTGATTTGGTTGCTAACGCCTTGTTGTGCGTGAAATTGCGAGAGGCATTTTAATATGCTTTCATACAAGTAACTTTTGGCGACTACTAATCGATTGCTAAATTTTTCATCGCTAAATTTTTTTATTATTGCGGCTTCGTCAAACACTTTTTGTTTGTCTATGGCATCGAAAAGCTTGACGTAATTATTGATTTCACCTAACACATGTCGTGAGGCAAAAATCTTAAACGAACGTTTTTCGCTTTTGTTGAGCGAACGTATAAGTTGATGTAATGGATCGTTGATTGGTTTCATACACTACTGATAGTACATTATGGCGAAAGTGCAACCTACTCGT
>JAYVJZ010000171.1:0-5583 GCA_043768865.1 Sphingobacteriales bacterium
CCAAATATATGCTCAAGACACTGCCGTATATTGGATACCATTCAAGTACAAAAACACTGAAACACACACCATAAGCAACCCTAGCACCTACCTATCGCCCAAAGCAATATCACGTAGGCTAAAATATTCCATTCCAATAGACTCCACCGATCTACCTGTCAGTGCATTATTTGTTGCACAAATAAAAGCCACAGGAGCGGAGGTAATGCGCACCTCAAAATGGTTAAACGGAGCCGTAGTTTACACCACAGACAGCCTACAGTTAGTAAACATCAAATCCCTACCCTACGTTGCATTTGAGACCAAAATACAACCCCGTAAAATAAAACGCAACACCACACGCGATTCCACCAAATTTGTACAAACAATCAATGAAAAACAGATGTATAAATATGGACAAGCTCAGAACCAAGTTCAACAATTAAAACTTGATTGCTTGCATAACTTAGGCTACACCGGCAAAGGCATGACAATATCTATATTAGATGGTGGATTCAGAAATGTAGATATGCTCAGCGCTTTCGATAGCCTTAGAGCCCACAACCAAATAAAAGGAGTTTATGATTTCGTAGATATGGACAATGTAGTATATGATTGGTCGAGCGACCATGGCACAATGGTGCTCAGTTGCTTAGCCGCTAACCTTCCCAACCAACTCATAGGCACAGCTCCTGACGCTGATTATTGGCTACTACGCACAGAACAAGGCGGCAGCGAATATATCATAGAAGAGTATAATTGGGCCTGTGGTGCCGAGTTTGCAGACAGCGTAGGCACCGACCTAATCAACTCCTCACTAGGCTACACAACCTACGATGACGCCCTCACCTCACACAGCTATTTGGATATGAACGGCACCACATGCCCATCGTCCAAAGCCGCTGCCCTAGCTGCCCGCAAAGGAATACTTGTAGTCAATAGCATGGGCAATAGTGGAAACAATAGTTGGCAATTCCTTGGAGCACCCGCTGATGCCGATTCTATATTGTCGATAGGTGCCGTTGACGAAAACGGAATAGCCACAGGATTCAGTTCCTACGGACCCACCTCCGACAATCAACCAAAACCAAATACCTGTGCAAGAGGGCTTAGAGCAGCAATTATACAACCAGGATCAGGACAAGTAGGAACAGCCGATGGCACCTCATTTTCAAGCCCTATACTCTGCGGAGCAGCGGCTTGTTTATGGCAAAGTTTACCAAACAAAAATAACATCGAAATACTAAAAATAATAGAACAAAATAGTCATAAATATGAAATGCCCGACAACAAATTAGGCTACGGAATAGCTGATTTTTGCAATTCTTATTACCAACAACAACCTTACGGAATAGTAGCAGCCAACAACAACGGCATACCAACGATACTTCCCAACCCGTTCAACAACTCATTTTCAGTGATATTCGAAGCACAATCAACAGCACCCATCAATATAAAAATATACGATGCAAACGCAAAATTAATCCAACAAAATACAGAAACCTACACCGCAGGCTATATATACAAAATATCCTTCGATGAGCTACAAAAAACCCCAGCAGGCTTTTATTTCGTTGACGTAACCACAGACACCAATCGCTACACACTCAAAGCCATTAAACAATAAAATTGGTACACTTATTGAATATGTTTTACAAATTATTAAAATAAAATCATGAAACCTATAGTAACATCCATACTTGCTTTATTCTTGTTTTTAAACGCTGCGGCTCAACCCGGAGGCGGAGCGGCACCTCAAGGTATGCCCGGCCAAATGCCCGAAATATCTATGGAATTGAAGTCGGCATTGGAAATGAAAGACTACAAAGCTAGTTATTATAAACTCGGACAAGAAGCACTAGACAATTATTTCAAAAAAAATATAAAAATCGACGAAAAGTTAAATAAAATCAGGCTAATCACGTCGTTGATTATCAATGCAAACATAGATTCACTAGGCAATTTAAGCGATTTTACCATCAACAGAAGCTGCCGCGACGTCATCAACTCCGCCTATCAAATGGAAAAAAACATAGCACGTAAAGGCGAATTGAACCTACAACTAGGCTTCGCCGACGACATAGACCAAGAAGTAATTCGCGTAGCAAAGACCCTGCCGGCATTCGTACCCGCATACAATGAAAATCTACCCATCAAAAGCAAAACTGAAATAATGGTAGTAATCAAAAACTTCTAATTTGTAAATCAAAATACATTAGGGCGTGCCCACCGCTAAATACAAAATACAGCGGCGGTCGGTGCTCCGTTCCCGCTCTTTTTTTTAATTGAAAATACAATTCAAAAAAAGGAGCTCCACTCAGCCCCTCACGCACTTGGCAGTAGTAACTACGCAGATTAAAACCTTACCAATTAAGAGTAAAAATCAAAAGTAATAACGAGAAGTAATCTTACTAGTTGTAATAAAAGCATAATAATTATACTGGTAAAAAAAAACCACAAAATAGTTCAATGTTAGTAATTGTTAAGTAAAATAATTGGAAATTTTACTTATTTTGTTTGAATATAGAATATAAATATAATCACTAAATGGTGGTATTTAGTAGTGTTATCATCAAAAAAAAGTAGCAACGTATTAAATAAAACTTTAGTTGAACCTGCTAAAAAATAAGTTATTAAGTGGCTATGATTTATAAATCGGTACCCCTTTACAATTAAGTCGATAGTAAATCTATGTTATTTTAAAAAAAAGGTAGCACCCTCGTGGCAAGTGGCGTAAAGCCATTTAGCTTATTTTCAACAAGTGTTTCAATCCGCTTATTTTTGTAACGAATCTTCACTTATATCAGGGGACAGTTTTTTTGCTGGAACGGCTCCTTTGTAATGCGAATAATTTTTCAACTATTTCTAACTAAAAGGAGTACGCAAGTTCCAAAAAAATATAAATTGTAGTAGGTGATTATGAAGCATTACATCATGCCAAACGAACAAAAATACCAAAAACACAAAGTTACAAAATTTGGCTCCCAATAGCCGGGAGCTTAATATCGCAGAAAAAATATGCTCCAAATGCTAAAAAAACCTTCACCAATAACGTCAATAATGCTAAACAGATCAGTGCCTATTAGAAAAAACTATTGTAAAACAAAATACTAAAAAATCAGAAAAAAAACTGATATTTTAGCTTTATTTTTAAGGGCGTATCATTTGACTATTCCATCTATCTCTTTGGTATTAAATAGTTTGAGCTAATTAGGCATGGCATAAGTAGTGCATCAAGAGTTACATATAGCCATCTCAAAATCAATAAAGTAGGGTATTTTATTAACTATAATCGCCGATAATTTAGCACCCATATTATTAGATTTGAGTATAGAATTAACCTATCAATTTTTATTATTATTGCCATTTTCATCTAAAAAAACTCATGATATTTTATAATTGAATTGTATCTTTACCATCGAAATAATAAATCATAATTCATGTTAAAAGTAGTAGAACAACGCCTGACTCTCACTGACTCTCAATTGGCCTATATCGATGAGTTGAAAACGCATTATCCTCATGGCAAACAAAAAAGTGCACTACTTCCAGTTTTGAATTTTGTGCAAGAATTAAATCAAAATTGGCTCAGCACGCCCGTTATGGACCAAGTCGCAGAGCTTCTTAACATCAAGCCAATAGAGGTATATGAAGTAGCAACGTTTTATAGCATGTACAACCTCAAACCTGTCGGCAAATACCTACTAGAGGTATGCCGTACGGGACCTTGCATGATAGTTGGTAGTGATACTATTATTGAATATATTAAGCAAAAACTCCAAATAGAAGAAGGCGAAACCACTGCCGACGGAATGTTTACACTCAAATGTGTAGAGTGTTTGGGTGCTTGTGGTTATGCCCCTATGATGCAAGTGGGGCATCATTATCATGAACATTTAACTAAAGAAAAAATAGATACTTTGCTAATGGATTTTAGAATCAAAGCAACTAGTTTAAATTAAAATTGAAAAAAAAGAACGTATGGCAACTACAAAATTATTACTCGCAAACGCTCACCTACCCGGCATCAAATCATACGAAGTATATCGAAAAAACGGCGGCTACACAAGCGTAGAAAAAACATTGAACCAAATAAAAGACCCCAATAGTATAGTAGAAGAGGTTAAAGTATCGGGTCTAAGAGGTCGAGGTGGAGCTGGATTTCCAACTGGTATGAAGTGGAGTTTCATTGACAAGCGGTCTGGCAAGCCAAGGTATCTTGTAGTCAATGCTGACGAAAGCGAACCTGGCACATTCAAAGACAGGTATTTGATGGAGTTTTTACCACACTTGATGTTAGAGGGAATTATTGTGTCTTCATATGCGCTCGAGGCCCACGTATGTTATATTTACATAAGAGGCGAATACCGTTGGATACATGACATAGTCGAACAAGCTATAAAAGAGGCGTATGCAGCAGGTTGGTTGGGCAAAAATATTCTTGGTTCTGGCTTTAGTTTAGATTGTTATGTTCAGACAGGCGCAGGTGCGTATATATGCGGCGAAGAAACAGCGTTAATAGAATCGCTCGAAGGCAATAGAGGCAATCCTCGAATCAAACCACCTTTTCCAGCTATATCGGGCGTTTGGGGTAATCCTACAGTGGTAAATAACGTTGAAACCATAGCTGCTGTTGTGCCTATAATCAACATGGGGGGGGCTGAATATGCAAAAATAGGAGTCGGGAAATCTACAGGTACTAAGCTCATATCTGCTTGTGGCAACATTAATAAACCCGGCGTTTATGAAATAGCAATGGGTATCACGTGTGATGAATTTGTATATAGCGATGAATATTGTGGGGGGATCAAAAACAATAAAGAATTCAAAGCCTGCGTACCCGGAGGTTCGTCTGTACCCATATTGCCAAAGGAATTATTTTTTAAAACTGCAAGCGGCTCAGATAGATTAATGACCTACGAATCGCTGGCTGAGGGAGGGTTTACAACAGGTTCATCATTGGGGTCGGGTGGATTTATAGTATATGACGAAGAGCAGTGTATAGTTAGAAATACCTGGAACTTTGCAAGATTTTATCATCATGAAAGCTGCGGTCAATGCAGCCCGTGCAGAGAAGGCACTGGATGGATGAAAAAAATATTGCACAGCCTTGAACATGGCAAAGGCAAAATAGAGGATATCGACCTACTATGGGATATACAACGCAAAATAGAAGGCAACACTATATGCCCACTAGGCGATGCAGCTGCATGGCCGGTGGCTGCGGCTATTCGTCATTTTAGACATGAATTTGAATATCACGTAACACATGCACACAAAGTGTTCGATGCTGACCACGTGTACCAACCACTTGGTGTGTAGGCTTTTGTAAAAGTGCGATACGAATTTTATTGATGTAGCTATTCAATTGAATAATTTCCCTTTTGGGGTATTAAAAATTAGTCTGAAAAAATTAAGAAACCCCACATTTATATTGAAGTTTACATCAAACTAAACTGTATAATGTTTTTATATTAGCAATATAATACGCTATTCAGTTAAAAAAAATACTTTTATTTACTTAATCTAGTGCCTAAAAGCTAATGTTTTTCAAGACTTTACCCATAAACTTAAACTTCGCTTTATTTCTAGTAATTCATTAAA
>JAYVJZ010000172.1:0-6397 GCA_043768865.1 Sphingobacteriales bacterium
TTTATTCCATTTCGGGTGAGGGGGCTTATGCTCTCTCATTTGAAAAAAATGTATAATTTTGTACCCCTAAAAGTTGCATTTGTTAGTTGAATCTAATAAGTATAAAATCATTACCCACAAAAATTAATATACGCCTAGGCAATCGATTATAACTGAACTCACAATACAAACCCTATCCTACTGCGTAACAGTTGGAAATAAAGCAGTAGCTGCCAATTATATTGCCGAAAGTGAATACGCATCTTGGCGCTGTTGCAACGTTACATTCGATATACATTTTTACTTTTTTTAATGAATAAATTCGCTTGTTATGTGCCATTTATGCGTCGGTTCAAACATTGAAAAAAAGTTTAACTTTGCAGAATGACAGAAACAAATTCAGAGCAATTATATAATTACAAATATATTGACCTTTTTGCTGGTATTGGTGGTTTTCATTATGCTTTAAATTCCTATGGAGCAGAATGTGTTTTTGCCTCAGAGTGGGATAAGTATGCGTCTGATACTTATTTTACAAATCACAAAATCAAACCAAGTGGAGACATAACTCAAATTAAAGAATCAATAATTCCAAAACACGATATTCTTTGTGGAGGTTTTCCTTGCCAATCATTTTCAATTTCTGGCAAACAGAAAGGATTTGAAGACACAAGAGGAACATTGTTTTTTGATATTGCAAGAATCATAAACCAACATACCCCAAAGGTTTTATTTTTAGAAAATGTTAAAAACTTAATTAAACACGACGAAGGAAAAACTATTATTACAATTATTAATTCCCTCACAGAATTGGGTTATAATGTGCATTATAAAGTTTTAAATGCAAGTGATTTTGGGCTTCCACAAAATAGAGAACGAGTTTACATTATAGGGTTTCATAAAAGTTTCAAATCTGAGAGTTTCAAATTCCCCGAACCGTTAAACAAAAAAGTTTCATTATTAGATATTATTGAGGAAAATCCGAAAAACGCTAAAATTATAGACCGTACTGATATTTCAATTTATAAAAAAGTAGTTCCTACAAATTCTTTGTTTGAAGAAGTTGAATTATTAAACAAACCAATTCAAATTGGTAAAGTAAATAAAGGAGGACAGGGAGAACGCATTTATCATCCTCTCGGACATTCCATTACTTTGTCAGCTTATGGTGGTGGAGTTGGTTCAAAAACAGGGCTATACTTAATTGATGGTAAAATTAGAAAATTAAGTACTAGAGAATGTGCAAGGTTGCAAGGATTTCCAGAGAATTTTATAATTAACCCAATACAATCTCAAGCATATAAACAATTTGGAAATAGTGTATCAATTAATGTGCTACAACATATTTTAAAACATATAACCATTGTAATAAAAGAAAATGAATAAAGAGCAACTATTAGGTTCACAAACTGCAAAAAACGGATTTTTGAATGAAGATGACATTATTGACAAATTTAATAATTGGGGAAAGGATGTAGATGCTCAAAAATGGCTTCTAATAATGCAATATAATTTAGCTGAGATTGAATTTGTAAAAGCTGTGAAAATAAGTGGTTTTAAAACTGATGTTCAAGCTCAAGTAACTATTAAAATAAAAGAAGCTATTGATGTTCAAAACTTACAAGTTAAGTTAGTGAGTAATCTTAAAGGATTTAATCAAATAGACAAACGATGGGTAGATAAATATATAGAAATGTGGAACATTCCAAATGATATAATTTCTATCTTAAAAAGATATACAGGTGAATTTAAACCAACAATTTTAAGTCCAAAAAACAAACTACGTATGTTTGCAAACGAATTTTCGCAAACCGAACAAACACAAATTTTGAAGTGGTTTGATGAAAACAAATCTTTAATAGTTTCTGACGTCCTAAAAGGTAGAGGACAGTTTGCAGCAGAATGGACTCTAGTAGCCCAAAAACTAAAAAACAATTCAAGATGGATATTAAAACCTATGAATTTTTGTATGAATTATTTTGGTGATGGGGAAATCGAAATTACTCAAAGGGGAAACTTTAAAATCGGCAGAATAACAGTTCAAAGAAAAGGTGGTGATAGAGGTAGAAATACTGCAAATATGTTGCAGTTTAAAATCAATCCAGCAGAACTATTTGATAGCTTAGAAAATTAAACGGCACATAACATGGGGTTTTGTGCAAGTTAAGCGGACGGAATAACAATGAGCATTTGTAATTCTATTTTGCTTTAGTTCGGGCAGACGAAATTCTATTTGGCTTTTTTTTATTATCTTCATCATCAGTTTTATAATCAGCAGCGGTCACGGGCAGAAGGAATTCTATTTCCCAACCTGCACTTTTTACCAAAAAAGAGTCAACCAAAATCAGGACGAGACATTTTTCTTATTACAGTTTAGCTTAAAATTTAATATAATTTGTATGATTTTTGGACTAATTTTGTGTTGTAATTATTAAATCAAATGGTGATAATATGAAACCTACTTTTATACTGCATTACAAAAAAATAGGCCTGCTGTTGATATTGCTTTTGAACTTGCCTTGCCTGCTCAAAGCCGATGATATAATTACCTATGCAGGGCCTGACACCCTATGCACTCCGGGCGTAATCACTTTAGATTATCTAGACCCGTCGGGCTTGACGTTTAATATTTATACTGACGATGTTTACTCAGAGATAGTACCTATAGGTTTTCCATTTACATTTTATGGCAATACATACACACAAACAGTACTCTCCTCTAATAATTATATTAGCTTTGACTTGTCCTATGGGTTAGGCTATTCCCCTTGGATTATAAACAATGCCTGCCCCTCAGCTTCCAATCCGTTGAACGCTATTTTTGCACCTTGGCACGATGTTGACCCTTCGGTATTTGGTACTATAACGTATAGTTATTATGGAGCAGCCCCCAATCGAGTATTTATATACGACTTTTGTACTGTGGCGATGTTCAGTTGTACTGATTTGGATTTTACATCTCAACTAGTATTATATGAAAACGGCAACATAATCGAAATGCATATTGAGAATAAAGATCTGTGCGCGAGTTGGAACAGTGGTGCGTCGATACAAGGTTTACAAAATGCCGACGGAACAATAGCCGATATAGTACCTGGGCGTAATTATCCTACGCTTTGGGTTGCTGATTTTGATGGCTATCGCTTCACTCCTACTAGCGCTAGCACGTATCTCATTGAGCCTATACCATTCAATCACACAGATGTTGTTACCACTACTATACATTGGTATGCCAACGGGGTATTATTAGATTCTTCTAATCAATTCGTTTATAATGCAACTATCAACACTGAAATAGTATTAGAAGTAACGGAGAATATTTTAAACATCGACTGTTCGCTGACCCCAACAGGTGCGATACGTTATGATACGTTGATGATATGGGTGGACGACGATGTGCCGACCACTATTACTGATAATTTAGAATGCAGTGCATTCTTAAACGGCTCATTATCCACCACTATGGCAGGCTTGAATGGCCCTTGGGATTTTACGTGGAGCAACACAAGCACCGGCGCTACTTTATCAACTAGCTCAGGCACTAGTACATCTATAGGTGGGATAGGAGTTGGTACTTATAATCTTCAAACTGAGAATACTTTATTTTGTATTAATAATTATACTTACAACGTTACATCAGCCAATCCTAACGCCGCTTTTACTATAGCCCCACCACCGTATTGTGAAGACAGTCCTATTGGTTTTAATAACACTACACCACCGGCAGGCATGAGTTTCAACTGGAACTTTGGCGACGGAACCCCTACTTCTTCTCTCTACAGCCCCTCTCACACGTTTGCAAGTGCGGGAGTCTATCCCGTTAGGTTAATATACAACTTAGGCGGTTTTTGCTTCGATACAATGATTCAAAACATAACAATAGGTCCTGTGGCATATCCAAAATTTGCATTTACGCCGCCTTATATCTGCGAACGCGATACCTTCTTTTTTAGTGATTCATCTATAAGCACTCCCCTGAGCTGGTCGTGGAGTTTTGATGACGGCTCGCCTATTGATATTAATCAAAACCCATCACACGTGTTTGCCAACGGTGGATTATACGACGTAGTGCTCAGCGCTAATAGCGGTGTATGTGGCGTTCGCACTTCAACAAGGCAAGTAGAGGTAGTGGATTATCCGTATATCAATCTTGGGCAAGATACGGTAATATGCGAAGGCTTATCGGCAGTGCTTAGTGACGGCAGCAACAACCCTTCATTTACGCATTTGTGGAGCGATGGTACTACCAATCCAACAACGGTGATAACTAGCGAGCAGCAGACAGTATGGGCTAGCCTAGATGACAGAGGCTGCCGTTCTATTGACACTATAAATGTAACTACGAACTGTGGCATATATGTTCCTAATGTTTTTACACCCGACGGAGACAATATTAACGATATATTTTTTGCACATATAGTACATCTAAAATCTTTTTCTATCAAAGTATTCAATCGTTGGGGCGAGCGAGTATATTACAAAGACAGCATAGAGCATGGTTGGGATGGGAAATATAACGGCGAAGTGCAGCCCACGGGTGCTTATGTGTATTTAGTTACGGGCATATTAGAAAACGATCAAGTAGTGTCAAAAAGTGGTAATGTTACTCTGTTGAGGTAATCATCGTAGCCTGCATAACAACATTAAACCGTTTGCGAAAAAACACTCGTACGAGGTTGATGCAAGTGCAGCCGCTCATCAAACGCCATACAAATATTTCGTATAAATGCCCGAGCATCTTTAGCAACAATCAACGTATCATTTTGCCAATGCAACAATGCATCGTTTTCTAATTGTTTGAGACGTTCATTATAGACGTCTATCGTATCGCTAGCGTTGAATGTATGTTCGAAATGGCAAATAATATTTAATATAATACTTCGTATTTTTCGATCTTCTGCGTTCAGCAGGTGTCCTCTAAACACTGGCAGCACACCTGATTGTACGATACTTACATACTCTTCAAACGTTTTGTTGTTCTGCACAAAAGCCCCCCAACTATCACTAATAGCAGAGACCCCCAAACCAATCATTAGCTCCGTATAACTATGCGTGTATCCCATAAAATTGCGGTGCAAAGTTTTATTTTCCATAGCAATATAGAGACTGTCAGTAGGCAATGCAAAATGATCCATGCCTATTTCAGTATATCCATTTTGCTCCAACAGCATGCGACCCGTTTCGTACAGATTCCGCTTTACTTCGTCTTTGGGCAAATCGGTATCATTGTAGCCCCGTTGCCCTTTTGCAACCCAAGGCACATGGGCATAGCTGTAGAATGCTATACGCTCGGGGCGTTGTATATTCACCAAACGTATCGTTTCTTCAATGTTTTTAGTTGTCTGAAAAGGCAAGCCATATATCAAATCATAATTCACCGAAGTATAGCCAATAGCACGAGCCTGCTCTGTAACCGTAGCCACCGTTTCATAAGTTTGTGTTCTGTTGATAGCACGCTGTACCGTATCGTCAAAATCTTGTATGCCCAGACTTATTCTCCTTGAGCCATGATCATATAATACTTGCATTTGTTCAACGTTTATAACATTGGGGTGTGCCTCAAAGCTCAATTCAAAATGCTCATGCTTGATTACTGTTTCAAAAAAAAGATTGAGTAGCATATCTAAATGTTGAGCAGAGAAAAAAGTAGGTGTGCCTCCTCCAAGATGCACTTCACGCACCACCGGCACGTCGGGCAAAAGCATAAGATACAATTTCCATTCACTCAAAATAGTCTCTATATAAGGCAACTCAACGTCGTGATTGACGGTGATTCTTTTGTTGCAACCACAGAATGTGCATAGCTTTTCGCAAAAAGGCAAGTGCATATACACGCTTATGCCTGTGGTGGTGTTAGTTGCAGTAAAAGTTTGGACGGCTTGCTGCTGCCATAGTTCAGTGTTGATAGTGGTTGCGTCCCAATATGGTACAGTAGGATAACTTGTATATCGAGGGCCGGGCACATTATATTTTCTTAATAATTCGATGTTCATAATCAATTCATAATGATGGTGTCAGTAATAATTTCATTGCTTTCGTTTCCTTTTTTGTCAACTAATTTAATTATATATACAAACGAATCGGTAGGAGGCGAAAGGACAGGAAGCGAATTGAACGGGCGTATGAGGATAGTACCAGAAACGTCGGTTGCTATGTTGTTTTTCAAAATAATAATTGGAGTAGCTAATGTATCAAAGTTTGCATCTATTAGTAGTTTTCTTGTGTCTTTGTACAAAACCTTGTCGAGGTCGCCCTCTCCGTCTTCAAAAAAAAACTGAACCGTAAGCGATGAGTCAAGAGGGAACGTTTGATTTTTGGAAATCGTGTCATACGCAATGAGAGGTATGCTAGCATAGCGTTGCGGCTTGTTGCAGGCAGCAGCGACATACGTAGCGATTGATACAATAGCAATATAAAA
>JAYVJZ010000173.1:0-7681 GCA_043768865.1 Sphingobacteriales bacterium
ATAAGTTAGGATTTGACAATTTCTTTGATTCGTTTCCCGAAGGCTTTCAAACCGAATTAAACAGCAACGGCAATTCGCTTTCCTCTACATCTGTTAAACGTATTTTGTTGCTTCGAGCTCTGTGTACTCAGCCTAAATTGGTATTGTTAGAAGAGCCCTGTTTGGGGCAATCGGACAGTGCCGTTAGCAAAATCGAAAATTATCTATTGAATGATTTAAAAGATTCAACAGTAGTAGTAATAAGCTCTAGCAACCGCTTTGCCGCCTCGTGCAACGTTATTGTCAATCTAGAGAAAGGTAAAATCGTACTCTAATGCAACAACAATATCCAATACCATTAACCTCACTCAAATCAATTTATAAAATTGGCAATAAAAGCAATATACATTATTGGTTCATCGCCTTTGGTGTGGTTACTTTTTTGTTTCTAATGCTGCCTTGGACACAAAACATTCGCACAAACGGGTTGGTTACTTCTATCTATCCGGAGCAGCGTCCGCAGGGCATTAATAGCCCAATACCTGGCAAAATCGAACGTTGGTTTGTCAAAGAAGGCGATGTCGTAAAAAAAGGGGATACGCTATTGCAATTAGCTGAAATAAAAGTAGAATATCTTGACCCTAATTTAGTAAAAAGAAACGAAGAACAGCTGCAAGCCAAAAAAGGAACTAACGATTCTTATAGAAATAAAGTGAGTGCGTATGACCAGCAGAATACAGTTTTAAAAAGTGCACTAGAACTAAAAAAACAACAATTAATAAATAAAATTAAACAAACTGAGAATAAATTATTGGGAGAAAAAGGGGAGCAAAAGGCAATAGAAAATGATTTAGTACAAGCCAAAGACCAATATGAACGACAAGAAAAAATGTTTGAAGAAGGCTTGGTATCTCAAACACAACTGCAGCAGCGTAATGTTTCGTATCAAAATGCATTAGCAAAAAAAATTAGTATAGAAAATAAAATCCAACAAACGCAACAAGAATTAATTAACATCAAAATTGAAATAAGCAGCAATGAACAAGAGTATATTGAAAAAATGGTTAAAGTGCAAACAGATCAATTCACCACCCTCGGGCAAATAGAATCAGGCAACGGCGAAATAGCGAAGTTAGAAAACCAAATCATAAATTATAAAATTAGAAATGGTTTGTATTTTATACTTGCTCCGCAAGATGGTCAAGTTATACAAGTCAAAAATGCTGGACTAGGTGAGATTATTAAAGAAGAAGAAAATATTTTGCAGATAGTACCTACTAATATTTCTTATGCTGTAGAGATGTTTGTACGTCCTGTTGATTTGCCTCTCATCGACACGGGGCAGACGGTTAGGTTGATTTTTGATGGGTTTCCTGCTATTGTTTTTAGTGGATGGCCACAAAACAGTTATGGTACATTTGGAGGGCAAATAGTTACGTATGAAAATACGATTAACGAGGAGGGACTTTTTAGGGTTTTGGTTAGCCAACCAACTAATTTAAAGCATTGGCCGCCGCAACTCAAAGTAGGTTCAGGTGTTAAGACAATAACACTGCTCAACGATGTGCCGATTTGGTATGAGTTGTGGCGAAATATTAATGGGTTTCCACCAGATTTTTATAAAATCAACTCCAACAAAAACAAAGGAAAATAACAATGATACGTATTCGTTTATTATTGCTTTTGTGTGTGTTTACAACCAAAAGCTATGCTCAATATACCAATCAAACGCTTAGTAGCAAAGATTTTATACAACTAGTGCGTACGTATCATCCTGTTATGAAACAAGCCACAATTACTGTAAAAAAAGCAGAGGCTGCTATTCTTGCTATACAGGGGCAGTTCGACCCCAAATTAGAATTTAACCTTGCCGACAAAACCCTCGAAAATTCTAATTATTATACATCACAAAATCCACAATTAGTACTTCCAACTCGCATAGGAGCTGATTTTGTTGCGGGGTATAATCAGTTGAATGGGTTGCGGTTGAACGAAGATCAAACTCTCGGTAGCACGTTTTATTTAGGCGTATCAATGCCATTATTAAAAAATCTTATAATCGACAAACGCAGAGCTGCACTTCAGAAAGCCAAACAATTTGTAAAGATGAGCGATGCAGAACAGCGACTCATGATCAACAATATCTTGTTTGAATCTATAGAAGCCTATTGGTTTTGGTTGCAACAATACGAAGTGTTAGCCGTAGTCAAAGAAAATGTGCTCATCAATAAAGAGCGTTTAAAATTAATAGTACGGGCATACAATCTCGGCGAACGTGCGGCTATAGACACGTTGGAGGCGCATACGCAATATTTAGCTTTTCGTACTATTGAGCAGCAACACATATATGAGCTGCAGGCCGCCGAACTTCAACTTTCACAATATCTTTGGAACGCTGATGGTCAGGCCTCTGCATTGCCTAAAAACATAGCTCCTTTGAGGGAGTGGGAGCAAAGCGAAACCGTACTTGATACAGTGGTGCAATACCGATATTTAGTGAAAGATTTTAATGATAATCATCCTTATTTGTTGATGTTGAATTTCAAAATAGAACAATTAAAAATAGAAAGGAAATTACAATTTCAAGAATATTTACCCAAAGTAGATCTACAATTTTTGTCATTAAATAAACAAAATAAATTTGTCAATACCCTGGAGCAAAGCTTGCGTTTGCAAAATAATTATTATGTTGGGCTAAAAGTAGAAATGCCATTACTGCTTCGCAAAGGGCGAGGGGAGTATAAGTTGGCGCAGCTTGGCATAGATGATGCAATGCTACAACGAAGTAGATTAAGCAATGAAATACAATTGAAAATTAAAAATTATTTTTTTGAATACAATGTGTTGAACAATCAAAAGCTGTTGCAAACTGAAAATGTATTGTACTTCAAACGCCTGCTGCAAGCCGAACAGCAAAAGTTTTTGAACGGCGAAAGTTCTATATTTTTGGTGAATGCGAGAGAAAGCAAATTGTTAGAATCCCAAATCAAACTCATAGAATACAAAACAAAATACTTCAAAACGGCGTACGCTATATTATGGGCAGCAGGGGTTATAATCTAATTTTTTTTTAAGTTATTTGATAATTTATTTCAATTAATCCGTCAATTGGTTAATGTAGTTGCTGCAATAGTACCTCAAATCGAGGTTATTGTTGTGAGCAAAAAATGGATATAAGCAATAAAGAAGCAAGTGTTTTTTATTGATAATTATTATATTATCGGTGTGGAAATATTGAGGTAGTTATAAAAAAAAAGCCGACTAAAAAGTCGGCTTTTTTTTGCATCAGCGGAGCGGACGGGACTCGAACCCGCGACCCCGTGCGTGACAGGCACGTATTCTAACCAGCTGAACTAC
This sequence comes from Sphingobacteriales bacterium, assembly GCA_043768865.1. Classification (GTDB taxonomy): domain Bacteria; phylum Bacteroidota; class Bacteroidia; order Chitinophagales; family JAYVJZ01; genus JAYVJZ01. The sequence continues at coordinate 3,337 of JAYVJZ010000173.1, forward strand.
CACTCCTTATATTATTAGTTACCTAAAATATCAAAATAAAAAGAACAAATTTTTACAAAATAATACACCTTTGTTGGTAATTATTAGGAGTGCAAATGTACAAATGTTTAATGAAAAAACCAAAGTATTAAAGAAAAATTATTTTGCTAGCTGACTTTCAATGATAGCAATACTTCCAGCATCATCTATTTTTGTTTTTGGTTCAATAAATGTAATTAAAAATCCATTTTTGTCTAGTATATATTTTTGAAAATTCCACTGAACCTCGCTATCTAACACTCCGTTTTTTTCTTTGCTTGTCAAAAATGTGTATAATGCATCTTTGCTATTGCCTTTCACTGCTATTTTGCTAAACATAGGAAACGTTACACCATAATTTTTGGAACAAAAAGTTTGTATCTCTTCATTGCTACCCGGCTCTTGCCCCATGAAGTCGTTAGATGGAAAACCCAATATTACCAAGCCTTTATCTTTGTATTTTTGATATGTACTTTCTAAACTTTCGTACTGAGGTGTTAGTCCGCACTTGCTCGCTGTATTTACTATTACGACTACTTTCCCTTTATATTCTGCAAGGTTGACCTCTTTTCCATCGATTGATTTCACCTTGAACTGATGCAGCGACTGCTGTTCATTGAGATGTGAAGTAGTAGAAAGTACTGGTGCAGGGCTGCTACAACCAATCAACGATAACAAGAAAGACCACATAAGTGTAATTATTTTAAACATTTTATAAATTTATTTAAGCGAATATATGCTATACTTGCTGGTATGCAATATAAGTATAAACTATTATTATTTATTCAAATAATCTTGAAATGCACATTGAAAATATGCATCTCCTTCAATAGTACTACTACTATTTCCTCTACTATTGAGGAGGTGATTGTCAATAGTTTTCATGTGCGAGCTAGTTGCATTTACAAACCCATGCATACCATGAAAAGCAATAGGAGCGGGCGTTGTAGTTATAGAATCACACAATAAATTACACGAATAAGGCACTTGCTGTGCAGTCGTATTCAATTGATTTGATATTGTTGCTAAAAAATCGTTTTGTGAATGTACGAGGCTATCGACGTACCCGCAATATGAAGCATCAATAACATTGCCATACCAAAAATTAACTATTCGATGATTACGACTATCACCCGTAGGATACTGCTTGTCGGTTGGGTGGCTGTGGTCGCTTATAAACACAAAAAGAGTTGTATTAAACCATTTTTTTGATTTAACAGTTTCAAAAAATATACGAAAACTTTCGTCGCTGTACCTTACTGCATCTAGATATTTTTTCACTTCGTTGCTGCCTTTTTCAGCATTAGGATAATCGTATGGGGAGTGTGTGCTCTGTGTAAATAAGTGAGCATAAAATGGTGGTGTAACGGTATCGAAGTTAGAAGAAAACTCTTTGAGCATTATCCCATCATGCACGCCTAGCTTGCCTTTTGGGAGGTAATAATAAAAATCCTCGTCTTTTATGGTTTGTATCTTTTGTTCAAATAAAAACCCTTTGATGTTAGCGTAGTCTAAATCGCCTCCAAAGTGAAATGATGTAGCATAACCGGCAGGCAATCGGGCACTCAAAGGAGTAAGTTTTCTTAGTTTATCAACTTGCATGTTGATAGTGGCGACCTCGAATGCAGGTTGAGCCGCAACTATCGAGGCTACTCCTTGGTCGCTCGTCCAACCTGTAGCATAGCTGTTAGTAAATCGAATGCCACGCTTTGCAAGGCTATCTAAAAACGGTGCATAGCTAGTGTTGCTGCTCGTGCTTTGCATCACATCGGCCGACCAACCCTCTAGCACAAACACAATCACGTTGGGGTTTGCAACAGTAAGCACTTTTTTAACATTGCATATTGTGTGGTTATGACTGCTATCAACCAACCTCTGCGCTGCCGTCTCGGTCATATTAGCATACACATTTACGTTTTTTGCTTTTGCGTTATGTAAATACGAACTCATCAACGCCCATGGTGTATTCACGGCTATATCATTCAAAAAGTGTGATGTACTATAATACGCAACACTGATTTGTATAGGTATTTGTTGCCAGCCGCCACGCATCAGAAGCACGCTACAAGCTAGCAGCAGCAATAGTTTTATAAATATTTTAAAATTGTGTTGAACAGTATTTTTCATTGAATGATGCCATTTTGTAAAACTATATCCACCTGTAATTATCAAAACAAAAAAGCAAACTAAAAACACGACAGTTGTATAAGTAGAGCTTGTTCTTACCACTTCACTAGGATTGAGTAAATGCAGCAATGCCTTGTATTGCAGCTTACTTTTCCATTCATAATAAGTGGTGATTTCTGCGCTAATCAAAATGGCAAAGACGAATAGAAGTAAGGCATTATACGCAACCATTACTCGATATAAAAAAGTGGTTAATGCAATTTTATTGTTGAAATAAGTATAGACAAAAAGTAGAAAAAGTAGGGGTAAAAATACATAAGAAATGATAGATAAATCAAGCCGAATACCTTTATAAAAACTTGCTACTATTGAACTTAAATCATTGTTATCAAGCATATTCCAATGAAAATACAATTGCAAAAGCCTTCCAATAAAAAAGAATCGCAACCATTTAAAATAGTATGATATTGCCTTTTTAAACATGATTAGTAAAGGGAAATTTATGTGTAGTAAAGGGCAAATGTGATTGAAATAGTTCGCTGTTTATTAAGCGAGCACCCATGCTGCGCAGGTGCATTGAGTCTTGTTGGCAATCTATAATAGGAATATTTTTATGTGCAAGATGCGAGCACCAATAGATTAATGCCAATTTTGATGTATTAGGGCGGGTGTTGAACATAGTTTCTCCATAAGCCATGTGTCCTAATATGTTGCCTACAAGGCCTCCTACCAGCTCGTTCCCCTCCCATACTTCTACCGTTTGCAACATTCCTATATCAGACAATTGCATATACATTTTTGCAAAAATGGCGTCTAGCCAAGTGCCTCCCGTTGTGTGGTGCACCTCGGAGCAGGTGTCTATCAGCTGTTTAGAGGCGGTGTTGATAGTGATAGTGTAGGGGTTGTTTTTCAAAATTTGTTTCATAGATTTTGAAATAGTAACTGCATTAGTATAAAGCACTAACCTAGGAAATGGGCTGAACCAATATACATTTTCTGCTTCAATAAACCATGGGTAAATACCCTTACTATATGCATCTATCATCGAATTAACAGTAAAATAGTGCAAGGACGTAACTCCTACAAATCCATCGTAAGAGGGTAATACTGGGAATGGAAATGCGATTGTAAACATACCAAAATCGATATTTGTTGTTGTTGGTCGAAATCTATATTTAGGGCCTCGATGCTATGTCAATCTAACGAATAACTATACTTCTTTTGCAGGTTCAACTGCAGGTGGTATAGGCTTTTCTATTACATTTCCTATGTCATCATAGGTGGTACGTTTGTCGAATGGTGCTTTGCCAATTAACCTCTCTAAATCATCATAGTATAATATTTCTTTGGTCAAAAGATCGTTCGCTATAGCTTCTAGTTCGGCAGATTTTTCAACTAACAATTGTGATGCTCTGTGCATTTGTTTTAGTATTATTGAGCGTGCTTCCTCGTCTATCAATTTCGCCGTTTCATCGCTATAAGGTTTTTGCATACCATATTCATCGTTCATTCCATAAAACGAAACATTTCCTACTTTTTCGCTCATACCATAAACAGTAACCATTGCATAAGCCATTTTAGTAACCATGTCTAAGTCGCTTTGAGCACCGGTTGAGAGATGATCATATATTTTCAATTCGGCTGCTCGTCCGCCTAAAGCCATACACATACGGTCGTGCATTTGATGTGTAGTTACTATATAATTTTCTTTTGGTAAATATTGCGCAAAGCCCAACGCAGCAACGCCTCTAGGCACTATTGTAACTTTAACTAACGGATCTGTATGTTCTAAAAACCAACCAATAACCGCATGACCGGCTTCGTGGTATGCAATTACTTTCTTCTCGTGCGGAGATATAATTTTATTTTTCTTTTCTAAACCACCAATCACACGGTCTATAGCAAAATGAAAATCATCCATATCGATAGCTTTTTTGTTGCGACGTGCTGCTATCAAAGCAGCTTCGTTGCAGACGTTCGCAATCTCAGCACCCGCAAAACCCGGCGTCTGTTGAGCTAACTTTTGTGAATTAACTGCTAAGTTGCCTTCTGTTAAAATAATAATCGGCTTGAGGTGCACGTCAAATATTTGTTGGCGTCCCTTGATGTCAGGTCGGTCTATCGATATTTGTCTATCAAATCTGCCAGGACGCAGCAAGGCGGAGTCCAACACATCAGGTCGGTTAGTGGCAGCCATTAT
>JAYVJZ010000174.1:0-6901 GCA_043768865.1 Sphingobacteriales bacterium
GGATAGCCAAAAGCAGTGTAACTTCTCATTTTTACTTCAACAAAAACCAAACTATCTGCGTCTTTAGCCACTATATCGACTTCGCAATGCTTGTATCTCCAATTCGTATATACCACTTCAAACCCTTTGGCAATAAGGTATTGACAGGCAATTTTTTCTCCTTCATCACCTTTTTCTTTATTTTCGCTCATAAGTAGTAAATTTGCAAATAAATTAATCTGTTTTCACCCGATCGATAGCCCTATGAAAGACTTAATAATTAACTTTCCCAATCAATTAAATGATGCCATAAATATAGGTAAAAATTTTGAATTAGATGCGTCTTATTTGTCAGTTCAAAATATTTGCATCAGTGGCTTAGGCGGAAGTGGCATTGGTGGAGATTACGTGCGGTTGCTTGCTAGAGCCCACTCACACCTGCCTTTGTTGGTCAATAGGGATTATCAATTGCCTCGTTTTGTTAATCAAAATACCTTGGCTATTTTCTCAAGCTATTCGGGGAATACTGAAGAGACACTTACGTCGTTTGAGCAAGCTATAGCGTGCCGAGCCAAATTGATATGTATAAGCTCCGGTGGGCAATTGTTAGCACGTGCTAAGTCGTTGCACATTCCTTATATTCAGCTGCCCTCAGGCTATCCGCCTCGTGCTGCTTTGGCGTATTCTGTGGTGCAACAGTTGTTCATACTCGATGCTATGAACTGCCTGCCTAGTGATACGATTAGCGATTTGCAAATCGCAATTGATACCATTATTAAATTACAAAATAATATAAAACAACGTGCACATGAGATAGTTGCTGATCTAGGTAATTCATTGCCGATTATTTATGCAACTTCCATCTACGAGCCGATAGCCGTTCGCTTACGACAACAGCTAAATGAAAACGCAAAAATTTTATGTTGGCATCACGTTTTGCCTGAAATGAATCATAATGAAATAGTAGGTTGGACGGAAACTCACCCTGATAAAAAAGTTATTTTCATCTATGATACATCGCAGGAGACGCAGATAAATAAACATACCGTTTTTTTAAAAAATGTAGTTTCACAACTTTGTGAAAAAGTACTTTATATAGCGCCTGTAGGGGATACCCTTTTGCAAAAATATTTTTATTTGACACATTTAGTTGATTGGATATCGGTGCTGCTAGCAGAAGAAAGGCAACAAGATGCCACGCAAGTAGAAGTAATTAATCAACTCAAAAGCAGTCTAATTTCGTAGTTGAAACCAACCGTCAAATACCACGATTGGGGGCTGATACGATACGCCGAGGCCTGGCAAAAGCAAGAACAATTATTTGCTCAAAAATTAGAATTGAAGGTGCACAACCGCAACCAACCTGATGATACAAAGCCAATATATCATGATTTGATACTCTGCCAACACCCGCCTGTATTCACAATTGGGAAAAGCGGTGCGTTAGAAAACTTACTTGTTACTAATGCTGAATTAGTAGAAAAAGGGATAGATTTTTTTAAAAATAACAGAGGCGGTGATATTACTTTTCATGGACCGGAGCAGCTCGTAGGCTATCCTATTTTGGATTTAGAGCAGCTAAAAACCGACATAGGTTGGTACATGCGTTGCCTAGAAGAGGTGATGATAAAAACCTTACTGACCTACGGCATATCGAGCGACAGAAGCAAGGGAGAGACAGGGGTTTGGCTAGATAGTGGCACCCCACATGCACGAAAAATCTGTGCCTTTGGCGTGCGTACTAGCCGTTGGGTAACGATGCACGGTTGGGCGTTGAACATCAACACACAATTATCGTATTTCAACTACATAGTACCTTGTGGCATAGTTGACAAATCGGTTACTTCTATGAATAATGAATTAAGCAAATGGGTTGATTATACTGAGGTACAACGCAAAGTATGTTATTATTTTGAAGAAGTTTTTGATGTAAAAATTATATAAAAAATGACCCCACCCAAACTTATCAATTCTACCGTTATATTGGCTGCACTTGGGTATTTTGTAGATTTATATGACTTAGTGTTATTTGGCATGGAACGCGTATCGAGCCTCACCGATATTCTAACCAAAACCTTGCCTGCTGACGAACTCATTCATTTGAAATCACATATAACCTCCGCAGGAGCTACATTACTCAATTGGCAAATGGTAGGGATGCTTTTAGGAGGGATTTTTTGGGGAATATTGGGCGATAAAAAAGGTCGATTATCTGTGCTGTTTGGGAGTATCATCATGTATTCTATCGCTAATATACTCAATGGTTTTGTGTATGATGTTACGTCCTACTCTGTGTTACGATTTATATCGGGCTTTGGCTTGGCAGGTGAGCTAGGAGCAGGCATTACGTTGGTCAGCGAGATGTTTGACAAAGACAAAAGAGGCTTGGGCACTACGATAGTTGCCTCGGTAGGGTTGTTTGGGGCGGTGGTTGCTGGCATGACAACTATACTCATAGACGATTGGCGCATGTCTTATTTTATCGGCGGAGGATTGGGATGTATGTTATTGCTGCTGCGTATTGGAGTCATGGAATCGGGTATGTATCATACTATTGAAAAACGTAACGATGTAAAAAAAGGAAATTTCTTGTACTTGTTTTCAAGTAAGTACATATTGAGTAAATACATAAAAATTATCTTAATCGCTATCCCCGTTTGGTTTGTAATGTTGTTTTTTGTGCAGTTTTCACCTGAAATGGCTGTTTTTTTAGGAATGATTGCACCGCCTACAGAGGCTCGATTGCCGATTATGGTTGCCTATATGGGTATCACATTGGGAGATGTGGCGAGTGGCTTGCTTAGTCATCGGTTGCGTTCACGCAAGGTTGTTTTGTTGATATTTATTTTGCTGACCTTACTATTTACGATTTTATATTATTTTTTTGCAGCATATTCAACTTTTGTGTTTTATACCTTTGTTTTTCTAGTTGGCTTTGCTACCGGCTATTGGGCTGTTTTTATGAGCAGTGCATCTGAGTCGTTTGGCACCAACATTAGAAGCACAGTTACCACCACAGCACCCAATATGGTGCGGGGCTCAGTTACGCTTATGACCCTCAGTCATTGTTATTTAAAACCAAGCATTGGGTTCATACAATCTATAGCTTGTATTGGTTTTGTGGTATTTGGCTTGGCACTTTGGGCAGCATTAACAATAGACGAAACGTTCGACAAGGAATTGAATTATACCGAATAGCGTATAATTTTTTACCCAATTATTGACATTGATTTAAGCGAGATGTTTGTAACATAATTCCTTTTTTTTGCTGCTACTGAGCGTATTATTTTATGATAATTATTTAAAAAATATAACGATTTAATGCATCGTGGTAGCCAAATAATCCTCGGTCTTTCGACATTGATTTAGTTACTTTATTATCAATTGAACTACCTGAACTTTTTGTATAATTATATTCTTAATATCCCATTGTATGAGCTGCAAGAGCTGCAGCCAAGGTATGATGTAGTCTTAATTCAATTTACAACTATAAGTAAAAAAAATGATGCATTTTTGGATTTTTTACGCTATACCGATAGGCTGTCATCATCTTGAAAGTTTGTCGTTACTCCAAAGCATCAACCGTGCCTCTACTTTGTGTTTGCTACATACAACTATTAAGATGACATTCAAAACCAAATCGGGCTAGCATAGCCTATTTTGCTCGATGCATTCCGAATTTCTACATCTATAATAACCGCCAAAAATCATACAAATTTTACAATCGTTGTTGGTTAATAACTCGATCTAATTTTTTATTTTAGCATTTATTTTAAACCTTAGATTTAATAAAACAAACTAGAACAATTTATTGCGCTGTGTTCGGTTCCAAATCGTAACTATTACAAACCCAAACAGCATTCCACCTAAGTGAGCAAAGTGAGCGACATTGTCGGCAGGGTTGTATTGCATCGCATTGTACAATTCAAATGCACCGTAAAGAAATACTATATATTTTGCCTTGATAGGAAACAGAAAATAGATATAAATCATTGTGTTTGGGAACATCATACCGAACGCCATTAGCATACCAAATACCGCCCCCGATGCCCCTACAGTAGGTACATTCATTTGCATTTCATACATCATATTGATAGCAGGAGCAAGCCTAGCGTAGGGTGTAGTGTCATTCATATTATTAGCCCAGCTGTCTTTGACGTTATCTATGAGCGACATGTATTCATACGAAAAACCTTTGTTGGCGATGTGTTTATTATAAAACCGAATAAAAATATCATACGTTGGGGCATCGCCAAGCTGATCGATAGCGTTTTTCAATTGGCTAAACTCCCACCACTGCATGCCCAAATGCACGATAGCCGCCCCTATACCGCAATAAAAATAAAATTGAACAAAACGCTTCGAACCCCACACATTTTCTAGTACAGCCCCAAATATAAAAAGTGCGAACATATTGCTTATGAGGTGCATAAAGCTGCCGTGCATAAACAGATGCGTAACAAACTGTGTAATTATAAAATACCGTGAAGCGGGGTAATAAATCGCTAAATACTCCTCTATATTAACCCCTGACTGTTGTAGGAGTTGCGTAACCAAAAAGAGGACTACGTTGATTATTAAGATCCATTTTACGGCCGTGGGTAATACCCCCATGCCTTGCGGGCGAAACGATTGCATGCTCCAAAAGTACAAATATTTTTCACCTTTGCACTACTTCTCTTTTTAGTTTTTTTTGATTGTGCTACTTCTTTTGGTTCAATTGCTTCAGTTACATATATTTAAAAAATAGGCTCATTATTTTTACAAATTAAATTATAAAATTGCTGAATTATTGAATTGATTACATATAAAAAAATCTTTGCCATTTATATATATTTTTGAGTGCGATAATTAAGTATGATAATTAAATAATTAAGCAGTAGCAATCGTTGTTTTATTATGCATGAAATACGAACTTTTAACTTTATTAAGCACAACGATTTTCTTACTTTTCAATTATTATTTTGTTCAAAAAAATTACAAAAACATTAACTTACACTTTTTTATTTCAAAACTTAGGATAACGTAATAATAATATTCGCTTGTTGATTTATTTTTACATTTTAATAATAAAAATTTGTTGTACAATTACTAAAAATAATAAAAATGGATAGCATTAAGGATAAATTCATATCGATAGCCAAGCCCTATAGCGACGAGGTGAAAGCGTTGCTCAAAGAACATGGAGACCTCAAACTCGCTGATTATACCGTGTCGCAAGCCTATGGAGGCATGCGAGGTATTATTGGTTTAGTAACTGAAACGAGCTTGCTTGACGCCAACGAAGGCATACGGTTTAGAGGCTATTCGATACCTGAGTTGCGGGAATTGTTGCCGAAAGCAGAAGGCGGAACAGAACCACTGCCTGAAGGGATATTTTATTTAATGCTAACGGGCGAGCTACCTACGGAGGAGGACGTCAATGTAGTGAGCAACAATTGGGCTCGACGGGCTATAGTGCCTCATCATGTGTTTGATACACTGAATGCACTGCCGCTCAACACCCACCCAATGACCCAATTTAGCATTGGCATATTAGCACTGCAAACCTTGTCTCAATTTGCAAAAAACTACCGTGAGGGGATGAACAAAAAAGACTATTGGGACGCAACATACGAAGATGCTATGAACCTAATAGCTCGGTTGCCGCGTATTGCAGCTTATATCTACCGACGTGTATATCACAATCGTTCACACATAGAACCCGACCCAAAGCTAGACTGGGGTGCCAATTTTGCACATATGCTAGGGTACGATTCGCACGATTTCAAAGAGTTGATGCGTTTGTATTTGAGCATACACGCAGATCATGAAGGTGGCAACGTTTCTGCTCATACTACACACCTAGTTGGTAGTGCTTTGAGCGACCCTTATTTGGCTTTTGCTAGTGGCATGAATGGTCTTGCAGGACCGCTGCACGGGCTTGCTAATCAAGAGGTCTTGCGTTGGTTGTTGGAGATGCAGGAAGTATTAAAAACACAAAATCCAACAGCGGCGCAGGTAGAGGCTTTTATACGCCAAACCTTGAGTGAAGGCAAAGTGATACCCGGTTATGGTCATGCTGTTTTACGCCAAACCGACCCACGATTCACTGCACAGATGCTTTTTGCAAAGCAGTATTTGCCTGACGATGCGCTGTGTCAGCTGGTCTGGAATGTATATGAAATAGCCCCTAAAGTGTTGGGAGAATTAGGCAAAGTTAAAAATCCATGGCCTAACGTAGATGCCCACTCTGGTGCACTTTTGATGCACTATGGCATGAAAGAGTACGACTTCTATACTGTTATGTTCGGCGTGTCGCGTGCCTTGGGTGTGATGGCGAGTCTCTGCTGGGATCGTGTGCTTGGGCTGGGTATTGAACGGCCTAAATCAGTAACTACTGAGTGGATAAAACAATTGATAAAAGGAGAGGTACAGGTGCCTAATGAGTAAATATCACACTTATTGAATTTATTTCGTTTGTGATTCTTTAGTGTCAATATTGGTAATACCAATGCTACTTTTTAAAGCATTATTACAACCTAGTTCGAGCATCAACCCTATGATAATGCAATGGGTATAAAGCAACTAAATGACTGTTTATGCTTTCTTTATTATGTCCAAATGTATCGGTACTTCTAGTATCTCCTTGCCTTGAAACTTTCAAATTTTATACGTTCATCAGTAATCATTATCGGCTGCTATTAACATAAACAAGTGCATTCATTGTTAGTTTTCGAAATTGATTAAAAAAAGCTATTTAATAAGCCAAGACAATTAGAACATTGTCTTGGCTTATTAAAAAATAAAAAAAAGTGTAACACAAATTAAGTGCTGCATCAAAATAACGCAAACGTGAACACTAAATATGTATCATTATTTATGGGTTTTAATGTCTAAAGTAGCTGCCCGATTGGGTTTAATAATGGCTAGGTTTGGTGCC
>JAYVJZ010000175.1:0-9846 GCA_043768865.1 Sphingobacteriales bacterium
GTATAAAATTTTTTTTATACACGTGCAATTATTTTAGTAAAATTAAAAAAAGCGTTTATATATTCGCTATTCTAAAAGTAGTTGATTTTTTAATAATAAACAGCTGCTTATACTGTCTAAACCTAAACTTAACTAATCATGCGTCAACTTCGTATTTCGAAATCGATTACTAACCGCGACAGCCAATCATTAGACAAATATTTAGTAGAAATTGGGAAAATCGATTTGATCAACGCTGAAGAAGAAATTGTGTTAGCACAATTGATACGACAAGGCGACCACCGAGCCCTAGACCGACTGACCAAAGCCAATCTTCGCTTCGTAGTATCAGTAGCCAAACAGTACCAAAGCCAGGGCTTGACCCTCGAAGATTTAATCAACGAAGGCAATCTTGGGTTAATAAAAGCAGCACAAAAGTTTGATGAAACCAAAGGATTTAAGTTTATTTCTTATGCTGTGTGGTGGATACGACAATCGATTATGCAAGCCATAGCTGAGAAAAGCAGAATCGTTCGCCTGCCGCTCAACAAAGTAGGCTCGTTGAACAAAATTTCAAAGGCATTTAGAGAATTAGAACAAGAGTTTGAACGTGAACCGTCGTCGGAGGAATTGGCGATGTTGCTCAACGTATCTATGGAAGAGATAGACGCAACTATCAGCTTCTCCTCTAAGCACATAAGCGTTGATACGCCTATCGGCGAGAACGAAGACGGTACCCTACTCGATGTCATGCAAAGCAACGATGTGGACGGCACTTCCTATCAAATGGAGCACCACGAATCATTGAAAATCGAGTTGTGTAGATCGATGAAGACATTGACGGAAAAGCAAAGCGATATTCTAAAACTATATTTTGGCATCGACCAAAAAAACAGTATGAGCGTCGAAGACATTGCCTCTAAATATAATCTCACCAAAGAGCGTGTCCGTCAGATACGCGATGCAGCCATTCAACGCCTTCGCTCTAGTTCTAAAAGTAAATTATTGAAAAAATATTTAGGCTAAATACTTTAGTAGATTTCAAGCCAAACCTTCACAGTCCATTACTTTCAGCGCTTGCCAACCTATACTTGGAATTCTACACACTAATCTTGACATCTCGATTGATGTTTTTTTAGTTTAATCGCATATTTTTGGTAACATTTTTTCATGCCTCTACATAGTTAGTATAGGGAATTACTACTAAAATGGTAAAAAAAATTATTCTTTTTTGAACTAAATAGCGACTTTAATTTTAATAATCCGTACTTTTGTACATCATTAATAGTTGAAAAAAAAGAAGCATGAATTATAAAAATAACATACTCGAAACCATCGGCAACACCCCATTAATCAGACTAAATGCAATAACCAAAGACCTTCCATGCACCGTATATGGCAAAGTTGAGTTTTTTAATCCAGGCAATTCTATAAAAGACAGAATGGCACTAAAGATGATAGAAGTAGCCGAAAGAGAGGGTAAGTTGAAGCCAGGCGGCACGATTATAGAATGTACAAGTGGCAACACAGGTATGGGTTTGGCATTAGCAGCTATCGTAAAAGGCTACAAATGTATATTTACCACAACCGATAAACAATCAAAAGAAAAAGTAGATATACTAAAAGCAGTAGGAGCGGAGGTGATAGTATGCCCGACCAATGTAGAGCCCGACGACCCACGCAGCTACTACAGCCAAGCACGCCGTTTAGCCAAGGAGATACCCAATTCGTATCATTGCAATCAATATGACAACCTTGCCAATCGGCTCGCACATTATGAACAAACGGGCCCTGAATTATGGGAGCAAACTGATGGAAAAATTACGCATCTAATCGTAGCCACAGGCACAGGAGGTACAATCACAGGAACGGCAATGTATTTGAAAGAAAAAAATCCCGCCATCAAAATATGGGCCATAGATGTGTATGGTTCATTATTAAAAAAATACCACGACACCGGAGAATTAGACATGAACGAAGTACACCCCTACATAACTGAGGGAATAGGAGAAGATTTTGTACCAGAAAATTACGATATGTCCCTCATCGATTTGTTTGAGTTGGTTAATGACAAAGACGGTGCCGTCATGGCACGACGCATAGCAAAAGAAGAAGGCATATTCGTAGGATATAGCTGCGGCACGGCTCTGCAAGGCCTCATGCAACTGCAAGACCAACTCACGCAAAGCGATGTGCCAGTAGTGGTTTTTCATGACCACGGCAGCCGATATATAGGTAAAGTCTATAATGATCAATGGATGATGGAGCGTGGATTTTTAGATGCCAAAACCATAAAAGACGTACTCAAAGGCAAAGCCAAAACCCCGTTAATCACATTGAAAAACGAAGACACCGTTGCCCACGCCATACAATTAATGAAAGACCACAACTATGAACAATTGCCCGTGATGCACCAAGCAGAATGCGTTGGATCAATATCAGAAAGTGGATTGCTCAGCAGAATAATGGACAACGCAAATGTTAAAAATGCTAAAGTACAAGACGTCCTACAGCCCGCCTTTCCGATGATAAACATAGACACCCCAATCGATAAACTAACCTCCCTATTTACCAAAGACAACGGTGCTCTATTGACTCGTAACGCAGCAAACGAAATATGCATAATTACAAAATATGATTTGTTAAAAGCACTATAAAAAGGCAATTATCACCTGCATTCACTATGAAAATCCTTCGCCTACTTCGACATCCACGCGTCCTAATCTCCCTCTGCATAGCCACAATATACCTTATATTTGTATTCATATTAACCTTTTTTCCTCATCTGTTTCCCAACCTAACCGACACCCCACGTTGGCTATTAATCGGCGGAATCATCAGCTACCTCATATTCAGACTATATCGCAGCATCAAAGAAGCAACACAGCAAGATTGATTTATTAAACGCTATATCCCTAAAATATCGATCAACAGCAAACCACCACACCCACTCTACCTTCTACGCAGCCAGATGACAGCCACAAAGAGACCCAATCTCAACTAATAATAAAAAAGTAGGGCGTGCCCATTGCCAACTAAAAGTATCGAGCTAATCGCCCCAAACATTATCAAGGCAAGGGTCGGTCTTCGGTCTCCCGCTCTTTTTGAGTGCGGAAATACCGCCCTCAAAAAGGTGCTACGCCTACGCCCTCACGCACCCTACGGGAAGCCAAAGCACCGAAATAATTAATACCAAACTTTAATCATATTACCGAATACAATATTTGCATTACTATCGCTTTGCCTAAGTACATATTGGATTATCGCTTAAAAAAAGTAGATTTTGAGCCTATCTACTACTTTGCCCCTTCGCTAATGTCAATACGTTTGCAAGCCTAGAGCAAATTTTGTAGCTCTCATTTGATTTAATCAAAGTCGAAATCTCTTCAGCTATTTTGCTGTTAAGTTTACATTTTTGCATACTCAAAAATGTATGATTAAAATGTAATAGTATATAATTGGTTTATTATAAATAATTTAAAAAAAGTAGCAGTTGATGCACTTAAATAATTTTAATTCGTAAGGTTTTTTTATTGATTAATCTTCACTAATTCGGCTAGTTTTTTTTATACCTGCTACCGGGTAGATTTTTGATATATCCTTTCAGTTCCATTTCTAATATTAGCATCGATAGTTTGCCTTTGTTTATGCCTAATTTAGCCGATAGTTCATCGATATGTATAGCGTCTTTGCCCAACAAAGCGAGTATCAATTGCTCGTCGGCAGTGGCCTCGTCGAATAACCGTAATTGAGTTGTGTTGTTGATTTTAGTGTCCCACTGCAACAGTTCAACCAAGTCTTGTCCACATTCTATTAATTGTGCACGCTGCGTTCTAATAAAAAAATTGCATCCACTTGAATATTCATCGCCCACTCTGCCTGGCAATGCAAACACCTCACGGTTGTATATATTAGCTTGAGTTGCAGTAATCAACGACCCGCCTTTCATACCCGATTCTACCATCACTAGAGCATCGCAAATGCCCGCTATTATTCGATTGCGCATCGGAAAATGAGCTTGTTCGGAGTTATGAAACGAAGTAAATTCCGTAAGCAAAGCCCCTTGTTCTAGCATCTCAATCGCAGTGTTTTTATGCGCCGCAGGATAAATTTTATGTAACCCATTTGCCATTACACCCACCGTGGCAAGTTTATTTTTTATAGCTGCTTTGTGTGCGTATATATCTATGCCATAAGCCAAACCACTTACTATTACTACATTATAGGGTGCTAGATCAGCTATTAATTTTTCTGTAAATTCTTTACCATAGTCGGTCGCTTTTCTAGTACCAACGATACTTATTATCTTAGCATTATGAAGCACTTGCTTCCCTTTTGTAAAAAAAAGAAAAGGCCCATCTTCGCACTCCAAAAGGCGTGCAGGATAGTTTTTTTCATTAAATACATGAATATCAATGTTGTGTTTTTGAATAAATTTTAACTCTCCCTCTGCTTTTTGCATTCCCAATTTATTAGTCAAAGCCTCTGCTGTTGCAGTTCCTATTCCATTTATTTTTTTTAAAAGTAATTCTTTTGTTTTAAACACTTCACTAGCCGACCCTACGTGCGTAATAAGTTTTTTGGCTGTAATATCTCCTATTTTTGGGGTAAATTTTAATGCTAATAAACTCAATACTTCCTCTTCATTATCCATAACGTATAATTATTTTAAATCAAATAGCTTTTAGGGTAATGTTAATAATCGTTTGTATAGATTTATTGTATTGTCTAATCCTAAAATCCATGCATCGCACACAAGGGCTTGCCCGATGGATACCTCGCTTAAAAATGGTATATTTTGTTTGAGCAACGCTAAGTTGTTTAAGTTGAGGTCGTGTCCAGCATTCACCTTCAAACCTATGTCTCTAGCATGATTAGCAGCTGTTTTATACCTTGATATGTACACCTCAGGGTCTTGTGAATACGCTCCCGTGTATAGTTCTATACTATCGACAGCTATTCGTTTTGCGGCGTCTAAGTTGTGCGATTCTGTATCCACGAATATTGAAACACTGCAGCCCGATTGATGTAATGTAGTTATGACTGATTGTAAAAATGATTCATTTTTTATAATATCCCAGCCGTGGTCGCTTGTCAATTGTTGAGGAGCATCAGGCACTAGTGTTACTTGTGTAGGCTTTACTTCGCAGACCATTTTTATAAAATCTTCGGTTGGGTAGCCTTCTATATTGTACTCTTTAGTGATTATTTTTTTTAAATCATACACATCTTTTTTTGTAATGTGTCTTTCGTCGGGGCGAGGGTGAATAGTGATGCCGTCGGCACCAAAAGTCTCACAAAGTTGAGCTATTTTTAATATATCGGGTAGATAGCCCCTAGCATTGCGTACGAGTGCAAATTTATTAATATTAACTGAAAGTTTAGTGTATTCCATTCTGCTGTTATATGCGAAGTTTCCAAAAAAAAGCCCTCCTTTTTGAAGAGAGCTATTTTTGATTTTGCTATGTGTAATAAATTATTTTTTAGTAAATGATGTAGCTTTTAATACCTCTCCTTTTTGATTGAGCACTCTCATAAAGTACATGCCACTGCGCAATTCAGATACATCCATTGTGTTGTATCCAAAAGTTACATTTATGTCTGTTGATTTGACTTTGCTGCCAACTATATCATAAATATCTAATCTAAATGCATCAGCTATAGGTTCGATTTCAACATATACTATTGATGATGCGGGGTTAGGAAACACCTTTAATTTTACATTCTCTTTTTTGTCGATGATACTGCTTGACATCGCATTGCTTGTAAACACAATATCAATTACAGAGGCGGCACTATCAGCAGGATTATAAACACGCAGCGTTACGTTGCCAATGCCTTGCACACCGTTGGGTACAAAGTGCACATCTAATTTGCCCACTGTGGTGGTATAACTAGAGCCTCCGTTGTAAGTGGGTGACCAGCATTGTACATCATCGCAAACCAGTGATGTCCACCCTGTAGGAATACTGTTTGCTACTCTTTTCCATATCAAAGCAGTACCTGCGGGTACGTTGATGCTTACATGAGATACTATCTCTGCGTCTGTTTCGATGCCTGATGACAATGAAGGATTGGGAGATACGGACAATTGTTGAGCTGAAACGTGGTACATACTTAACAGAACTAACGTGAATTGAAAGAAGAGTGTTTTCATAATTAACAGAATGTAGTTTAATTTATGGTTTATTAAAAACTTAGTATTACAAAAATAATACCAATTTATTAAATAAAACGTTGAAAATATTTTTTTTTATTAAATAAAGTTAATTTATATTTGTTTTAATTATTAATTAATCAAAAAAATAAAAAAATGAAAAAATTATTACTAGTTGTAAGTTTAGTTCTGTTGCTAGTTAATGCAGGTTTTGCTCAACAGCGCTTATGCTTACTTGAGGAGTTTACGCAAGCCTCGTGCGGTCCTTGTGCATCACAAAATCCTGCTTTGAATGCTATGTTAGATGCCAACTCATCTAAAGTTGTGTCTATCAAATATCAAACTAGCTTTCCTGGTTTTGATCCTATGTACTTACACAACCCCACTCAGGTTGATAACAGAGCAGATTTTTATACCGTCGGAGGTGTGCCTGATATTTATTTTGATGGAAATGTTATTTTAGCTGGATCACCAAGTGATTTGACCACAGCTGCAATTAATGCACAGTATGCTGTTCTATCTCCTGTCAATATGACACTTTCACATTCATTCTCTGCTGATTTATCTACAATAACAGTGAATACAACAATTAACGGACTATCGGCGCTACCTGCCGGATATAAATTACGAATAGCTGTTGTAGAAAAAACAATTACTTTTCCAACTGCACCAGGCACAAATGGCGAAACTGATTTTTATTCAATTATGAAGCGTATGTTGCCAAGTGAAGCAGGCATAACACTGCCTGCTATTGCGGCAGGAGCAACACAAAGTTATACTGAAAGCTGGACGTTGGCTAACATTTACAAAATGGATGAAATAGCAGTTGTAGCATTTATACAAGATGATGCTACTAAAAATGTGAAGCAAACTGCTATCAGCGAGCCCGTTTCACTGCCTGCAGGTATTCCGTTTGCAGCAGTAAACACGCTTAATTCTGGTATCACAGGTGCTCCTAATTGTACTTCTACTGTCAGCCCAACAGTTACTATCAAAAATCAATCAACTGTTACAGTTACCTCTTTTACTATCAATTATAATGTTGGAGCAACCGCTGGCTCATCACCTTGGACGGGTTCATTAGCACCTGGTGCTATCTCTGCACCTATATCTTTATCAGCTGTAACAGCAGGGGCAGGTACTAGTGTTATCTCTGCTAGTTGTACTAACATCAACGGAAGTGGTATATCAGGCGGTATGCTTATCGCACCTACTTCAACAGTTGCTATACTTTCTTCTAGTGCTACAGCTAGCACACTAGTTGAGCCATTTGGAGCTACTCCACCTGCTGGATCTGCCGTATATGATGAATCTGCTGACGGCAGAACTTGGTCCTTGTTTGCTGGCCTTGCCATACACGCTAATGCATATGTGTGTGATTTTTACTCTGGCATCAATTCAGCAGGCAATAAAGATTGGTTATATATGAAAAGTATTAACTTAGCAGGTGTTACATCTGCTGCATTGGCTTTTGATGTTGCAAGTTCAAAGTATAGTGCTACTGCTGAAAGTGACAGGTTACAAATTTTGGTTTCAGTAGATTGTGGTGCTACATGGCAGGCTACTTCATATGACAAAGCGGGTGCTACTCTTAATACTATTGCATCTGCAACTACAGCTGCTTTCGTACCTACAAATGCTCAATGGAGAACCGAATCAGCTATAAGTTTAAACTCTTTTGTTGGTCAGCCCAATGTATTGATTGCATTCAAAGGTACTAGTGGTTATGGCAATAGGCTTTATGTTGATAATGTTAATGTTACCTCATCGACTGTAGGTATAGCTGAAAGTGAATTGTCGAATGCAATAGCTGTATTTCCTAATCCAGTAAGCGAAACATTATTTATAAATGGTGCTAACATCAATTTAAGTGTAATCGAAGTGTTAGATGCTACTGGCAAAATAATCAAAATAATGAATGATGTGTCTAACAATGCTATTTCTGTTGCAGGCTTGGCTAACGGCACATATATGCTACGTATCACAACCGACGCAGGTGTAGCTGTTAAGCGTTTTAATGTTGCTAGATAATTAACTCAATTTAATTTCATAATTTATACAAAAAAGTCATGCTGCAAAGCATGGCTTTTTTTTTGTTATAGTTGATATAGTTAATAGAATATAATGGTATGAATAGATGTTACTTATCTGTTGTTATGCTGCGATAGAGGCTTAGGTGTAGCTCATTTTTTTGAGGTATTTCCGCTAAAAAATAGCGGGAACCGGGCCTCGACCGAGCAATACGAATGTATAGTGGCGATTAGCCCCACGAATGCTATCTGCGAGGGATCGCCCAAATCTGTATTTTTTAGAATTTTTTTTATTTTTGCATTGGTATATTTTAAGTGATTTGTAATGAATTTGATGTGGATAATAGGGTATTTTTGTAAAAAAAATAGTTATGTCAATTATATCAAACATACATGGGCGTCAGGTGTTGGATTCGCGTGGCAACCCAACTGTGGAGGCAGTTGTAACGCTTGAGAATGGTGTACAGGCATCGGCAATAGTACCGAGTGGGGCCTCGACGGGCAAGCATGAGGCGGTGGAGTTGAGGGATAATATTGAGCAGGTGTACATGGGTAAAAGTGTGCTTACAGCGGTGCAGCACGTTCGGTTTGATATTGCAAAAGCGTTGGTGGGTATGCGTGCGGACGATCAACAGGCGATCGATGCAGCTTTGATAAATTTAGATGGTACGCCAAACAAGGGGCGACTAGGGGCGAATGCTATGTTGGCTGTGAGTACTGCTGTCGCTCAGGCGGCGGCAAAGAGCGAGGGGCTTCCACTTTTTAAGTATATTAATGCTTCGGCTACTCTGCTGCCTTATCCTTTAATGAATATATTGAATGGCGGTGCTCATGCTGATAATCCTATTGATTTTCAAGAATATATGATTGTGCCACTGCGAGCGGACACGTTTAGTGAAAGTTTGCAGATGGGCGTTCGCATATTTCATACCTTAAAGAATGTATTGAGTAGGAGAGGGTATTCGACTAATGTTGGCGATGAGGGCGGTTTTGCTCCTAATATTGCAAGCAATGATGAGGCTATTGAAATGGTACTTTTAGCTATTGAAAAAGCGGGTTATACGCCTGGCGAAGATGTTAAAATAGCGATTGACGCTGCGTGTAGCGAATTGTATGATACGAATAAGAAGCGTTATGTTTTTAAAAAATCGAGTGGTGCAGAATGGACGAGTGAAGAGATGGTCAATTATTGGGAAACGTGGGTCGAAAAGTATCCAATTGTTTCAATAGAAGATGGCATGGACGAGGACGATTGGGCGGGCTGGAAGTTGCTCACAGAGCGTATCGGCGACAAGATTCAGTTGGTCGGAGATGATCTGTTTGTTACCAATGTCAAACGCTTGCAGCAGGGTATAGATTCAAAAACTGCAAATAGTATTTTGGTGAAAATAAATCAAATAGGGACTATCTCAGAGACTATTGACGCGGTCGCGATGGCGCATAAAAATGGGTATAATAGTGTGATGAGCCATCGTAGTGGCGAAACTGAGGATACTACGATTGCTGATTTGGCAGTGGCTTTAGAGTGTGGACAGATAAAAACCGGGTCAGCCTCTCGCACCGATCGTATTGCAAAATACAATCAACTATTGAGGATTGAAGAGTTGCTTGGAAGTGCTGCTACATTTGGCACTAAGCCGATTTGTGCTTCCGTCTAAGTACAGTATTTTTTATATTATA
>JAYVJZ010000176.1:0-4401 GCA_043768865.1 Sphingobacteriales bacterium
TTATTAATGCAAAAACACTATAATTGACTACGTCCATGAAATGCCCTTCGTATCCCTCTGATATCAACGTTTTTCCTTGATTATCTTCTATTTGTTTGATGCGATGCAACTTTGTTAAAATCATATCTGTAAAAGACGTAACCCGCATACTACGCCATGCTTCACCATAATCATGATTTTTGAGTAACATCAATTCTTTTATTTGTTGGGCTTTGTCGCTATACAACTTTTTAGCATCATCTTCACTAAGATTTATATCAACTTGTTCGTTCAATTCTAACTGTATCAATGCGATGATACCGTAGTTGATAATAGCTTGATATTCACTGATAATACTATCTTCAATTTTTTGAATAGTACCGAGTTCAATAGTGCGAATACGTTGGGCTTTTATGTATAATTGATCGGTGAGAGATGAGATACGAAACAACCGCCACGCAGTGCCATAATCTTTAGTTTTTAAAACAAATACTTCAAAACAATTACGTATTATTGTATCATATTGTTGGGCAGTTGTATTCACTTTTTTTTATAAATTTCTTTATGCAAATAAACAACCCTTTTTTAACATTTTCTATAAATTGTTGTGGAACTTTGCTCCACTTAGATACTCCTATAATAATGGGGATTTTAAACCTCAGTGCAGATTCGTTTTATAGCAATAATTCAAAAATAGATATTAAAAATTGCATCCAAAAAACTAAAAGTATGTTGCAAGACGGTGCCACTATAATTGATATTGGAGCGGTAAGTTCAAAACCTGGCGCTACGTATATTTCAATAGAGGAGGAGTTGCAATTGTTACGCAATATCGCAAAAGAAGTAATAGAACAATTTCCTACAACGTTGTTTTCTATCGATACTTGTCGGGCTGAGGTGGCTGCATTTGCGCATGATATTGGGTTTAAAATAATAAATGATATAAGCGGTGGAACACATGATGCAACTATGTTTACAACTGCAGCCAAGCGTAAAATGCCCGTTATAATTATGCACAAACAAGGCACACCTGATACGATGCAAAACAACCCTAATTATAATGACGTAGTACTCGAAGTGGCTGAATTTTTTATTCAACAAACCAACAAAGCACTATCCGAGGGAGTGTTTGATGTCGTATTAGACGTTGGCTTTGGCTTTGGCAAAACGTTAGAACACAATTATAAATTAGTAAACAACATTTCTTATTTTCATCAGTTAAATTATCCATTATTAGCTGGAATCTCAAGAAAATCGATGCTGCATCAACCCCTTTCAATCTCACCTAACGAAGCATTGAATGCGACTACTTTTGTGCATAGCAAGCTGTTGGACAGAGGGGTTCAGATATATCGAGTGCATGATGTGAAGGCGATGAAAGAAGCGATTATTTTACAACAATTAATATATAAAAATACGTAAAAATGACAAGTAACGTTCTATACAATGGCAATCTAAATACAACTTGTTTGCATTTGGAAAGTGGCAACGCCATACAGACGGCTGCCCCACGTGATAACAATGGCGACGGCAGTGCATTTTCGCCAACGGATTTGCTTGCTACTTCATTAGCGGCTTGTATGCTAAGTGTGATGGGCATGTATGCAAAAAACAACAACATTAACCTAATAGGGAGTTTAGCTGAAGTTACGAAAGTAATGAGCGCTGCGCCTCGGTGCGTAGCCGAGATAGCTATTAGCATCAAAATGAAACATGATAATATAGATGAGAAAACCAAGCAAATACTCCAAAACATAGCTCACACATGCCCTGTGGCTAGAAGTCTCCATCCAAATATTATTCAAAAAATAGATTTTATATGGTAACTTTGTAAGGTATTTTTTTTGATATTGAAGCACATAATTATTGTATGATAAAATATAGTTTACTATTACTTTTTATTTTTTCTTTCTTGGGTGCAACTGCACAAAAATTTAATATTAATAACCTCCCAATTGAGATTGACGAAGTTAGAATGAGTGAATATACTGCGCTGCCTCAGTTCGTTTCTTTTAAAGCTGGCAAACAACCTAGTGTTCGGGTTTTAGAGCGTTGGTTAAAATTTAATTTTCAATTGCCCTCGTTATTTTCATTGACTTTGGTTGATAAATACAACGATGAATTGGGCTACGAGCATTTAAAATATTATGTAACAATAGCAGCACATCAAGTCGCGAATTGTCAAATTTTACTACACACCAAAAACAATGTGATACATAGTCTCAATGGTGAATTTTTTACTCAAACCACCGATGCAGCCGTTAATTATACTGCATCAACTGCCTTGAATTTTGCCATGCAAGCATTGCCGGCTGAGCGTTATATGTGGGAAGAGTTCGATCAAGAGCAACGCTTGAAATCTAATCTTAACAATCCTTTGGCGTCGTATTACCCCCAAATAATTACTACATGGATAAGCCCAAACAACGATCATGCGTTGCCCTTACAATTAGCCTATAAAGTAGCTGTGTATGCTGCAAAACCACATTTCCATAAAATCATTTATCTCAGTGCTAACGACGCAAGTGTGCTGCATATAGAAGAGAAAATACATACCTCCGATGTGCTTGCAAATGCTGCTACTAAATACAGTGGCTCGAGAACAATAACAACTGATAGTATCTCATCATCACTTTTTCGATTGCAGGAAGTGGGTCGTGGAGGGGGCATAAAGACTTATAACTTGCAGCAGACGGTGGTTTACAGCACTACTGATTTTATTGACACCGACAACAATTGGCTTGGCACTAATGCACAAAAAGACGAAGCAGCGCGAGACGCACATTGGGCCTCGGAGATGACGTACGATTATTATCAAAGTGTATTTGGTCGAAATAGCATCGATGGAAGTGGATTTCCATTGACCAATTATGTGCATTTTAGTACGAATTATGTGAATGCTTTTTGGGACGGATACAGCATGACATACGGCGATGGCAATACCTCCTATCAGCCCTTGACGAGCCTAGATATAGGTGCGCATGAGATCTCGCATGGACTCACGCAATACACTGCCGCACTAGAATATGCCAACGAACCCGGTGCGTTGAATGAAAGTTTTAGCGACTGTATGGCAGCTGCAGTTGAGTTTTATGCCAAACCCCCTTTAACAGCCAATTGGACCATAGCAGAGGATATCGGTGTGCCTTTTAGGAGTATGTCCAACCCCAATGCCTATGGCGATCCTGACACGTATCTTGGAGCAAATTGGTACATTGGGGGCGCAGACAATGGTGGAGTTCATACCAATAGCGGGGTTATGAATAAGTGGTTTTATTTGCTTTCTATTGGCGAAAGTGGCACTAACGATGTGGGAGATGTTTATTCGGTCAGCGGCATTGGCATTACCAAAGCAGCTAAAATCATATATCGAGCTATGGCGTATTATATGTTTGCTTCTTGTCAATATACTGATGCACGATTTTATAGTATCAAAGCGGCTATCGATTTATATGGACCTAATTGCAACGCACCTGAGGTAGTAGCCACTACCAACGCATGGTATGCAGTTAATGTTGGTGATTCATGGAATAGCACTGTAGCAGCTAATTTTGAAGCGAATCAAACGGCATCATGTTCAGCACCTAGCACATTTTTATTTTATAATAATTCAAGCAATGCAGGCACTTATTTATGGGATTTTGGTGATGGTACAACAAGCACAGCAGTTGATCCAATTCATACCTACACAGCACTTGGCAACTATACCGTTAGTCTTATAGCTTCTGGTGGCTCTTGTGGCAACGATGTAGAAGTTATCACTAATTATATTACTATTGATGCCGCAGTTCCATGTTTGGCCAATATGTTGCCAAACGGAACAGCTGGCACGCAGACGAGTTGCTCGGGCACACTATATGACTCAGGGGGAAGTACTAATAACTATCCTGACAATTCTACATCTATTATAACAATCGCACCTACGGGAGCCGCAAGTGTAACCATCAATTTTATAAGTTTAAACCTTGAAAACGACTATGATTTTATTTATTTATACAACGGCACATCAACTGCTAGCCCAAGCATTGGGTCATTCACAGGCAGCACACTACCGCCTAGTATAACTGCTACGAGCGGAGCGGTAACCATCAAACTCAACTCCGATCCGTATGTGAATGGAACTGGATTTGAACTAACCTGGACGTGCATTCCAATTACTACACAACCCACTACTGATTTCAAAGCCTTTTACACACAAACTTGTTCAGGTACTATAGATTTTGCCGACCTTTCTACAAACGCTCCTTCGACGTGGTTGTGGAGCTTTGGCGATGGTAATTTCTCTACTTTACAACATCCAAATCATACTTATTCATTAGCCGGCACTTATACCGTTTCATTGACTACAAACAACGCTTTTGGTAGTGATAATGAAACAAAAACTGCTTATATTTCAATATTCAAATCTGCACCAATTCTTAC
>JAYVJZ010000177.1:0-5028 GCA_043768865.1 Sphingobacteriales bacterium
TCCTCCGCTCTGAACGGGGGCTGAGTTTTGAACATACTATCATACAATATCGTATCAGCATCAGTATATAACAATTGATGTATTGCCACGCCGCACGTAACTTTCACCCCATTTGCTTTTGCTTTTTTTACGATAGCAACACTCTCTTTTGCACTAATCATCGGCACATGTATAGCCGAATTGTTATATGTGGCGAGTTCAATATCACGCAGCAACATCAAGGTCTCAGACAGGGTAGATAGCGTCCGCAACCCGCTTGCAACGGTAGTTTCACTTTCATGCACTAGCCCATCTAAAGCCAAACTTGCTTCGCTTGGCAAATTAAAATACACCCCTGTTATAGGCTTCAAATATTGCATTGCCCTGCTCACATCTCCCGCATTTTGCATCGAATGATACCCGTCGCTAAACACCCTGACACCGCTTGAGTGCATATCGTAAATATCCGCTAACGCAACCCCGTCACAGTTTTTAGTGATTGCCCCTATCGCATGCAATTGTACAGCACATCGTGTGCTCATTGTTTTTATATATTCTACTTGCGATTTGCTATGCAACGTAGGCCGGGTATTAGGCACTACACAAACATGGCTAAAACCCCCAGCTGCCGCAGCTTTGCTTCCTGTTATTACGTTTTCGTTTTGTTCTGTGCCGGGGTCGTTGAAGTTAGCAAACGTATCTACCCAACCATTAGAGACATACACCCCATCTGCCACCAACTCAACCCTATCAGGCACTTCAAGGCACTCGCCAATTTTTAAAATACGCTGTTCATCGAACAAAATATCAACCTGCTTGAGGTGCATCTCATGCCGAGGTGCTATAATAGTACTATTTTTAAGTAAAAACATGCAGAGCTAGAGATGCGAAGGCGTTTTAGGATTGTTGATTTACAAATATATACTTTTTTTATCCAGCATCAATCAAATTTTCAATTTTTAGTAATTTCTATAAGCCTATTTTTTTCATTTTTTCTGGAGGTGTTCCTCCACTCTAATCGGCAGTGAACTGTCCTAAAAAACCACTTGTCGTGCGATGAGGGTTGCTGCCGGTTCCCGCTATTTTTTTTGAAAATACAAAAAACAATGAGCTTCACCTAAACAGCTTATGTAGCCCTATGATAACCGTTTAGCCAATACGTATTTCATTATTCTTCGTAGCAGCCTATATCAGCCAATGCCCCTCGCAGATTGCCGTCGAGGTCAATACTGACAGATGTTCCAGTAGCCATATCAATGCAAGGCGAAGCCATCGTCAAAGTAAAATCCACAGCATCGAAGTCTTTAAATTGAGGGTCTTCGTTCATCAAACAATCGATACAATCTGCCGTAATATCTGTGTTTGTTGATTTTAATAAATTAGTATTCAAAACGCTTACAAATGTTGCATTTTCGTTGATACCAAATCCTATTGTCTCTGTATATTTATCCCAAATAATACAATTTTTAATGCTGATATTCATCGGCGTTGTGCTCACAATAGTATTACCTTGTTTCAGGAAATTGGTCGCAACTAGAAGCCCTGCGTCGGTGCAGCTGCTGAGCGTGCAGTGATTGAGTGCGATAGTGCCTCCGTTTATAAAACCAAGTGCAGCACCGTTACAATCATAAGCAAGTAGGTTAGTAGCCTGTACTTTGCTCGTGAAGCCTAATATAGCCGAGCCGCTGATGTGTTTTATAGTGCTTTGCTCGATAATCAAATTATAATTAGCCGCAACATTGGGAAGCGAATCAATCTTTATGCCTGTGGTAGCTCCTTTTATTTCAGTATATTTTATTATACTTTGTCCGCTGTTAGCGAAGAGTTGTATGCCGTTCCATTGGCCGGCTTTGTCTTGCCAATAGGGCTCTAGTCGTGCCCCTTGCATTCGCACAATGCTGTCTTTGTTGCCGTTGATGAGTAGCTGCCCGAGCACAAGTAGTTTACCCTTCAGCTGATAAGGGTCGTCGTAGTTGCCAAAGGTGCATATACGAGCTCCTGCGTCGATGCTCAACGTTTGTGCGGAGTCCACAAACACCCAATCAACTATTACGTGAGGTTTATCGGCGGTCCAGGTGGTATCAGAGCGTACAGTCTGTCGGCGGTGGTAATAAGCGTTTTGCCCAAAGGCTTGCAATGCAACTGTTTGTGTAGTACCATTAGAAAGTATCAACAGTTGGTCAGCCACTACAAACGGAGTGTTGCTGCTGTTGGGGTCAATCGTTACTTTAGCAAAAACATAAATACTATCATTGGCAGGTATGTCGATATTGCTGAAACTGCTGCCTGCGGCTCCGTCCACGTTGATAGAAAATGAAGAAGTTGCACCTGAGGATAGTTGTAGGCTGCTTATTCGTAGGGTTTTGTTGTGTGGGTTGCGTATGCGAAGCTCACGTGTGGTTGAACCGAGGGTGGTAAATACAGTATCAAACTCAATAGTGTCGATAGAGAGTATCGGTTGTTCGCTTGCATTAGTTACGAATTTTTCTTTGTAGCATGAGCCAAAAAAGAAGAGTGTACTAAGGAAAAAGCAAATCGATAGGTTGCTAAAGTTGGGGCTATTCATGGTGTGAAAATAACGAAAAATTTGGTAAACAATTGTTTGAATAACGGTTTTTTTATCGTATTAACATCTGTATTGACTGATTATATTGCGAAAATAGTTTTATTCTAAAAGTAACAGTTGCATTTACTTTGTGCTATTGTCGTTAACCTATTTTTTCATAAAAATAACTATATCGATAACCACATTAGAGGATTAATTTTTACCACAATGATGCTTTTTTTTACAATAGCTTCTATAATTTTCTTATTTTATTTTGCATGAATTTTAATATGACAATTTGAAAAGAATAGGAGGTATTCAATTATTTTTTGGCTGATAAATCTAGTGTTTATGTAGTCTAAAATTGAAAATAATTGAATAATCGAATAAAAAAAATAAGCCCACGAGCACAGATTTTATCAAAAAATATGTATTCATGCGCATACTATTTTTGTTGTTTGAATTACTTTATTATCAAACTAAACTGTAACTTATTAATATTGCGGTGCCTAAAAGTACATTCCGAATGAATTGAATGATTTTTGATTTAAACATATAAACCAAGGCTGACGCAAAAGCTGTTTATTAGTTTTGATACTTTTTATTTTGCTTCGTGAATCCTAGGATATTGATGCAGTTACTTTTTAATCCACGCGTTTGAAGATACATAAACAATGCGTGAGGTGCTATCAGCGGAGCTTTTTATCATTGAACGGTATTTTTGCTTATCTTTATTAAGGGATAATTATTATTTTGCCGTGTGATACTTTATCGCCCTCGGTGGTTGTGTACATATATGTGCCTATTGCCAACTGACCTAGTGCTACGCCTTGTCTTGCGTTTGTTGTGTTTATGATTTTGCGTCCGTGTGCGTCATACACTTCTAAAAGTGCAGCTTGCAGTTCGATTGTTTCGCTTGCGTTTTGGTGGATTAGGTAGTTGATAGGTGGGGCGGTGTTGTTGGTTGATTGGATGCCTGATAATGTTTGTACGGCGTAGTTATGCTCTGTAGAGCAACTGAAGGAGATGGGGGAGAAAGTGGTATAGGTGGTGATAGTAAAGGCATCGTAGGCTGAGGCGGCAGTTTGTGTGTATATGATTTCCCATTGGTCAGCTACTTTGCTGAATGTAACAGTGCCATAATTAGGTGCTTCGGTTAGTTGCATGTTGGGGTGTGTATTCATAGGTTTTGTAGCTTGTAATTGTGCTGAATGGTGGTACTACTATATCGGTATTTGTTTGGAGATAATTTGTAGTGTTTACGGTTATGTTTTTTGTTTGGCAATAGACGGGTGGGCTTGTTTTGCATCCTTCGATTTCAATTAAGTTGGGTGTCGAATTTTGTGGAACGTAGAGTAAATTGTCTATGATCGATACGGGGTAAGTAGCACTATTGATTGTGTATATAATATCGGTGCTAAGTGTGGCGAGGTAGTAATTCAAATCGATTGCTTCATTGACGAGGGGGCAGTTGATTAGGGTGCTAGTAGGGGCGGAGAATAGGGCGGGCACAACATTGAGATACACCGTTATATTGAAAAAATAAGGGGTCGGATTGATTATACTTGGTACTGAAACTTTGATTACGATTGTGTCAAGGCCAAGCAGTGCGGGTGTGGTAGTGAGTGTTAATTTTTGCAACGAGAGGGATATGAAGTTCGTGCTAAGTGTTCCGGGGTCTGTTGTTAAATAACTTTCGCCCGAGGCTACCAACCCTTCCCATAGTTCATTGAAATAAATATTTTCGGTGTTGCCTCCTGCACTTGTTACGTGGGTTGAAATATCGGGTAGGTAGGCTGGGTGCGGGAATATCAATGTTAGTAAATCGCAGTTGGTGGAGTCGCAGGCTTGCACGACGATAGTATCTATGGTTTCCATATTGGTAGCTGATGGCAGTATCAATACACTGAGCGTTGAGGCTGGCGTTACTTCAGCTAAGGCATTGTCGGTAGTGCTTATTACTTCATAATTGATAGTGGTGCTATCGGAAATCAATATATCTGCTAAGGGCACGGATAGCATAGTAGTAGTGGGAGGATAGGTGATAGTATTTGGATTAAAAATCAGCTCACAGGCGGTGGTATCTATAGTTTTGAAACAATATTTTAATTGGGTATATGAGGTTGCAATCGTGGACATGTAGGAGGCAGAATAGTTGGTGCTTACAGTATCAAAAGTATAGATAAAAGCATCTTGACAAAACGGGCCTACCACACACCACGCATCGGGGTAGGTTATGATAATATCATCTTTTATGCTGTCTAAAGGTTGATAATTCAAATAAAAAGTGGGTGGAGCATACGCATAGTTTGATACAATATAAAACTCGCCAGGCGTTGATTCATTATATGTATAACTTACCAATGATGGAGTTATATTATAGCTAAAAGGGGTATCAGTATAATAGGTAGCACCGTCATCACACACATTGGCGTGTACATCGATTTGCACATAAGTGTCTGGGCACGTGTATAAAGATGCCGACACTAAAGGCGCAGGTACAA
>JAYVJZ010000178.1:0-9688 GCA_043768865.1 Sphingobacteriales bacterium
AATAGCGACTTCGTCTAAGTTTGTTTCAAAGTCTTCAAGCACTACGTCTATCATCAATTTGTCTGTTATAAGTATATCTCGTGTTTTGTACCCCAAATAACTTACCCTTATAGTAGGTGATTGTTGGGTTACCGTTAGTGTATAATTTCCATATATATCACTTTGTGTTCCGTTCGTTGTAGTAAGTTCAATAATAGACGCACCATAGATGGGCCGCGCTTTTCCATCATATATTTTACCTGTTATTATTTGCTGAGCGGCAGCATCTAGCGAAAACAAAGCCAGTAAAGAAAATAGAAAAAAAATATTTTTCATAGTTTTTGTATAAAATTTTTATTTGTTTGAATTGCAAGTATAAACAAAAAAAATAAAGAAAATTAAAGAATGTGCTTTTATTTTAAGGTAAAATTATTTGACTGCCATCGAATACTTTATTTGTAAGTTGTACCCAATTAAGAAGCTCAGATTTTCCTACTTTTTCAACTGCTGATGTCAAAATATAAATAGGCACTTCCTCCCATGTTTTTTTCATTTCTTTATGATACGCCTCAGCTGCACGAGTAGCTTGCAGCGTACTTTGCTTATCGCATTTAGTCAGTACAAGTATAAAAGGTACCCCAAACTCGCCTAGCTTATTACTAAAGGCAATATCTAATTTTTGAGGAGGAATGCGACTGTCAATCAACTGCCAAACACACAATAGATTAGGACGTGTAGTGAAATATTTTTCAGTCATTTTTTCCCACTGCTCACGGGTAGTTTGGCTTCGTTTGGCATAACCGTACCCTGGCAGATCGGCCAAATACCACGTTTGGTCCATAATAAAATGATTTATTGTTATGGTTTTGCCGGGTGTTTTGGAAACTTTTGCGAGTTTACTATTGTTAGTTAGCATGTTGATTAACGATGATTTGCCAACGTTGCTTCGGCCTATTACGCAGTATTCGGGTAGTTCAGGTTTTGGAAATTGCTTCTCCTCTACCCCGCTACTCAGATACTCCGCTGTTTTTATTTTTAATTCTGTTTTCATTAATTATGTAAAATTATTGCTACTCTATTTATAAAATTTTAAATGATGTTCTGCGGTTCATTTGGTGATCGGCTTCAGTACATTTTTTACATTCAATGCCTTCGTTTTTGGGTAATGATTCGCCATATCCTTTTGCGTTTAATCGCTCCTTATTAATCCCTTTTTCAATCATATAAACCACCGCACTTTCGGCTCGTCCTTGCGACAGTGTAGCATTGTATTCACTATCTCCACGGCAGTCCGTATGCGAACCCAATTCAATTTGAATAGTTGGATTGTCCTTTAAAATTTTTATTAATCTATCGAGCCCTACTTTGGCATCGCTTCTGATGCGAGTGCTGTCATAATCATAAAAAATATCTTCTAATAGTATCTCTGAGCCTTTTTCTATTTTTTGTAAAACCACCAATTGTTCAATCGTAATCACCCCATCTATTGGTTGATTGGGGCTCACCGCACATATTGAACTTGTAACGCTCAAATACCCCTCAGCGTTGCATTGTATCATATAATCGTTTTTTTCGTTGATTGTAAAATATGACTTATTGCTAACTTGCTCATCTACCTTCAACAATAAAGTATCGGGCAATAGCCTCACCTGCGTAGTAGCTTGCAATGGAACACTAACCCCACGTTGATCAAGCTGTTGAGTAATAACTACAAGTTTATACGTTATTTTTTTAACAGCAAGTTTTGGTTTCTTTTGAATAAAATTATAGATATCGTCGCCACCCACACCTCCTGCTCTGTTGCTAGACAAATATCCTTTCGATAGTATGCTATCTTTTTTATCATTAGAATGCAATGGTTCGAGTACAAATGAAAAGTCGTCCGCAGCACTGTTAATAGGGGCATGAAGATTAAATATTTCATACTTTTTACCGTTGAAATTTGTTTTGAAAATATCAAGCCCACCCATGCCCAGCCAACCGTCAGTCGAAAAAAACAAATTGCCATCTGCATCGAGAGTTGGGTAGAGATCGTTGGATTCGGTATTAATGCTCGCTCCCAAATTTTTAGCCGTTTGCCAGCCCTCTACCGGCAGCAAATCACTGTACAAAATATCATAAGCCCCTATCCCATTGGGGTCGTCGCAGGCAAAATACAACCGCTTGCCATTAGGACTTATGTATGGTTGTATTAGATTAAGCGTGTCATTAGCTATAAGCTTCAGTTCCTCGGGCTCACTCCATTTGCCGGGTTCTGTTTCATAACATTCAAATATCTTACAATAATCATTGGCTTTATTATCACTGCCACAACGGCTAAAATACATGCGTTTTCCGTCTGAAGTAAAACTCGCATTTCCCTCGTTAAAGGGCGAATTAATTTCCTTATAATCCCTTACACTTCCCATTAATTTCGTATTTCTGTCTAACGCTACTTCATACAAATCGAAATAGTTTTTTAAATTCCAATCGTATTTAGCTGCAATCAATTGAGTGGCTCTGTTACTCGTAAAAATCCATTTATTTTTATAATCAGAAGCCATACCATGTTCATCAAACGAAGTATTGATTTGCTTATTATTTTCAACTTTATATCCTGTGTCCTCATGCAACCATTGCAATGCATCTTTGCACGCTTTCAACTCACGCATAGCCGCCCTGTGGTCGCTGCCTTGTTGAGCATCGTATCTTTTCAAATTATTAATAGCCGCTACATAATCGTTGTTTTGTTTTTGCATCAATGCCAATGATAACAAGGCATCAACGCCATAACCCGATTTGATTGCCTTATCATAATAAGCTATTGCTAATTCCGTATTATGAAGCTTTTGATGGGCTAAGGCAAGATTATAAACCATAGCAGCCTTGACATCACTATTTTTTTCCTTTGCTATTTCAATAGGATATAACATCGATGCGAGAGCATATTGTTTCCATTGCATAGCTGTGTTGGCATCTTTTATTTTTAATGCAGGAGTGCAATTAGAAAAGATTATACAAAAAATAAATGCCCGCAACAGCCTTACAAAAGTAGCAGATAAAAGAAACAAAATCGGGTGAATGATAATTTTATACAAAGCATTTTTAAAAATAATTGCAATCATAATTAAATAAATGAAAAATGATAACACACAATGTTACAAAACTACTATTTTTTTTATTTTGATTGAAATAAAAAAACAAGCACATCTGAGGTGATTAACTTTATTTGTATTATTGAACAGAAGCGGAGGCATTGTTGAACAATACGTGCGAAATCAAGTGTAAACAATATAACCCTAAAAACAGAAAACTTTTCACTATCCTCCAAACTAAATTAGCAACACAACAACTATACTAACGCAAGCGTATTTGTTGCACTACTACCTGCTAATATGTTG
This sequence comes from Sphingobacteriales bacterium, assembly GCA_043768865.1. GTDB lineage: Bacteria > Bacteroidota > Bacteroidia > Chitinophagales > JAYVJZ01 > JAYVJZ01. The sequence continues at coordinate 3,360 of JAYVJZ010000178.1, forward strand.
AAAATACTTGAATAAAAAACTATATTTGCACATAAATTATTATACACGTTGATTATGATTGAAAACTCAACACCACCGTATATTGCAGAGTGGAATGGCATACCACAAGTGCCAGGTAAATTCCCTTTTACACGTGGCATACACGAGGTCATGTACCGTGATAAACTCTGGACCATGCGACAATATGCTGGATTTAGCACTGCGTCAGAGAGTAATTTGCGGTATAAATATTTGTTGGCTAATGGTACGACAGGGCTCTCAGTGGCGTTTGATTTGCCTACACAAATAGGCTACGACCCAACACACGAGCTAGCCGACGGCGAGGTAGGCAAAGTAGGAGTCAGTATATCTTCATTAGAAGATATGCGTGAGCTTTTTGATGGAATAAAATTAGAAGACGTAACTACTTCGATGACTATCAATGCAACATCATTTATATTGTTAGCATTTTATGTAGCAATAGCAAAGGAACAGAAAGCCGATCTCACAAAAATATCAGGGACTATCCAAAATGATATTTTAAAAGAATATGCAGCACGTGGCACGTATATTTATCCCCCTAAACCAAGTATGCGCATTATCACTGATATATTTGAATGGTGCAGCGTATCGTTACCCAAATGGAATACAATTTCTATAAGTGGATATCATATACGAGAGGCCGGTAGTACAGCTATACAGGAGTTAGCCTTCACACTTGCTAACGGCAAAGCCTATCTAAAAGCTGCTATTGACAAGGGGTTGGACGTCAATGTGTTTGGCAAACGACTATCGTTTTTTTTTAATGCCCATAATAATTTGTTTGAAGAAATAGCAAAATACAGAGCGGCACGTCGCATGTGGGCTTTTATTACTAAATCGTTGGGAGCTACGGACGCACGAGCACAGATGCTGAGATTTCATACCCAAACGGGAGGCAGCACACTCACCGCACAACAACCTGAAAACAACATAGTGCGAGTAGCTATTCAAGCATTAGCAGCTACATTAGGAGGTACGCAAAGCCTGCATACAAATGGATTTGATGAAGCACTCAATTTGCCAACTGAAAACGCAGCTCGTATCGCATTGCGTACACAACAAATAATCGCTAATGAGACGGGTATAACCTCCGTAACTGACCCCTTAGGAGGTAGTTATTATATCGAAAACTTAACAGATACTATAGAAAAAGAGGCTTTAAAATTGATGGACAAAATCGATGCTATGGGTGGTGCTGTTAGTGCCATAGAGCAGGGTTTTATGCAAGAACAAATCGCACTTAGTGCATTTGTTGCACAGCAGCGTATTGAAAAAAATGAAGATATAGTGGTAGGGGTCAATGCTTTTATAAACAACGACAATGCAGCACAGCCGATGTTCAAAATAGACGATAGCATACGAGATGTTCAAATTAAAAAATTATTAGCACTGAAAGCAAAACGTAACGAAACAGCTACGCAATCGGCGTTAGAGGCAATAAAAAAAGCAGCTACATCAGGGGTTAATTTAATGCCATTAGTTATAGATGCAGTAGAAAAATTGGCTACTTTAGGCGAAATAGCCGATATCTTACGATTAGAATTTGGAGAATATCAAGCATAACATACTAATTTAATTAAAAAAAAGCATTGCAATTAATCAAACAAATACTACTTTTAGTTAAATTAGAGATATCGCTCGAGCTAAGAAGCAAAGCCGCTCTCAGTGCACTTATACTCTATGTAATAGCCACCGTGTTCACGGTGTATATGTGTTTAAAAACAAATGATGATAGAACTTGGAATGCTCTTGTTTGGATTGTAATACTTTTTGTGTGCATGAATGTAGTATCAAAATCGTTTTTTCAAACGCACCAAAGTAGGTGGAATTATTATTACACTACTGTTCCACCTGTGGCATTACTTTTTTCTAAAATCATCTACAACACTATGCTTGCGGTGTGCTTGAGTCTAATGACTTGGACGGTATTTTATATGTTGTTTGGAATAGAAGTTACGCGTTTTTTAATGTTTTTAAGTATTATAATTATAGGGTCGGCCACCCTCACTGCTACCCTTACTATGCTAAGTGCTATTGCTGCCAAAAGCAATAATAACAGTACTTTGCTAGCGGTACTTTCATTTCCGATATTAGTACCTATAATAATGTTAATTTCACAATTGTCATTAGCAGCGTTCACTGATATGAAATGGAACAATTTGGCTAACGATGCATTCTCACTTTTAGCAATGCACGTATTAGTGTATGCACTTGGTGCACTGCTGTTTCCGTATTTGTGGAGAGATTAATAATTCTATTCAAAATAGTATTATATAGAACAAATATATGAAAATTGTATTGGCTTTTGAGTGGTTTATGTTTGATATAAATAAAACAAAATAGCAGCTTGATGTTGCAGATTGATACTAGCTATCAAGGAGTTTAATTAAATAATTGAATGTATTTTCTAATTGCCCTGATTGATTTAAAATAGAATAAATGCTTGATAGATATAGTGTTGAATGATTAAGCTTCACCACATTGTTTATGAAAATAAGAATACTGAGTGAGCCATTTTCGTACTATTTTTTTTTAAAATAGATGTATGAATTCATTATATAATTCGCTAACAGACTGATTGAATACTATTAAATCCTTGGGTGCGTAACGACAATAAAATCGAATGATAGCAACTGCTACAACCTGATTTTAAAATTCAACTAAGCGAACATAATTCATAAACAAAAGATTTCATTTTTTACAACTGTTGGCATTGCGTATATTTGCAGGCTTTAAAAGAGCAATTTATTTCTATACAAAATATACAAAATTATGGCATTACAAGTTGGCATCGTCGGCCTACCAAACGTTGGTAAATCAACCCTTTTCAACGCACTCAGTGAAACTGTAAAAGCACAAGCGAGCAATTATCGATTTTGTACTATAGACCCAAACGTCGGGCTAGTCGATGTGCCTGATAGTAGGTTAATTAAACTCACTGAACTAGTAGTACCCAACCGTGTAGTGCCCACGCAGATTGAGTTTGTCGATATAGCAGGGTTGGTAAAAGGGGCAAGTAAAGGAGAGGGATTGGGGAATAAATTTTTAGGAAACATACGTGAAGTAGATGCGATAGTGCATGTGATTAGGTGCTTCGAAGACGACAATATTTTAAGAGAAGAGGGTTCTATCAACCCCGTGAGCGACAAGGAGATTATTGACACAGAATTGCAATTGAAAGACCTAGAAAGTGTAGAAAAGAAAGTGCAAAAAACTGAAAAAATGGCCAAAACAGGCGGAGATGCCAAGGCCAAGTATGAGTACGATATATTGTTGAGATGCAAAAATCATTTATTGCAAGGTAAAAATATACGAGAACTCGGGCTGACCAAAGAGGAATTGCCTGCGATTGCAGATATGTTTTTATTAACCCAAAAACCTGTTTTGTATCTTGCCAATGTAGCCGAGGAGCACATGCACACCGGCAACAATTATAGTCAAACCCTTGCTGCATCAGTGGTTAGAGAAAATGCTCTTACTCTTGTGCTTTGCAATAACATTGAAGAACAAATCGCTTCGATGACGAACCCTGATGACAAAGCCTTGTTTTTAGAGGAATATAAAATGAAACAACCCGGATTGCATACACTGATAAGCGAGGCCTACAAGCTATTGCACTTAATTACGTACTTCACTGCAGGCGTGCAAGAGGTACGTGCTTGGACGATACCGATAGGCTGCAAAGCCCCACAAGCCGCAGGAGTTATACATACAGACTTCGAAAAAGGATTTATAAAAGCAGAGGTTATAAAATATACTGATTTTGTAAACTTTGGTAACGAATTGGCTTGCAAAGAAAACGGCAAACTATCAATAGAAGGCAAGGAATATGTAGTCGGCGACGGTGATGTGATGCACTTCCGCTTCAATGTGTAGATTTTATTTTTTGATTGATTACTTCATTTTAGGCATTGTTTTAGGGTCTTTTACACTGAATATGGGTTGCCCAAAAAATGGCTCTGACATCACCGTATAAAATACTTTGTTAATATGCTGCCATCGGTCTTTTTTCCATTTATAACCTTCGTATGTACCATCAGGAATGCAAGCAAATGGACGGTTGAGCACCTCCGAGGCTTCGTCTTTTACATGATCAAAAACTATCATTTTTTGGTCATTATCATAGTTTAAAGTAACGCTTGCGCTGCGTTTATAAGACAATATAAATCGATTATAGACTTTAACTTCTTTGGTAACTGAATCGGTTTTATGAAAGATAGCAGCCCCAAAAGTCAATGTGCTATCGGGGTCAATCTTTAGCACCTCAGCTACTTTATTAACCCCAAATACATTCTTACCCTTCCAACCCAACAAGGTATAATAAGACTGCTTGCCAACAGTATTTTTTAAAATAGAATAATACACAGCACCCCACCAGCGTGTGTTATCAGTGATTGTATCTTCGTTTTTGATGTTGCTTGTATAATCGTAAAAAGCAATGTTTTTTGATTGCTTACTTCTGAACTGCAGCACACCGAAATATCGCATTTCACTATTGCTAAACTCTACTTGCCACGTAAAAATTCTAAATTTCTCATCAGGCGAATTAACAATAGAAACATTTTTCAAAGAATCGAATTTATACACATACGAATTAGGTACTTTGAGTGCTTGAACTAAAAGGGGAATGAATTTATAACAAGCATCTATTCGTTTGAAATCGTTGATTTCCTCACGCATTAAAAACATAGGGAGCAACATCGAATCTTGCAATTCATTTAATGTTGTAATGCTTGCAGAGTCAATAGGCAATGGCTTTACCTTATTTTTTTTTTGCGAATATAAAACACAAGAACATAACGAGAAAAAGAAAATTAATAAAAGATTTTTCATAAACTTAATTACTAGTTTTTAAGTGAAACGCAAAATACGTTGAAATCATTGTTAAAATTGAATAATATTTCAAATCAAAAAAAGTAAACTAATAAAAAAAAAGTATATTTGTAAAAGAATATTTTACTAAAAAAATACTAAATCATGACTCAAGAAGATGCACAATTGCACATAGAAGACGCCATAAATAGCATGGATAAAGCGATAGAACATTTAGAACTGGAGTTGATGAAAATACGTGCTGGCAAAGCATCGCCTATGATGCTAGAAGGCCTACGATTTGATTATTATGGTGCTGAAACACAAGTGAATCAAGCAGCAAATGTGTCGGTGCAAGATGCAAAAACGCTCCTAATTCAACCTTGGGATAAGGGTGCGTTGCAAGGTATAGAAAAAGCTATTATGCAGGCTAATCTTGGTGTTACACCTCAAAACGACGGAGCTACGATACGTCTTGTGCTGCCCCCGGTGACGGAGGAGCGTCGCAAAGAGTTAGCGAAGCGTGCTAAAGGCGAGGGTGAAACTGCGAAAGTAAGTGTTCGTAACATACGCCGCGACGCCAACGAAGCTATAAAAAAACTGCAGAAAGACGGGTTAGCAGAGGATATAGCTAAAGATAGCGAAACAAAAATACAAGATGCGACCAATAAATTCATTGCTAAGATTGATAAGCATTGTGCGGACAAAGAGGTAGAATTAATGACTGTATAACCGAAAAAGTACCTAATGAAAATTACTATCGATGATAATTCTGGATTTTGTTTTGGGGTGCAATATGCCATCGAAATGGCCGAAGATGTTCTTAACAATGATGAAAAATTGTACTGCCTAGGTGATATAGTGCATAATGAAGTAGAGGTAAAACGCCTTGCTGACATGGGATTGCAGAGCATAAGTCATGAAGAATTTGTAAATTTAAAAAATTGTAAAGTACTCATTCGTGCCCACGGTGAGCCGCCTAGCACCTATCAATTGGCGATGCAAAACAATATAGAACTGATAGATGCCTCCTGCCCTGTGGTGCTAAAACTCCAAAATCGCTTAAAAAATAGTTATGACAAAATAGAAACTAAAAAGGGTCAATTAGTAATTTTTGGATTGCCAGGACATGCAGAGGTTAGGGGTTTAGATGGGCAAACGAATGGCAATTCAATATTAATAACTACCGACGAAGATTTAGATAAAATAGATTATAAACTCCCAATTGCATTGTTCTCACAAACTACAAAAAGTACGCAAGCATTCTATGCGATGGGTGAAAAAATACGAGAAAGAGCAGCACTAGTCGGCAATAGCGATATTCAATTTAATGATACTATCTGTAGGCAAGTGAGCAATCGAGATATTCAATTACAAAAATTCGCAACTGAACATACTATCATACTATTTGTAAGCGGTAAAAAAAGTAGTAACGGCAAAGTACTTTTTAATGTTTGCAAAAATATAAACACACGTTCGTATTTTGTCAGCGATAC
>JAYVJZ010000179.1:0-5028 GCA_043768865.1 Sphingobacteriales bacterium
TATGTTGTAGGCACGTTTACGTCCGGGTGTGAGTGCATCAAAGGCCACTCTGAGGGGTTCATTAGCTGCTAATTTTTGCTGTAATTCTTCAATTAATTGTAGTTCTTCGGGTTTTTGATGTGGTACTTTAAGACCTGCTTTTTCTATTTCGATGGCCTCTAATAAATATCTTTTAAGGATCTCTTTTTTTTCAAATAGTTGCAGGGCAGTTGTGAATTTTATACTTCTTGTTGATTGTGAATTTTCGCCGGGGGCAGTGGTTATTTTATGTTCATCGCATAGCAAAGCCCCTTTAAAAAAACTAAGTACAAAATGGTTTTTCAACCCGCCTATAATTGCGATATTGCTTCCGTTGTAATCATAACACGGGTGATTCCATTTTATTGTTTCGTTGAGGTTGCAGTCGAGTAGTATTTCGCGTAGGTGTTGTAGTTCGTTTTTCCATTGTGTTGCTGTTGCAAAATAGTCATGTATGGTAGTCTTCATTTTGTAATTTTGATTATTTTTATCAAAATTATACATTTTTTAGTTGATAATTGAGGTCATTTTTGTTGTTATTTTTCTTTTATAAAAACTGGTATTTTAAAGTTTTTTTTGTTACGATCTTGCGTGTACGTTGCAGCCCGTAGGGTGCGTTAGCTGCTTAGGTGTAGCTCTTTTTGCCTCGAGTATTTTCTCGTGGCAAAAAAGCGGGAACCGGGCAGCGACCGCTTGGCGTTATGCTGTTGGGGGCGATTAGCCCGGTACATTTTTTTGCCAAGTGGTAACGCCCAAATGTATTAAAATTTTGTTTTTGATTTCTAGTTTTTTTAATGTGTGAGTAGTGGGCTTTTTTAGTATATTTGCTATAATTAAATTTATTAAAATGAAAAAAGTTTTACTTGTATTTACTGTTGTCTTCATAGCATTGAGTTTCGGTAGTTATACAGATACTAATTCGAATAGTTCTGTGCCTCCTACGCAGCGGACGGGTGCACCAGGCGAGGGCAATTGCACGGGCTGTCATTCGGGAGCTTTGGGTACGACTGGTGTAACCCTTGTTATAGCTGGAATGCCGACTAATTATGTGTTGGGTAGTGTGTATAGTTTGACTGCATCTGTGAACGATGCGTCGATGCCTATGGCGGGCAAGCGTGGGTTTCAAGTTACGTGTTTGACGGCTGGTGGTGCTTCGGCTGGTACGTTTATCAACTTGAGTGGAGCGACGGTTATCAATGCGGGTGGAGGTAAGAGTTATTTGAGTCATAATACGGCTTCAGCTACATCTACTTTTAATTTTCAATGGACTGCACCTGCTACGAATGTTGGTGCTGTTACGTTTCATTATATTGGGGTACATTCGAATAATAGTTTTTCGAGTGCGGGGGATAAAACGCATAATGGGAGTTTGACGATTGCGGCGCCGGTAGCGGTGGCGTCTTGTGTTTTGGGTTGTATGTCGTCTGATTTGGCAACTACGTTCCAAACAAGTGAATGTTCGGGTAATGTGTTGAACTTGACGTGTTTTATAACGCCTGCTAGTCCTGTTTTGGGGGTCGATTATACGTTGGTTTGGGAGCGGAGTGTTAATTTTGGTGCATGGACGGTAGAGGCGGGTGCTACGGCATTGACATACAGCCCCGTGCTGCCTGCGGCTTCGTCTTGTTCAGGTACTAGTGTTCGCTATCGTCCTAATATCACTTCTTGTGGCACAACGATTACACCAGGCTCGGGTAGCAATACTACGGTTTATAATAACCCTGTAGCTGCTGATTTTGTGTTACCATCTGGTTGCAACACAATTATAAATTTGGTCGGCACGTGTTCGTCATTGCAATCGGTTTGGTATAGTACGGTGAGTGCAACAGGCCCTTGGAGTGCTTCAGCTCCCGTGCCTACTGACGGTTTGGTGGTTTATTATCAAGTGCGAGCGTTGACAGGTCCGGGGTCGCCGGCAGTTGCTTGTGGCACTTCAGGGTTTTTTACGGTTGCTTGTGGGGTTTCGACTTTCGATGTAACAGGTGTTTTGTTTGGGGATATGAATGGTAATACTACTTTGGAGATGGGCTCAGAGCCGTATCTGACAGGTGGTGTAGTAGTAATTTATGCAGATGCTAATGGCAATGGGATATTTGATGCTGGCGAAGTGGCGGTTAGCACAGCTACTGCTGATGCTAGTGGAGCAATATCGGCTAATCTGCCGGCTGGTGATTATGTATTGGTTGTCGTTAGTACTTCTAATACTAGCTATGGGTTGCCTATTGATAACAACCTTGGGTTTGCTATTGCTACATCTACGGTCAGCCTTAGCGTGCCTTGCCCCCTTATAGTTGGTATAAATGAACATCAAAATAATGCTTTATTATCGTGTGTTAATCCGGTGGGCGATGTGTTAATGTTTGCTTTTGCAAGTGAGATACAGACAAAAGGTACAATACAAATTTTAAACCTTCGGGGGGAGATTGTAATTGAAAATGTATTGACGTTAAGTGCTGGCTTGAGCCCTTTGAGTGTTGATGTTGCTCGATTGGTAGCGGGTGTTTATTTAGTTAAGGTAACAAATAATTCAGGTACTAGTTCAATTCAAAAAATAATAAAGTACTAATTTGATTTTTTTTCGCTTTTTCTAGTTTGTTGTTACTGTTTCTTTTTGTACTTTTGCTTATATAACATTACTAAAAATTTGTATTGAAACTTGTTTGTAAATATTATAAATCATAAACGCAATAAGCCTGCAAGTATAAAAATTTGCAGGCTTTTTTTGTTGTAATTAGGGTGATGATTTAATGGAAGTTATTTTGATTAAATAATTAAAAAATTTAGGTCAAAATTAAAGGAATTAGAAATAATATATAGGGTTTGAGCATTGTATTTTAAATTGAATAAACGTAACGAATAACAAATGATTTAATGAATGATTTAACAAATAATTTTAAAATAAAATAGTATGCTTTTTGACATTGAAATGATTAAAACCGTTTATTCAAAATTCCCTGAACGAATAGCTGCGGCACGTCTCAAGCTCGGTCGCCCTCTGACGTTGACAGAAAAGATTTTGTATGCACACCTTCACGAGGATCAAAAGTTAGAAGATTTTCAAAGAGGAAATTCTTATGTTGATTTTGCCCCCGACCGAGTAGCAATGCAAGATGCAACAGCACAAATGGCCTTGTTACAATTCATGCAAGCAGGGCGTAAAACTGTCGCTGTTCCATCTACTGTTCATTGTGATCATTTGATAACTGCAAAGTTGGGAAGTGCCACCGACCTTTCGTTTGCTAACCAAGAGAGTAAAGAAGTATATGATTTTTTATCTTCGGTTTCCAACAAGTATGGCATTGGTTTTTGGAAGCCTGGAGCTGGTATTATACATCAAGTAGTTTTGGAGAATTATGCATTTCCAGGGGGCTTGATGATTGGGACCGATTCACACACTGTGAATGCAGGAGGCTTGGGTATGGTAGCTATAGGCGTAGGCGGTGCCGATGCTTGCGATGTAATGGCGGGATTGGCATGGGAGTTAAAATTCCCTAAATTAATAGGTATTAAGTTAAATGGCAGCCTAAATGGGTGGACTTCGGCTAAAGATGTGATTCTCAAAGTGGCAGGCTTATTGACAGTTAAGGGAGGCACAGACGCGATAGTAGAATATTTTGGTGAAGGGGCAACCAATATGAGTTGTACGGGCAAAGGTACTATATGTAATATGGGTGCTGAGATAGGTGCAACCACCTCCACGTTTGGCTATGACAGTAGTATGGAGCGCTATCTGCGTGCTACAGGACGTGCCGATGTGGCTGATGCAGCGAACGCTATACAAGAGCATTTGACGGCAGATGCTGAGGTGTACGCAAGTCCCGAAAAATATTTTGATGTAGTATTTGAAATAGATTTGAATGAGTTAGAACCACATTTGAATGGGCCTTTTACACCAGATCTTGCGACGCCTATTTCCAAGATGAAAGAGGTTGCAGCGGCTAATGGTTGGCCTACAAAAGTAGAAGTTGGTTTGATTGGTTCTTGTACCAATTCATCGTATGAAGATATATCAAGGGCGGCATCATTGGCACAACAAGTAACAGATAAAAACTTAAAAACCAAGGCGGAGTTCACCATTACTCCAGGGTCAGAGCAAGTTCGTTATACAATAGAAAAAGATGGATTACTTGAAATATTTGATAAAATAGGAGCGAAAGTTTTTGCAAATGCTTGTGGTCCTTGTATTGGAATGTGGGATAGAGTAGGAGCAGAAAAGCAAGAAAGAAATACTATTGTGCATTCATTCAATAGAAATTTTGCAAAACGAGCTGATGGTAATCCGAACACGTTTGCATTTGTTGGTAGCCCTGAGTTGGTTACTGCGATTGCAATAGCAGGCGATCTTAATTTTAACCCATTAACAGATACCCTTATCAATGAAGATGGGGAGCACGTCAAGCTTGACCCACCGACAGGGTTTGAATTGCCACCTAATGGGTTCAGTGTAGAGGATGCAGGCTACCAAGCTCCTGCGTCAGATGGGGCATCGTTGCAAGTAATCGTAAGCCCTGACAGCAAACGATTACAACTGTTAGATCCTTTTGCAGCTTGGGACGGAAACGAAATGACGGGATTAAAGTTGTTGATAAAAGCGAAAGGAAAATGTACCACCGATCATATATCAATGGCCGGTCCTTGGTTGAAGTACCGTGGTCATTTAGATAATATTTCAAATAATATGTTAATAGGTGCATTGAATTATTTCAATGAGAAAACAGATACTGTAAAAAATCAATTAACAGGGGAGTATGGTTCGGTACCATCAACACAACGAGCCTACAAAGCAGCTAATGTGGGGACGTTGGTTGTAGGTGATGAGAATTACGGGGAAGGAAGTAGCAGAGAACATGCAGCTATGGAACCCCGCCACCTCGGTGTTAAAGTCGTCTTAGTAAAATCGTTTGCACGCATACATGAAACAAATCTAAAAAAACAAGGTATGCTAGCTTTAACGTTTAACAACAAATCAGACTATGAAAAGATTCAAGAAAACGATACGATAGAAGTTAA
>JAYVJZ010000180.1:0-4632 GCA_043768865.1 Sphingobacteriales bacterium
AATATATTTTACCACTCTCGCTGCCTACCACTAGTAGGTAATTATTTGGCCCATTGTCGATCAAGCAGGGCATTGCATACCCAGTAACGGCAGCTGGCTCTTTGACATTTACACCCCCGAACAGTTGCGTATAAAGCGAATCAAAAAGAGGCACAGCCGCTGATCCACGGTTTTGATAATAATTAATATTGCCATTGCGTTCGCCGATGATAAGGTCCAACAACCCGTCGCGATTAGCATCTACCAATTGAGGTGCAGCACATTGCCCAACATCAATGCCACTAAAAGCCGCATTAATAAACGTAAATACTGCCTCACCTCCCAACACAGCCGTGTTTTTAAAATAAAAAATCGATCCACTGTATTCGCCTATTAGCAGGTCTTTGTCGCCATCGGCATCTATGTCGCCAAATGTAGGTATGAACGATTGCTTGGCTGACCCTAGTGGCGAAAAGGTAGAAAGCGAAAGCCAATCATCTGTTATCAATTCAAATTGTGGGCTTGCAGTAGTTCCAATGTTTTTGTAATAACTAATACGAGAGCTGTTGTTGCTGCCGGGTGGCACAAATCGATTAAAATTACCAATTAGTAAATCTAAATCGCCATCATTGTCCATATCAATAGAAGCTGGAAATGCACCCTCGCCTACGTCGAGCATTTCATTTTGCAAAAACTGTGATGAAGCAAGCTCAAACAATGGCACAGCAGCTGTCCCATTATTCACATACAATACAGCACTATTGTCATTGTCGTTTGACGATTCTGAGTTAGGAGCTATAATCAAATCGTTGATGCCATCATTAGTGTAGTCGCCACTATAGGCAGCCGGAAAGTTATAACAATTAATCGTTATATCATTGCTTGGAAAAGCAGTGTCCTGACTTGCCATCAATGCAACACTCGCACTACCATTGAGCAGGAGATTCATATTGTTAAATACAATATCCCCTATCAATATATCAAGCGTGCCATTGTTTTCATAATCAAAGGCGAGTGTGGTAGAGCCCGGGTGAAGGCTTGTGGTAGCCTCTCCCGACAACCTACAACTAACCCCAAGGCTACAATAATTGGTAATAGTTGGTTCAAAAAAACCGCCCCAACAGGCACTATTCAAAACATACGTCAACGCACTACAACCATCTCCATTTTCTATTGATTGATTTTCATAAAGCTCCATATAACTCCCACTTGGGTCGAAGGTAAGCACATCTACGTCGCCGTCGCCGTCAGCATCTATGCAAGCAGGTATATCGACATCTTTCACAAATATTGACTTATACGTAGCATCGGCGCTTACATAATGCGTGAGGTAAATACTACTCCCCGCCCAACTTAAATTGCCGCCTAGATTGGCTCCTTCGATCACACGCACCGAATCGCCCGCAGAGGTGAATATATCTAGCACATTATCGCAATTATAATCAACCAATTGCACCCAATCGTACAACTCAGGAAAAATAGTTTTGTATTGTGGAGCATAGCGATACCCGCCTACGGCCCCGTTGTTTATGAACGGAATAATGGCGTTGCCTACTCGGTCAAATACCATTAAATCCAACATGCCGTCGGCATTGAAATCTATTTTTATAAATTGAGGGGCGTTGAATCCACCGGCCAAGGGATACTTCAACCACCCACTTGCAACTCTCATCGGCAGGCTATCGATGGGCGTAAACGCAAGCTGTCCTTTGGCTTGAATATGGTGCAGCAATATAACAATAACTATTCCTATTTTGTACATAATGATAACTAAAATTGTATAGTGCAATTTAGCGTAAATATTTTTTATTTGTTTAATAATATTGTTATTATGCGAATGGAGCTATTCTATTTTTTTAAAATTATTACGCATAGGTGCATCATAGGGTCGCTGTTTGCTCTATCTAATCGATAATACCACCCTATTAGGGTGGTATATATAAACCACGCATTCGCATCTGACACTCAATCGAAGCTATCTCGCTTTGTATTTATCTATCCACTTGCGTTGGTGCAATTGCTAAAGCTGAATGTTGGTTCGACGGTGCACGTAGTGTGTATAAAAACGTATTGTTTCATTAAAATTTTTAGTATATTTACAATAACAAAATAACATATCGTATGCCATTAGAATGGATCACCTGCAAGGTAGAAAAAATAATCAATGAAACTCCTACGGTCAAGCGTTTTTGGTTGGCATTTGAGCACTCTTTTCAGTTCACGGCAGGTCAGTTTATAACCTTCGATTTGCCAATAAGCGAAAAGAAAAACAAACGAATGAAGAGCTATTCAATAGCCTCAGCACCCGATGGAGGAAATATAATTGAATTGGTCATAGTAGTAGTGCCCGAAGGCGAAGGCGGCTCGTTGTTTCTATTCAACGAAGTAGAAGTGGGTAGTGTTTTAACAGTCAGAGGCCCTATCGGCTTGTTTGTTCTGCCTGAGGTGCTACCCAATTCTATTTATCTAATAGCAACAGGCACAGGCATAGCACCGTTTCGCAGTTTCATATTAGACTTAAAAAACAAAGGCATACTCTATACCTCTATCCACTTGTTGTTTGGCACACGCACCGAGGCCGATTTGTTGTATTATAATGAAATGAAAGAGCTATCCGCAACGCTTATTAACTTTCATTATACACCTGTGCTATCGCGCGCCGATGCCCACTGGCAGGGCGAAAGAGGCTATGTACATACTGCCTACGAACGCTTGTGTGCGGCACAGCCTGATGCTATTTTTTATCTATGTGGTTGGAAAAACATGATTGACGAAGCCCGGCAACGTATAGCCAACTTGGGGTATAGCAAAGAGGCTGTACATTTTGAAATATACGGCTAAGGGGCTACTACGCTCACCGTCGCAACAGACATATCTTGTGAGCTAATGATAGAAACTTGATTATGAAATGCAACTTGCAATGGATACAGTTCATTTTTAAGTTCAAAATAAACATATTCATTATTGCTTGATACTAATTTCAAATCTACGCCCGAAGCATCTTTAACCGTGAGAGGCGCAGCATTGTTTTGTAGCATTTCTATGCTCAGTATGTTATTGTTAATGTAAAAATCGTAGTCGTTTTTCTTCGTAATATTATCTACATATTGCATTGTTGAAACAGCATAATTATTCACTGTATTAACCATGATATTATCCAATCCTATACCGTCGTTAGGCGCAAACGAATTATCATATTCCCTGAACTGAACAATGACTTTGCTATTAGTAATCTGCATTGGAATCTGCACTCTGTCCCATTCAAAATCAGGGTGATTTCCCGCTTGAAAATCCATAATTTTTTCAAAAGATTTACCCAAATCATACGACACAAAAACCCCATCTTCCGAGTGTGATTCTTCCTCTATATCTAACCAATCAAACTGAAGCGTAGCAGCACCTGCAGGCGCATAGAAGTTCATTTGCATGATATTGAGATTGTTGGTTGCAGATACGCTATTGTGCGATAAACATACATACGTACCCTGATCATAAATAGTGTCTTTCTCAAAACTGATTTTACCATTCATCGTGCTTGCTAGGCTCACATATTTATTACACTCTTTTTCAAAATCAACGCTTACTAACAAATCCGTAGCCGCCACATTGATATAATCTAAAGCTATACCGTCCGCACCGTCCGCAGCATTATCGTATTGTACAAACTTAATCAAAGCACTGCCCACGTTGGGTTCTAAGGCCAATTGCTCTGTGTACCAAACATCGACAACACTCAAATCAGTAGCAAATCCTTTCAACTTTGCATAGTGTTGCCCACCGTCGTAGCTTACAAATATTCCGTCTTTGGCATGCTCCTCCTCCCCACGGTCTTGCCACGCAAAACTCAACACCCACTGCTGCTCAGCATCTATTTTGACATCAAACAGCAACTCGTTTTTGTTGTATTCATTTGTCGTTTTAGTGTCTAATACATAACAACTTGCTCCGTCGTAGCTTTTATTTGCACTTTCTATATGTGGCATTGCGTTCTTCAAACTTGAGGTAATAGTTATAGCCGAGGGCAAAACTTTGTCTTCAAAGCTATACGTAAAAGGAGCAACTATTTGATTGTTAATGATTGTCAAAGCCTCTGTGGTAGTGGCATTCACTGATTGACAATGAAATAAAATTATCAAAAATAATGGTTTCAAAAATAGTTTCATGGCGAATAGGTTTTTTTCTTACAGATAGATTTTGATGTGTTGTACGTATTGTAAAATAAATTGTTACAATTGCGTTTTACTCTTCGCTATAAATGCTTGATTTTTTTGTTGAACTTAATAACTCAATTCATTAAAAAAAAACCTACATAGTGCGGAATTGAATTATTCTATTCCATATACCCCAATCGTATGACTATAATTAGTTCATAAATTAGGAAAAATTATATGCCTTGAAGCTGCGCTAAGGCAACCTGTTTTTTGGGGTTAATTCACCAAAAAAAGAAACCTTTTTTGGTGGTTTTGTTTACTTTTACAGCCTCATCTAACGTATGTTTTGAATAATGAAAATACTATCCTCCTCGATTTTCTGCTTTTTTATATCGCTCCAATTAGCCAATGCACAAGCCCCCAAAGGTACGCTCTACGCTAGCTGGGGGTACAACAAGGAGTGGTACACTCGCAGTGATATTCACATAAAACAAACTAACGG
>JAYVJZ010000181.1:0-33870 GCA_043768865.1 Sphingobacteriales bacterium
GCTGGCTGAACGGCGGAGTAGCGAGGTATAGAGGGCTGGAGAAAATGCACAATTAAAAACCTAATGGAAGCGATAGCATACAATTTATACCGCAGCCCATGGATACGTATGCAAGGTCGTTAAAATAACTAAAAAATGTAACCAAAACAGCTAATCAAACAACGAAAAACTGCAATAAATAAGCACCAAAATGAACCATTCAAAAGTCAATTAAGCAACCAAAAATACCAAAAACTCAAAACAAAAATTTTAAAGTCTTGTGCAACGGTCTTTAGTCCTGCTTGCCTGCTGATTGGGTTAGCCTTGCTTGTGCTAGTAGGGTAACAAGCGCTGGGTGTGCGATGCGAGCGTATGCCGCCGCCCGTAGGGCAAGCGTGAGGGCCTTAGGCAAAGCTCTTTTTGGTTTTTTTTGCTTGGGAGACGCTCGTTTTTAAAATGGTGTTACGAATGGTTGGGAGCAAAAAAACCCAAAAAAGCGGGCGCCGGGGACCGACCCTTAGCCTACAAAATGCGAGGACAAAGTGTCCTGTTTTGGGGTTGTTAGGTGTGTTTGGGTTTGGTTTAGCGAAGGGGCACGCCCTAACGAATTTATTGAAATTTATTGAAATTTATTGAATACTACTACTTGGATTCTAATGAAAAATTATTCGTAGCGTAGGGCTTCGATGGGGTCGAGGAGGGAGGCTTTGCGTGCAGGGTAATAGCCGGCGGCGACGCCGAGTAGGAAGCAGAAAAAAATGCCGAGGGCTATCCAAAGCCAAGGTATGATGAAGTTGCCGCTCATGAGCAGGGATACGGCGTTGCCGGCGGCGATGCCGAGTATGATGCCGAGCAGGCCACCGATGAGGCAGATGGTGATGGCTTCGGCGAGGAATTGTATTTGTATCGTGACTTGCGTGGCGCCGAGGGCTTTGCTGATACCGATTTCTCGGGTGCGGTCTGTTACGGATACGAGCATGATATTCATGAGGCCGATACCGGCGCCGAGCAGGGTGATGAGGCCAATGAAAGTGGCGGCGATGGTAACGTAGGATAGTTGCTCCATCACGGTTTCGGTGAGGTTGTCGGCACTCTCGATGGCGAAATCGTTGCTTGTGCTAGGGGCGAGGTTGCGTACCATTCTGAACATGCCGACGGCTTCGTCTTTGGCTTGATTGACAGTGCTTGGGTCTGCTACGGCTATGGTTAATCTGAAGCTGGGCTTGAGGGTGGTGGCGAGGGTGCGTGCTTTTTGTATAGGTATCAACACTTGGTTATCGGCGTTCATAAATCCCGCACTGCCGTTGCTTTTGAGTACTCCTATTACCATGAATGGGGTGTTGCTGATGAGGACAGTTTTGTCGATAGCGGCACTTGGAGTTTTGAATAGCTTGATGGCGACGGCTTCCCCGAGCACTACACCGTTGCGGGCTGTGTAGATTTCTAAATCGCTGAAATACCGCCCTAGCGAGAGGGTGAAGCTGGATACTTTGAGGTAATTTTCATCTACTCCTACTACGCTGACGTTGGGATTGGTTTTTGTATTGCCGGCTGTAAGTTCAAACTCTCGCCCTACGGTGCCTACGATAGAAACTGTAGCGGGGAAATCGTATATTTTTTTAAATTCGTTGGCTTGTTGGTAGGTGATGGCTTCGTTTTTGGTTATATTGCGATTGCCGCCTACGTTGATGGCGTTTTTCATGATGGTGAATGAGTTACTTCCTAACGCTGAAAAGCTACCTGATATAGAGGCTTTTATGCTGCTTATAGCGGTTAATATTCCTACTAATGCCATGATACCAAAGGCGATAATCAACATCGTGATGATAGCGCGGGTGCGGTTGGTGTTGATGGCGCTAAGGGCTTGTAGGACTATGGTGCTGAGGGTCATGTTGCAAAGTAAACGATTATTGTTTGTATTCGTTTATTTTTTCTCCAATATCGAATAGTTGTAGTGATAAGTGGTTGAAAAGTATTGATTGTGCAGCGGCACTTCGGTATCCTGCGGCACAGTGTATGGCTATCGGTAGGTGTGTGGGCAGCTCTTGCCAACGATCTCGCAACTCAGGCAGCGGTATGGCTATAGCGTTGGGCAGTAGCGGTCCTTGTTTGACTTCATTGTGGTTGCGTACGTCGAGTAGGGTATAGCTATTGGGGTTGTTATCAAAGTGTTGTTGATCGAAAATCGGCATCGTTAAGCTGCCGTATTGGGTAGTAAACAAGCCTTGCACTTGGTTTTCGTAGCCTATTTTTGCGATGCGACTGAGCAGATAATGTAGGGTAGTGTCGTCTTTGGCTATTAGATAAAAGGGTTCGTTGGGCGAGACTATTGCCCCTAGCCATGTTTCAAACTTGCCGCCCTCTTGTAGATTGATGCTGTTGGGCAGGCTTGATTTTTTGAACTCAGATTGTGCTCTTGCATCGATGATCAATACGTCTTTTTTTATTTTGCCTAAACATCCTGTGCAATGTATGCTGTCTGTTTCCAAATGCTGTAATGCTTGCGCTAGCGAAGGTGCTCCACGTTTGTTGAGCTGTACCGAATTTTCAAAATACTTTGGTACAAAGGGCTGATCGGTTAATATATACTTTAGGAAATCGGTTTCGTTAGTGGGTTGAAGGGCTGGATTGGTTGCTCGCTCACGCAGCATAGTAGAACTCGTGTCGCTACTAAGATTTTTGCCACATAAGCTGCCCGCACCGTGCGTAGGATAAACCACAGTATGATCAGGCAACTGTGCAAGTTTTACGTTTAATGAATGGTACATTTGCTTGGCTAACATCTCAGCTGCAGCTACTGTGTTGCCAACATTTTCGCGGAGGTCGGGCCGCCCACAGTCTCCAATAAAAAGGGTATCTCCCGTAAACACTGCATCAATACTAGCTTCGGCAGTAATAAGGGCGACACAAATGCTATCGGGCGAATGCCCTGGGGTGTTGATAGCAGCGAGTTGTGTAGTATTTAATGTGATGATATCGCCGTCGTCAAAAGGAGTGTGTGCATAAGTGGCACCTAGCAATTTGCTGCAATAGATAGATGCCCGGGTAGCCTGATGCAACTCCAAATGTCCACTTACAAAATCGGCGTGTGGGTGTGTCTCAATGATAGCTACAATAGACGCTGCTAGTTGATTGGCGAAATCAATATAGGGTTGTACATCTCGCTCTGGGTCTATGACGGCGGCTTTGTCGCCATCTATTATTACATACGAAGCGTGTGCAAGGCCTTTATCATAAAATTGTTGTATCGTGTAGCTCATGTTGGTGTAACAATAAAATTAGTAAAAATGAAATTAATGTGGCGAAATTAACAGTAAAACACGTAATAAAAACAAAGTATTTATACTGTTACAACACTTTTTTAAGTAGTAGTAACTTTATTGACGTTGCTCAATCAACCTGTATTATATCAACAATTTTAGCGCTAATAAGAAGTTTGGTATTTGCACTATTATTGGGTGTGATTATTTAGAAGATATTTGATACATTCAGCGAATAAATAGAGCGGTGTTATTAAACGAAACTGCAATAATAGCTGGCGTTAGCACGAAAAATTCGGAGCAAGCAATAGTCCTGTTCTGGCACTGATATTAATCGAACAACCGCATATAAGTTGATGAAGTGTTACGTTGTAGTTACATTTTTTATATGTGCTATCGATGGTAAAATTAAAACTAAAAAAACGAGTTGATTGTAAGCTAAACAAAAATGAAACAACCTACAAATATTGGATAGACGCCCTATTTTTTTTATTTTTAATTAGCTCGCATCACGCTATTCGATAGCAGTATAATTGCGAAGCAGTCGAAAAAGGCTATCTGCCTATAATAAACCGGTTATCGAATGGCAGCATATAGTAATTTACAAAATAAAATTATTTTTTTCATTTATTATAATTTGTTTTAAATTTGGCACTACAATTGTACACTAAACAAATGTTATTTATTTTTAATTTCTTTATTTAACACTATTCTTTTATTTGTAATTTTATGATAAACAAAATCTTACTTTTCGTCCTTTTATTATTTTCAACTCAATTCGTTCATGCACAAGGCATAGGCAACGTGGTGCTATTTGCACAAGAAGGCGAACGCTTTTGGGTAATATTGAATGGAGAACGTCAAAACCAAGAACCGCAAACGAACGTTAAAATCAACGAACTGCGTGCCCCTATGTATAAGATGAAAATTATTTTTGAAGACAAAACAATACCCGAACTTGATAAAAACTTATACCTCGAAGAGGGTAGTGAAGTAACGTTGAATATCCGAAAAAACAACAAAGGCAAATACGACACTCGTTATATATCAAGTGTGCCGGTGGCACAAGCGAGCCTTGAGCCTGCGTTTGGGCAATATGTGATGACGTTTGGTCAGCAGTTGCAACAGATGAATACACAAGGGGTGGGGACTACTTCGCAAAGTACAACAATACAAAACACGACTACCACAGTAGGCAGTGGTGGCAACCTAAACAACAATCAAGACAATAACAACATCAGCATCAACTTAAACCTTGGTGGACTCGGGCTTGGCATGGCTACTCAGCAGCAGACGGGCATCGTACAGCAGCAGACTACGATGACCACTACACAGACTACTACAGGTGGTCCGGGGGCGGTGTACATAGCGCCTCAGCCCATAATTTACGTACCTGGCTATACAGGTCGTATCGGCTGCCCGCTTCCTATAACGCCTAATGAATTCGATAGAATGGTGGCGTCTGTTAGAAACAAATCGTTTGAAAGCAATATGGAAGAAACTGCCAAAACAATTACAAAAAAGACCTGCCTCACCGTATCGCAAGTGGAAGAAATGGTCGAAGTATTTGGGTTTGAAAATACCAAATTAGCGTATGCAAAATTTGCTTATCGATACACTTACGATATAGATAATTATTTTCATGTAGCCGATAGATTGACGTACAGTAGCAGTCAGAGCGATTTGATGAGATTCATAGACGGGAAATAAAATAATATATCAACACATTGTACAAACCTAATAAAATTGAAAAACCAAATAAAAAATCATTATGGCAAAGTTTGAATTAAAAAAATCAAAAGACAATCAATTCTATTTTTCATTATTGGCTAACAACGGTCAGTCGATATTAAAAAGTGAAATGTACAAAACAAAAGCCGCTTGCCTCAACGGTATAGAAAGCGTAAAGAAAAACGCAAATGAGCCCAAGCGATTTGAAAAGAAAGTTGCCAAAAATGGTAAATTTCATTTTAGCATCAAAGCCCGCAACGGACAGATAATAGGCACTAGCGAATTGTACGATGCTCAAGCAGGCTGCGACAACGGCGTTGAAAGTGTTATGAAAAACGCACCTGAGGCTACGACAGTTATAGTATAAACCAAGTTGAATATTGTAATGGTCTTTGCACAAAAATAATTTCCAAAAAAACCTACCCTCGCCTCTTTAAACTATGAAAAAAGTTATTACCATCGTAATCTTACTCCTAGTTGTACTTGCAGTAAGCAGCTACTTCATAGCCGGTTATACCAAAAGCGAAGGCTCGAGGGTAGGGCATTTGGTTAAAATTTCTGAGAAGGGATTGATGTTCAAAACGTTCGAGGGCGAACTGAACCTCGGCGGACTAAACACCGCAAACAACACAGTGGGAAACTATCTGTGGACATTTTCAGTGCCACACAGCAACAGAGCTGCTTATGATAGTCTCGACGCATATCAAGGCAAGGAGGTCAAGTTGTATTACAAACAACGCGTCTATACTTACCCGTGGCAGGGCGACACAGACTATTTTGTTGAAAAAGTTAGTCTAGTTTTTAGCTCTTCTCATTAAACTATTTCTTTGCTCCAACGCACCTGCTACGTTTGCAATACTTGCACTCGCTTGCTACATCTTTATTTTAATTACAATGCCCTAATACGACTGTGCCATTGATTATAAGTCGGCATGCGGTCATCAATACTTCAAATTATGAAGCAGAATTATTGAAGAAAAGCAACTTAAAAGTTGTGTATGGATTTGCGATTTTTTGACTACGCAATAGCGATGATATTTTGTTGAAAATAATCAATCAACAGCCTGACATTGCAGCATTATCATACAACAAGATGATGTCTATACAATGCTATCTGTATTGAATATTTATATCGTTATATTTTAATTTTCTTGCATCAAAGTACAACCTACTATTGAATTGTGCATGGCGTAAAAATAGCATGATACACTAAAACGAAGCCCAACATACTAATAATTATTCGAGCATTTGCTTTTTTGAATGATCAATTTTGATGCAGGTGTAACTTGTTAAAATTAAAAAATAAAAAAAAAACAACCAATTCATAAGAAATAAATCATGTGAACTATGCCGATAGTTCGCTTGATTAACGCAATCTATCGACCGACTTTATCAACGCTTCGTCTTTGTTGATGCCCCCAATAGCCAACAATACGTTGATTAACACAACTATCGGAAAGGCAAAATGCAGCAGGTGCAGCATAAATGAATCGATGTAAAAATAAACCTGAAAGCCAAGCAAAGCCAACGCAGTAGCTATGCAAAGAAACGTAATACGCAATTGCAATTTTCGTTTTTTGAATAGCAACAAAGTAATCAAACATAAGCCCCCACAGGCCGCAGCGATATACGATAGCACCTGAGTAGAGGTGTAAAAAAAATAAAATAAACTAGCCACAGAGGCAATAAGTAAATTGAAAGATTGTGTACGTTGTATCATTTTGTAACTTAATTTCGCCAAAGATAAAAAATCCTTATAACAATAATAATAGTACGTGCTATATTTTAAGAAGATACCGCAATTTATTACAAGAACGATGACGTCAGTAATATGGAACTTGCCTCGCGAAAACAACGATATCGCCTTAACATTTGATGACGGCCCACACCCTGAAATAACGCTTTGGGTGTGCGATATACTTGAGAAGTACAACATCAAAGCTACGTTCTTTTGCTTGGGTGAAAATGTTGAAAAATATAAAAAAGTATATAATTATTTAATCAGCAGTGGACATCAAGTAGGCATACATGGCTACACGCACATCGACGGGTGGGATGCTAATTTGAGAGACTATGTAGCCGATGTGGACTATGCCGCCAAGTTTATAAACAGTCGATTGTTCAGGCCACCCTACGGGCGCATCACACACGATAAAATCAATGCACTCAAATCAAAATATAAAATAGTACTGTACGATGTCCTAACGGGCGACTTTGATGAAGAATTAACAAAAGAAAAATGCTTGTTACATGCCATTCAAAACACGCAAGAGGGTTCTATTATTACATTTCATGACAATGAAAAAGCTTACAAAACCCTTCAATACGCCTTGCCAGCTTTCATTGAACATTGTCAATTATGCGGGTTTAATTTCGTCACCCTTTAGTACTATAACACGTGTATAAAATACACAAACACTCCAAGGCCATAACTTTTCATAATAACGACACCGAGTATGAACTACTTGACCAGACGGTGCTGAAAAAATGGTTGCATCAAACCGCCGTAGAATGCGGGTTTATTATAAGTTTTTTACACTATGAATTTTGTAGCGATGAGGCGCTGCTCGTTATCAATCAACAGTACCTACAGCATGATTATTATACCGATATCATCACCTTCAACTACAACGACAACACACACGTACAAGGCGATATATATATCAGCATCGACAGAGTGAAAGACAATGCAAAAAAATACAAAACCAATCGAGTAGATGAACTGCACCGGGTGATGGTACACGGCTTGTTGCACCTGTGCGGCTTCGATGACAAAACCCCCGCACACAAAAAAATAATGCGCGAACGTGAAGACCAAGCCTTATGCACCCTAAGTGATTTAATAAAATAACGCAACTATTGAAAAAATGCTAAAAAAAAACGCAACAGAAAAAAAATTCTGTTGCGTTTTTTGTTATATTATTATCCACTCGCTACAAGCCCTTCACCATATCCTTGCGGCGTACTACTTGTTTTTTGCAATGATCAAAAGCTAGGTCGAAAGCATGCTCAAAACTATCGCTCGCATCGTGTGAAAAAATATCATTTCCCGGTACCATTACCTTCAACTCCACATGCTTTTCATGCACTCGCCCCACGGCATGATCGAGTTTCAAAAACACCTCGACTCGTGTTATTTTATCATAAAAATGAATGAGTTTTTGGAGTTTTTCATTGATGTAAATCTCAAGGCGCTCATCGGCTTTGAAGTGGATAGACTGGATGTTTACGTTCATTTTAATAAAATTAAGTTAAGAAATAGGTGGTATGAAATTACGTAATCACTACGTTTTTATAATGAGATGAAATTACGAATAAATACAACGTAAAAAAATATATTTTTTAATAGGTAAAATACTGCGTCCAATTAATTGTACAACCCTCGCAACACCACTTCTATTTTTTAAAAAATAGTATAATCAATATCTTAAAACAAAATTAGAAATATGAAAAAGACTTTACTATTTACTTGTTTTAATTCTACATTCGTCTCAATTAAAAACAAAAAAGTATGAAAAAGATTAGTATCTTATTGTTGTTGTGTGTAATGCTGTTCGCTATTCCTGCTTGCCAAAAATACGAAGACGGCCCAATGTTCAGTTTGCGTAGCAAAAAGGCCCGTGTTGATGGCGATTGGAGAGTAACTAAACTTGAATTCAACAACAACAATGTGCTACAAGACAACGAAACACTATCTTACTTAACATCTTGCGGTTATATAAATTATAATTCGACAAGTACGATAAGTAACTACAACTGGACGTTCAATAAAAGTGGCACTTTCAATTCGAGTTATAATCTGAGTCAAACTTACATAAACACGTCTGCAACCTACACAAATTGCTATGCTGTATATGAAACCACAAATGGATCACAGACCGAAAATGGAACTTGGGAATTCACTGATAACAAAGAAGGACTCATTTTAAAATATAATACAGCGCAGAGAATTTATACCATACTAGCACTTAAAAACAATGAAATTCACCTGCGTTACACAAGTGGTCAAGACGTTATCGATTTCCACCTCGAGCAATAATTTATTATTCTAAATCAAAGTACATCATACAACGGTGTTATATCGATTAATCAGCGATATGACACCGTTTTTTTTATTTTAAAAAACAATGCAGTATAAGTAAATAATCACCTTCAAATGCACGCCTTAGACTACCTTTGTAAAAAACTATAACGAATTATTTAGTTAAAAAAATACCCTTATTTATATGTTAAAACTACCTATCTACCTAGACAACAATGCCACCACCCCATGCGACCCACGAGTGGTAGAGGCGATGATACCTTATTTCACAAGTGCTTTTGGCAACTCAGCAAGCCGTAACCATCCGTTTGGGTGGCAAGCCGAGGAGGCTGTTGACTATGCACGAGAGCAAGTAGCCGCACTTATAGGAGCCGACCCCAAAGAGATAATATTCACCTCAGGCGCCACCGAAGGCGATAACCTCGCTATCAAAGGCGTGTTTGAAATGTACGCAAGTAAAGGCAATCACATCATCACCTGCGTAACTGAGCACAAAGCCGTACTCGATACCTGTCATCATCTAGAAAAACTAGGAGCAGTCGTTACCTACCTCAACGTCAAGCCCGACGGGCTCATAGACCTCGAAGAGCTAAAAGCCGCATTCACCGACAAGACTATATTAGTGGCCATCATGTACGCTAACAACGAAGTCGGAGTCATACAACCAATAAAACAAATAAGCGATTTGGCACACGCACATGGAGCACTTTTGATGACTGACGCAGTACAAGCCGTTGGCAAGATACCCGTTGACGTAAACAAAGACGGCATCGACTTAATGGCCTTCACTGCGCACAAAATGTATGGTCCTAAGGGCGTAGGAGCACTGTACGTGCGACGTAAAAATCCACGTGTCAAAGTAACTGCACAGATAGACGGCGGCGGACACGAGCGTGGCATGCGCTCAGGCACACTGAACGTACCGGGCATCGTTGGGCTTGGCAAAGCAGCCGAAATCTGCAAAAACGAAATGGAACAAGACGCAGCACGTATTACTCTGTTGCGCGATCGCCTAGAAAGAGAATTAAAAAAAATAGAAGAATCCTACGTCAATGGTAACATAGAACACCGTTTGCCACACGTGAGCAATATATCATTCAAATATGTAGAAGGCGAGGGCCTCATGATGGGCTTCAACAAAAACATCGCCCTATCGAGCGGCTCTGCGTGCACCTCTGCCTCACTTGAGCCCAGTTATGTGCTTCGTGCCTTGGGTCTCGGCGACGACCTAGCCCACTCCTCCCTCCGCTTCGGCCTCAGCCGATTCACCACAGACGAGGAGATAGATTACACCATCGAACACGTTACAAAGTCTGTATTGCATATACGCGAACTCTCCCCACTTTGGGAGATGTTCAAAGAAGGCGTGGACATGGACGCTATCGAATGGGCACACCACTAACCGTGTGCTACCATTCACTTTCGAGCATCGTACCTGCACCAAAGCAAATCAATACAAACTCCTTTTGCACTACCTACTAGAACATTATTAGCGTCTGGAGTTTTTCATTACTATTCCAAAAACCCCTTATTATTTCAATCTAAAAATAAGGGGTTTTTTTTATTCAAAAATCCATTAAAAAATACAGTAAATTTTATATGAACGTTGCCTGTGAGGGCTTGCATCACCTTGTATTTTTGATTTATTGCTGTGCTTTTCTTTGTGTGAAGTGTTGCATATTCAAACGTATTTGGTGGGCGTAGAGATGGATTATTTTGATTTTTTTTGTTGTTGTTGGGTGTCGTTTTGATGCATTAAGTAGTTAAAAAATTATGTAATTTTGGGGCTGCTATTTATTTCTAATTATTTTAAATTATACTATTGTTTTATGAAAATTGCTTTGGTGGGTGCTACGGGTCTTGTAGGACAAAAAATGCTTGAAATACTTGCTGAGCGTAGGTTTCCACTAACGCAACTACTACCCGTAGCCTCTGAGCGTAGTGTTGGCAAAACGTTGGATTACAATGGTGCGGCGTATAGGATTGTAGGTATTGATGAGGCTATCGCTGCGGCTCCTGCTGTGGCATTATTTTCTGCGGGTGGGAGTGCTTCGTTGCAGTATGCTGAGGCTTTTGCTGCTGCGGGTACGCGGGTGATTGACAATTCGTCGGCGTGGCGTATGGATACTTCAAAAAAACTCATTGTGCCGGAGGTGAATGCAGATGCGTTGTGTGAAGCAGATATGATTATCGCGAACCCTAATTGTTCAACTATTCAGCTGGTAGTGGCATTGAAGCCGCTGCACGATGCGTTTCAGATCAAACGGATTGTAGTTTCGACGTATCAATCGGTGTCGGGTACGGGTGCTAAAGGGGTTCAACAATTGAAAGAAGAGCGTGCTGGCAATTATACTGGTAGCAAAGTATATCCCTATACTATTGACCTTAATATTTTGCCTCATATTGATAGTTTTTTAGAAAATGGTTATACGAAAGAAGAGATGAAATTGGTGCATGAGACGCAGAAAATAATGGGTGATACGAGTATTAAAGTTACGGCTACTGCGGTGCGAGTGCCGGTGTGGGGTGGGCATAGTGAGAGTGTAAATGTTGAATTTAAAAACAAGTTTGATGTATCGACGGTGCGGCGGTTGTTATCATCTGCTCCTGGGGTAGTGTTGCACGACGACCCTTTGGAGTTGCATTATCCAATGCCTATCGATGCGTATAACAAAGATGCTGTTTTTGTTGGGCGCTTGCGGGTGGACGAGTCGCAGCCTAACACTTTGAATATGTGGATTGTAAGCGACAATTTACGCAAAGGAGCAGCTACCAATGCGGTACAAATAGCGGAGCATCTTGTAGCTCAACAGTGGATATAAGTTGAGTTTTTAATCGCTTTTTTATGCTCTAGTTTCGGCCATTAATACACTTTTGATAAAGGGGTTGAGCTCGCCGTCTAATACGGCATTTGGGTTGCTGCTCTCATGACCACTACGCAGATCTTTTACGAGTTTGTATGGGTGTAGAACGTAGTTGCGTATCTGCGAACCCCATTCTATTTTTTTCTTACCTGCTTCTATCTTGGCTCGCTCTTCGTTGCGTTTGCGTAGCTCCAATTCATATAACTGCGACTTCAGCATTTTAATTGCTTTTTCTTTATTAAGCAACTGCGATCGCTCCTCTTGGCAGGCAATTATTATGCCAGAGGGCCCGTGTTTGAGGCGCACCGCTGTTTCTACTTTATTTACATTTTGTCCGCCTTTGCCACCCGCCCTAAAGGTGTCCCAGTCTATGTCTGCAAGATTTACGTGCACTTCGATTGTGTCGTCCACTAATGGATACACATACACGGAGGCAAAACTCGTATGGCGCTTGGCATTGCTGTCAAAAGGGGACACACGCACGAGTCGGTGCACGCCATTTTCGTTTTTCAAATATCCATACGCTAAGGTACCCGATATTTCTATTGTGCTGGTTTTGATGCCCGCTACGTCGCCGTCTTGATAGTCCAAAACACGGACTTGGCAGTTGTTTTTTTCTCCCCACATCGCATACATACGGTGTATCATAGCTGCCCAATCGCAACTTTCGGTGCCGCCGGCGCCTGCATTTATTTGAATAACGGCATTTAGAGCATCTTCGTCGTTGTTCAACGTGCTTTTCAATTCTAACTCCAACACGGCTGCTTGTGCGGCGTTGTAATGCAGCAGCACATCGGCTTCGGTGGCTAATTCGCTTTTAGCAAATTCCATTATAGTTTCATAATCGTCTATGCTCGCTTGCATGGTGTTGTAGTCTGTAACCCACGACCGAATGTCTTTTGTTTTCTTTAATACCACTTCGGCTAGGGCAGGGTTATCCCAAAACGTTGGACTAGCCGCCAACGCATCGTTTTGTTGTATAGATTCTAACTTGCTATCGACGTCAAAGATACCTCCTCAAGGCATCTGATTTCAACTGCAAGGCTTTGTGGTCGTAGGCGTTCATAGAGGGTATAGTTTAGTTTGAATGTGCAACGCATAGATGCGCTATTGCAATAAGCAAAGTTAAAACAAAGTGCCACATCATGGTGCTTTTTGTTAGTTTATTAAATAAAATATCGGGCACTATTATTTAATGGAACTCAGAAGATACATCTTCAAAAAAAACGCTCCTAGTTGTAAGTAAATAGTACTTTTTATAAAAAAAAATTGATAATTGAATGCTATTCGCCTTCAGTACCTTGACAACAGCCTTTAACAAGACTACTAAGTTGGACGTACTAAGTTGGAAAATAAAGACTGTATCAATTATGAATGAAATCCATGCAACAAAAAAAAATCACACCTACTACAACCCAATAGCACCCTTGTGTGAATTTGCTTTGTTGGCAAAACACCTTCATTATTTGCTTCTATTTTATGCATCATTGTAGGCTATAGTCGAGTGAATGTGCACATAATACTAACATTGCAGAGTGTACGAATACAATTACCTAACTATAAGAAAAAAGTTTACTATACAGTTGCAAAAACAGGCTTATTGGTATGAAGTTTGATGTGGTTGTAATAAGTAAATTTTTAAATTTTATAACAATATTTTAAATCACCAACACTATGAAATTATCTCAAATTTTGATGTTATCGCTGCTCATCGCACTAGGGTCAAGTTGCACGGTTGTAAAGCCGGGTGAAATTGGCGTAAAGCAAAGGCTTGGAAAATTATCCGACAAAGCATACCGTCAGGGTGCTGTTTGGTTTAATCCTTTTACGACTAAGTTTATAATTACCAATATTCAGGTCAATGACATAGAGCTATCGCTGAGCCTACCTAGCAAGGAGGGCTTGAGTATTGTTTCACAGATTTCTATTTTGTATAGAATAGACGAAAACAACGTACCTAAAGTAATCAGAAACCTAGGCACGGGCTTTGAGCAAATTATCTCAAATGTATTTCGATCCGCTTCGGCCGATGTTTGTTCAAAATATTATGCCAAAGATATGCATTCGGGTATGCGCTCGGAGATAGAAAGTGAAATTAAAAAAAGAATGGGCGAAACGCTCAAGGAACAAGGAATTATAGTAGATGCCGTGCTTATGAAAAGCATACAATTGCCTGCGGGGCTTGCAAGCTCTATTGAGCAAAAGTTACAAGCAGAGCAAAATGCGATGCGAATGGAGTTTATTTTGCAACAAGAAAAACTAGAAGCCGAGCGCAAAATCATCGAAGCTACCGGCACCAAAGATGCTCAAAAAATTATCTCCGAGGGCTTGACAGACAATATTATCAAAATAAGAAGCATCGAGGCGTTTATAGAACTTTCCAAATCTAGTAATAGCAAAGTAATAATCACCGATGGCAAAACACCTTTTTTAATAGATAAACCATAGCATATTCGTTGATAATTTAATAAAAATAATTGCCGACTCAACACAAGGGCTACCTACTAAAATCGATGATATTCTTCAATGCAATGTGCTTTGAGTATGGTGCTATAACCTCCCTTGGCAGCCCTTTTCGTCGATGTTCAAGCAATATCAATCCTATTCAATACTATTGTACTGATTGGTCCTCCGCGTTGCACAATACCAATGTAGAATAGTTGCACCAAAGCAGCACATCGGTTTAGTATATTTTTGTATATTATTAGTGCTATAAATAGCTGTTTGTGTGTTGTGATTTCTATTTTCGTTGCATAGCACATTCTGCAAATAATTGTTTTAAATTTGCAAATCGAGGTGATTTTTTCTTCTTACGTTTCCCTTTGACCAAAGTTAGATGTCTAAGTGTTATTTATTTATTTTATTACTAATTGGATATTGGTTGCCTGGGGCGGCACAAGTGCGTATAGTAACAAATGAAGCTACTATTCCCACAACCTCCGCTATTGGCAAAGACACGACTAAGCAGGACGTAGCGGCAAAATTAACGGCAAATAAAGACAGCCTTCCTAGCAATCAACTACGCCTCAGCGCAGATACATTGTCGGGCGACATCAGCTACGAAGCTGCCGATAGCATGGTGTTTGATATTAAAAAAAAATGGGTATATATGTACGGCAAAGCAGATGTGCAATATACCAACCTGCAACTGCAAGCACACGAAATAGCCGTGGATTGGAACAACAAAACACTCGTAGCAAAAGGGGGCAAAGACAGCACCGGCAAGCCTATGGATATGCCCAAGTTTAAAAACGAGGACGATTTTTTTGAATCAGATGAAATAACGTATAATTTTGACACAAAGCAAGGGGTGATACACAATGCACTGACGGAGGAGGGCGAGGGATTGCTCTATAGCGAGCGTGTCAAAAAGAACGCTAACAATGAGATGTATGGGTTTAATTCTTATTATACTACCTGCCATGCAGAACATTCGCATTTCAAAATACTATCCAAAAAAGTAAAAGTAATACCTGATAAATTAATCGTATCAGGCCCTGCCCACCTAGAAATAGAAGGCTTAAAAACCCCACTATGGTTGCCTTTTGCTATATTTCCCATCAAAAAAGGTCGTCGCTCAGGGGTGATATTGCCCGCCTATGGCGAGAGTGGCGAAAGGGGATTTTTCTTGCGAAACGGAGGGTACTATTTTGCCATCAACGAACACTATGATTTACTCTTGCAAACCGATATTTACTCACGTGGCAGCTATGCTTTGAGTGCAAAATCAAATTATACAAAGCGGTATCGATATCAGGGCAATATAGTGGCTAGCTACTCGCGCAGCCGTTTTGGCGACAAGCTCGATACTACCAAAAATGGCTACAGAGTAGTACCAGATTATTTTGTTAGATGGAGCCATGCACAAGATGCAAAGTTCAAACCGGGTAGCCGTTTTTCAGCTAATGTCAATATTGGTTCGTCCAATTTTCATAACGTCAATTCTTATTTAGCACAAAATTATTTAGCCAACACCTTCAATTCATCAATATCTTATAACAAAAGATGGGCAGGTAGGCCGTTTACGTTAAGTACTGTGCTACGGCATTCGCAGAACAGTAACACTAAAATATTCGAAATAACCCTACCTGATGCTACGTTTGTAGTCGATAGGCTTGAACCATTCAAACGCAAAAACAAGATAGGCGCTCCGACTATATTTGAAAAAATCGGGGTCTCCTACACCACAGTTCTTAAAAACACAATCGTATCACCCGATAGCCTATTGCTGCGGCGGGACATCAATACACGCATGAGCAATGGCATGTCTCATCAGGTGCCGATTGCCACATCTACTAGAGTAGCAAAATATTTTACGTTGAGCTTTGGGGCCAATTATATTGAAAACTGGTACCTACAAGCACTCGAAAAAAGTTGGAATACCGATACGTTTTTGGTTACTAACGATACGCTGTTCGGGCGGCTAGAGCGAGACACTGTGAGGGGTTTTTATAGCAATCGACAATTCAATAGCAACTTCACATTAAGCACTAAAATATTCGGGTTGGTTCAATTTAAAAATAAAAAAATAAAGGCTATTCGACATGTGATCACCCCGCAACTAGGGGCTAGCTTTCGACCCGATTTCACCAATGGATTTATGAATCAATCGTTCTACAAGCGTTATCGTATCAATGCCTCGGGCGACTCGGCTACTTATTCAATATACGAAAATAATATATTTGGGGGGCCACCAATAGGCCGACAGGCGTCGCTCAATTATAGCATTGACAATATATTAGATATGAAAACACAAAACACAAAAGACACGATAACAGGTGAAAAAAAACAAAAATTAATAGAAGGCTTAACCGCAAATGGTAGCTACAACTTTGCCGCCGACTCGTTCAAACTCAGCATAGTGGCGATACGGCTGCGCACTACATTGTTTAATAAACTCAATGTACAAGCGAGTACTAGCCTCGACCCTTATGTAAGAACGACTACGGGCAGGCGCTTACGGACGATGCAATGGCAAGCTACTCAACAGCTAAGCAAGTTTGATAATCTAACCGTGGCTATGAGCACCTCCCTGACATCAAAAAGCGCTAAGCCCTCAACGAACACTGCAAACAACAATTCGGTTAGCAATTTAGCCAATATGGCCGAGGCTCAATATTATCAAGCTAATAGCGATATGATGATAGACTTTGAGGTACCCTACCGATTGGATTTTACTTATAATTTTACATGGAATAAATTCAGAAAAACTGTAAGCAACCCATCGGGCACTATCAATACTTTAAACATAAACGGCGACATCAGCCTCACCCCAAAATGGAAAGTGGCTTTTGGTACAGGGTACGACTTTGAGAACAAAGACTTCAGCTTTACAACTATCGACATCTACCGCGATTTGCACTGTTGGGAGATGCGCCTTGGGTTAATCCCATTTGGTGCGTTGCGTAGTTTTAATTTTTCTGTCAATGTCAAGGCCTCTGTGTTGCAAGACTTGAAGCTCACCCGCCGTCGCGATTGGTATGATTATCGATAAAAATAAGGAGTATAAATAAGGAAATTTATCTGTTGTAAAACTCATCGAAGCGGCGTAATAATTTACCAAACACAAACTGCTGCACAACTACCAAATCGGCCCCGTTGTTAATATCGGCCCAATATCGATCTACATCATATTCCAACGACTGCCCGAGGGCGTTTTCGCGTGCCTTGCTGCGCTTGTTCAACGGACGTTGATGCAACGCAACATACGTGGTTTTATTATTAAAATCGGTAAGTGATACGGTGCAAAAAGGCACAGATTGCAGCACGCTGTCACGCTTAGGATTGTCATTATTGAAGCCTTCGCTGCTAATGCGTTTGTAAAATGAAAGGTATTGAAATACCCGTTGCCGATTGATAGGACCCAACGAAATCGGTTTATTGGCGTGCAATTGCGTCAGGCTAAACGAATCTTGTTGATGCACTTCGATATGAAAACTATGTTGAGGCAGACCAATATAATCGACAGTCAGTGATTTAATCATGTCTAAATTGGTATTGAATATAGTGCGGTCGCGCCACTCGGCTTCGTTTACGTTAAATCTAAAATCTAAAAATCCGTTGAGGTTGGGTAAATAACACACCTGAGCCACGGCGCTCGTGCCATCCCAAAAGTAAGAGCCAACGTTGTTAGCGGCTGCACGCCCCACCCAATAACGCTTCAATAGCACATTGTTTTTGTCAAAATAACTCACCTGACTACCGTCTTTTTTAACTTCTGCAATCACACTTTTACTTTCTTTTTCGTTTAGTGTATAACTTACTTTCAATCGTTGAGCGGTTTTTATTAATTGATTCACTAAGTTGGGATCGGCCTTCAGTTTAGCATTGAGCACCCAGCCTGTATCGCTGCGATAGAGCGATACGCCTAAGTTCTGTGGCGTGTTCAGGATTATTTTGTTGATTGCCAGAGTGTCGTTGAGGGTATATAAATTAGTGCGTTGCTCGGAGGTAGGTTTTTTAAAAAATAACAAATACACAGCTATAGCTGCTAGGACGACAAACAATAAAGGAAGTATTTTTTTCTTCATATTAATTTTCATAAAATATATTCGGCTAAATTACATCTATATTGAGGAGATTGTATCTTAAAAAAGTACAAGACGAGGTAATAAAAATGTAAAAAAAACGCATAGTGAAATTTATTTTTGTTTCATTTTGTATTTTATTAACTGCTTGTTTTCTGTTATTTTTGTGCACTAGCAGTAGGTATAAATTATAGATTTGAATATTGCTATCATTACTGCCCTTAAAGTTCACTATTTTATTATATTTTATTTTGAATGTATCCATTTTTATACCCTGTTTCATAGATCAATTGCACCCAACAGTGGGGACCAATATGGTAAAAGTATTACGCAAAGCCGGCTGCGTGGTGGCATACAACCCCAATCAAACCTGCTGCGGACAACCGGCCTTCAATGCGGGATTTTGGGACGATGCACGCTCAGTAGCTGCAAAGTTTTTAGATGATTTTGAATCTACTGATGCGGTAGTAGCACCTAGCGCTAGTTGTGTGGGTTTTGTTAAAAATTATTATAAAGAATTATTTGAAAATTCGCCCGACCACAATCGCTACAAGAGTTTGCAAGGGCGTATCTTCGAGTTGAGCGATTTTTTGGTTAATGTTTTGAAAATAGTCGATTTTGGTGCAAGGCTTGATGCCACGGCTACGTATCATGATTCTTGTGCAGCCTTGCGCGAATGCAAAATAAAAAACGAACCACGTCAATTGCTAAGCAGAGTAGCAGGTTTGGAGTTGATAGAAATGCAACAAAACACTGTGTGTTGTGGCTTTGGGGGTACGTTTGCCGTTAAGTTTGAACCCATAGCAGTGGGTATGGCAGACGACAAAGTAGCCAACGCATTAGCCACCGAGGCCGAATATTTGATTTCGACTGACCAAAGTTGTTTGATGCACTTGCAGGCGTATATTACTAAACAAAACAAACCAATAAAAACCCTGCATCTAGCAGATGTATTGGCGAGTGGTTGGTAGTCCTATTACTATAATTGGCCCCGCTCATTACCGATTTTACTACAATTGCTATCATAATAAACCCTTGCTTCGCCAACAATATCTAATATATCTCCGTACTTAGTTTCAAAATCTTCTACCCAAATACCTTTTTGCTTGGCATAAGTTTCTATATCATTCTCTTTACAGTAGTTTCTTTCGTCCTTTGCTTCTCCTGCAATAATGCCTCTTCCAACGATAATGGAGGATTGGATAAGTATTTCGCCTCCTTTAGCAAGTCCTCTCTGTTCTTCTTGTGAAAAGCGTTGATATACCGCTGTTCTTTGTTCAATTTGATTTCCATATTGTTCTAAATTTTATGAATATACGTTGTCAATAGAGTCGTTTCCAAATCTTATTTTATTAGCATTTTCAATCATACTAAATCTTGTCTTGCTTTCATTGTCTGCCACCGCTTTACTTTCTAAATACTTACCTTGTACTAACTTCGTTGCTCCGCTTAAAAGTAATTCTTCTAAAGTTGCTTCACTTGTGTTTTTGCCTTTGTAATTCAGTAATTCCTTAAAAAATTCTCGTACCACATTTACAAAGTCTATAACCCTATTTTTTTGCACTACCATTTTTTCGTTCCCATAATTTTTGAGCAACTAGACTTTCTAAATACGCCCACACCTCGTCATCATTCTATCCATTTACGCCTCATTGCTTTCGTTATCGGCAATCATGTACACCGTGTTTTGGTAGTGAACGCCATTAAATAAAGTTAGTATATTTCAATAATAAAGCAATCAAATATTATCGTAAATTCGCACCACATCACTAGCTAGCTTTTGCTGGCTTCTAGTCCACATACAACTAACTGTTTTACATATATGCACTCCCTTACTGAACAAGAAATACTCCGTCGTCAATCGCTCGAGGTGCTTACGCAACTCAACATCAACCCCTATCCTGCTGCTACTTTTGAGGTAACTATTACTTCAAAAGAAATACTAAAGACGTATCATGCCGACACACATCCGTTGCCAAACGTGCGTATAGCTGGGCGGATAATGCTAAAGCGCATTATGGGTAAGGCTGCCTTTGCGGAGTTGCAGGACAGTGCAGGACGCATACAGATCTACCTCAAGGGAGAAGAAATAGGGCTAGAATTATATGAAAATGTATTTAAAAAAAATATTGATTTAGGTGATTTTGTTGGAATAAGTGGGTATGTATTTGTTACGAAAATGGGAGAAACTAGCGTGCACGTTACGAGTTTTGAGCTGCTTGCTAAATCGCTAAAACCCTTGCCTGTAGTGAAGCGAGACGATGAGGGCAACATCTACGATGGCCTCACCGACCCCGAAATGCGCTACCGACAGAGGTACGTAGATCTTACAGTTAATCCTGAATACAAGAAAATATTTATTGCCCGAAGTAGTGTGATTACTAATATGCGTAAGTATTTTGATTATCATGGTTGGTTGGAGGTAGAAACACCCGTGTTGCAAAACATACACGGTGGTGCTGCGGCTAGACCTTTTCAAACCCACCACAACACACTCGATACAGATTTATACCTCCGTATAGCCAACGAATTATACCTTAAACGCCTTATAGTAGCGGGTTTTGATGGAGTATATGAAATTGGTAAAATGTTTAGAAACGAAGGCATGGACCGCACACACAATCCGGAGTTTACTGCTCTTGAGATATATGTTGCTTACAAAGATTATATATGGATGATGAAGATGGTGGAAGACCTCCTTGAGACGCTTACAATGCAATTGCATAATCAAACTGTGGTTACTGTTGGTGCACATAGTATCGATTTCAAAGGGCCGTATGAGCGTATTAGTATTTTTGATTCTATTAAAAAATATACTGGCATCGATGTGCGTATGATGGACGAAGCCCAACTACGTCAAACCTGCTCTAGCATGGGCATACACGTAGATGCTAGCATGGGTAAAGGCAAACTGATAGACGCTATATTTGGTGATAAAGTGGAGAAAAATCTGTTGCAACCCACTTTCATTACGGATTATCCAATAGAGATGACGCCCTTAGCTAAAAAACACAGAACAGAAGAGGGGTTGGTAGAGCGGTTTGAGCTTTTTGTAAATGGCAAAGAAATAGCGAATGCTTATACGGAGCTCAACGACCCGATCGATCAACGGCAACGCCTGACCGATCAGTTGAGCTTGGCACAGCGAGGCGACGACGAGGCGATGGCCTTAGATGAAGATTTTCTAAGAGCCCTAGAATATGGTATGCCGCCTACCTCCGGGCTCGGAATAGGTATAGACAGGCTAGTCATGCTGCTCACCAATCAATCGAGCATACAAGAAGTATTATTTTTTCCACAAATGCGTTCAGAAAAAAGAGAAGACTAAACTCCTATTTTACCTTACTAAATTATAAAATTGATGCTTAGAAATTTGTATGCCTTACTAATGATTAGTGCTGCATTCACCGCTTGCAAACAAAAGCAAGTAGCCGATATTATATTGCATAATGCAAAGATATATACAGTCGATTCGGTACTGTCGATCAAGCAAGCTATTGCGATGAAAGAGGGCAAAATAATAGCTCTCGGTAGCGATGATGAAGTACTCGATGCGTATGCTTCACAGAACACAATAGACCTCAAGCAAAAGCCAGTGTATCCTGGATTTATAGATGCACACTCCCACTTTTATGGGCTGGGGTTGAGTAGGCAAATCATAGACTTAGTCGCAACCAAAAGCTGGGACGAAGTGCTTGAGCGAACAGTCGATTTTCATAAAAAAAACAAACCGACTTTTTTGTTAGGTAGAGGTTGGGATCAAAACGATTGGGAGCGCATTGATATGCCAAACAACTCAAAAATAGATAGTATTTTCCCTGATCTACCCGTGGTATTGCGGCGTATAGACGGGCATGCTGCAGTGGCTAACAGCAAAGCGTTGCAGATGGCAGGCATTACTTCCAAAACAAAAATGGCGGGCGGCATAGTCGTGTTAAACAATAACAAATTGACGGGCTTGCTTATAGACAATGCCGCTGAAATGGTGATGAAATCTATTCCCAAAACCACAGATATAGACATTGAAAAAGCACTCTTAGATGCACAACAAGTCTGCATTGAAAATGGGCTAACATCATTAACCGATGCAGGTTTGCAACAAAATGAATGGCAAATTTTAAAAAAATTGATAGAAGAAAATAAAATAAAAGTAAGAGTAGATGCTTGGCTTAGTGTGTCTAAATTCAATTGCAACTACATAGCTACCACCCCTCCACTACAATCAGATTATTTATCGATTAGCACGCTCAAAGTATATGCAGACGGTGCTATGGGCTCTCGTGGAGCGTGTATGACCTCCCCCTATGCCGATGATATTCACAACTCTGGCATGATGTTTCTCTCCCCCGATAGTCTTAAACACATGGCAACATTGTGCTTAAAAAACGGATATCAATTGGCCGTACATTGCATCGGCGACTCCGCCGTACATACTACCTTAACCACTATGGGACAAGTGCTACAACGCCCTAACGACAAGCGATGGCGCATAGAACATGCTCAGGTAGTCCAAAAAAGTGATTACTCGCTTTTTAAACAATTCAGCATTATACCTTCGGTGCAGCCTACCCACGCCACTAGCGATATGTACTGGGCAGACGAGCGATTAGGCCACGAACGATTGCAGCTCGCCTATAGCTATCAATCACTATTAAAAATACATGATTGGTTGCCTTTAGGCACT
Organism: Sphingobacteriales bacterium; assembly: GCA_043768865.1. GTDB lineage: Bacteria > Bacteroidota > Bacteroidia > Chitinophagales > JAYVJZ01 > JAYVJZ01. The sequence continues at coordinate 23,088 of JAYVJZ010000181.1, forward strand.
GACTTTCCTATTGAAAAAGTAAGCCCGTTGCTGACATTTTTCGCAGCAATACACCGCCGTGATAGTAACAACGAACCTGCTTTGGGGTTTATGATTGAAGAAGCCTTGAGCAGAGAAGAGGCCCTGAAAGGTATAACGATTTGGGCGGCAAAAGCAGCATTCAATGAAGCAAATAGAGGGAGCCTGGAGCTTGGCAAATGGGCAGATATGGTAGTGCTGAGTGATGATATAATGACACTACCTGCCCCTGATATACCTAAAGTAGCGATTTTGAAAACAGTAGTAGCTGGCAAAATAGTTTATTCGCAATAAGTACTATAAATAAGCACTATAAATAAGTACTATAAATAAGTACTATAAATTAATACTACTTGTTCTTTAATTATGTATTTTCACAATTTATTTACAAAATTATGAAAAAAATAATCGCTCTTACGACCATCATATATTTACTTTTGGCTAGTACTATCACCGAAGCTCAGGTTGAAGTTTACAAGCCGATAGATTATTTCAATATTGGACTTAAAAGAAAATTGAAATCAGAACTTCTTAAAGAACAGCGTACTATAAATATCTATCTGCCTGAGGGATTTGATGCGAACGATACATCAAAATATGCATTAGTGATTTTGCTAGACGGCGGGGCTTATGAACACTTCATAAGCGTAAGTGGTATCTATCAATTTACCAATGTAAAGCCTACCAATGAAAATTCAAAATCAATAGTAGTCGGTATCGAAAACACAGATAGGATTCGAGATTTTACGCACCCTACGAATCAAAATTTAGAAAAAAACAAATACAAAACAGCCGGAGGTGCGGCAACATTCATTCAATTTATCGAAAAGGAACTACTCCCTTATCTTGAGGACAACTTCCCCCTAACATCGACGAGAACCCTCATAGGAGAAGAGCTAGGCGGCTTGCTTGCTATGGATATAGCCTTCAACAACGTTACACTTTTCAATCAATACATTGTAGTGAGTCCTTGTTTGTGGTGGAACAAAGGTGCGCTGCTCGACGCTGCCGTTCGCAAAAAAAATACCAATTGTAACAATACTACTAAAGTTTATATAGGCGTAGGGAACGAGGAGCTAGTGCCTGATAGTATTGCTGCCGAGCTCAGTTTAGATGCCTCTACAATAATTGAAAATTTGCAATTTGCTATTTGCCCTCAATGGCAATTGCATTATGATTTTATGCCAACCGAATTGAACAAAACTGCACTGCATCAAGGCGTGTATAATGCCTTGAGGTGGATTCAATCATTGCCCCCAACTAAAAGATAAATAAACATAAGGTATCCGATGAAATATTGTCTTCTTCTACTGATTATCTTTATGCAAACGAAGGTAATGGCACAAAAAAAAACCATATCTCTGCAACAACTCTGCAACGACATGAGTGCTACTTATAGGACAGACAAGGGTTTCGTAGGCATTGCTATTGGAATCATAGATGGCGACAGTTGTTATTTTGTTAATTATGGAAATGCACAAGACAGTATCGAAAAAAAAATCTCGCAGTACACTAAATTTCAAATAGGTAGTGTAACCAAAGTATTTACGGGTATTGCAATAACAAAGTTGGTGGACGAGGGCAAACTGACCTTAGACGACACCTACAACAGCGTTGTAGATGCAAAATATGCATTTAAAAGTGAGTTATGTGATAATATTACTATAAAACAATTATTGACGCATCATTCTAATTTACCTAAAATACCGTTTAATTTTAATCAAAAAAAAAGAAACGAACTAGACCCGTTTGCGTATTATTTAGAAGCTGACTTACTGCAATTTTTAGCATTATACCAACCTATATCGCACGACAGGATTGAGTTTCAATATACTAACATCAACTACGCACTGCTAGGCTATGTCATAGCATCAATCGCCCATACAACTGCGATGCAGTATATTATGAGTGAAATAATAAGCCCCTTGGCGTTACAAAATACAGCGTTTCAACTACACGCTGATACTACTGTTGCCGCACCACATAGCTACAACGGCAGCCCAACTAACTTATGGAATTTTGCAAGTATGCACACGAGTGGTGCCATGTATAGCACCACCGACGACCTGCTAAAACTGCTCTCTGCAAGTTGGTCAATCGATATACCGTATCAAAAAGCTTGGCAACCTATCAGCACGACCAACATCAAAGAAGTACGTTATGCTAGCGGTTGGCAGACGTATTTTAGAGGCAAGCGAGAGGCCCCAATAGTAACGCACAGTGGGGCTACTGAGGGCCATCGGTGCTATATTGGCTTTGTGCCTGCTAGTAAAAAAGGAATAGTGGTACTAAGCAATTCGAGCAATTCGCCCGACCAAGTGGGCATAGATATACTCGGGGTGATTTGTGAATTCAAATAACTACATTCCTAAAAAAAAATTACTTTTAAACATTGAATTTCAACTTGCGTTTTTGTACTAGATTTTTTAATTCGTTCAACACTATTTGCATATTGTTATTGACTTGTTTGGCCTTACGCACCTGCCGACTGTAGAGGCCTGCTATCAAAAACAAAATACTTGTAAAAAACAAAACAATGCGGATTATTTTTATAGATGTTATCAGTTGTTCAACGTTGAGAATAGACTCTAAAGTCAATTGAGAGTCATTCATTATTTTGTAATAATCCCAAACCGAAGAGGGCCCATAAAAACAAAAAAAGATAAAAGCAAGAAAAAAAACCAACGCCATCAAATAAAAAATTATTTGCATCATTAACAACCCAATCACTTTCAACATTCTCCAAAATGTAATTTCTGCTACATACGATTGCCCTTCATCTATAAGCTCAAGCTCTTTGATAGCAGTAGTCTCAAGCGTTGCAAGGTCTGCATCGGTTAGTTTTTGGGGCATATTTTGTTTGGGTTTAAGATGTTGCTTATTCTATGTATCGAATCCAGCGTTTTTCATACGCATTGAATACTAATGTAAATGAATGTTTGTTTTCGTAATAATTGAAAGTGGCAGTTTCGGGGTCTTTGTTCTCCCCGATTTTAAAATAACTTGTGATGCCGTCGTATTCTACTCCTACCGATTTTTTCCAAAAATCAGTTTTATAACGTATCATCTGCCAACCAAAAAACATCATCATATCAAATCCTTTTATAATCGTTTCGTTTGGCAACAACGAATTTGTTTTTCTAAATTTTTTGCAAATATCTAAATAATTCACTGCCGTATTATCATAAAAATATGGCGTAAGGCAATACACCGATTTGCCATAAAATAATTCTTTCATGCCCTTGAAATCTCGCCACGCAGGCATTCCATATATTGAAAAAGAAACAGCACTTGATACTGTTTTTAGCTTATCTGACACCTCTTTTGCAAACTGCTCTTTGAATGAATTTATAATAATAACGTTCTCGGTAGTAGAGTCAAATTTATACGCCCAATCTTCTAACATTGTAATATTGATAAGCTGCACTTTACTCTCATTGTGTTTGTTTATTTCATCTAAATATACTTGCATTTTTCTTCTGCGTATCGATTCTTCTTCTTCCATACTATCTACTATGTATATTTTTTTGTTTTTTTGCTTCTTCACACACGCTATCAGCAGGTTGCGTTGAAGCAGATCGAGCGACGGGTTGAGCTGCATGAAATAAGGGTTGTAGCTAGCTAGATTAGACGTAGGAGACATAAGCGATACAAAAGGCAATGTGTTAGTAACACTATACCCTACCGCTATCCGAATACTTGGATTATAGACCGGGCCTAGGACCAAATCAGCATTTCTTATGTGGGGTAATTGCATCAGGCTGTCTATAGCTTGCGGATTGTCGGTGTTGTCAATCACATAGACGTCGGCGTATAGCCCGATTTTGCCTAGACTATCTAATGCCATTTTCATTCCTTCATACAAGAAAGTTGCCGTTTTTGATTTGTCATCTAATTTAGAAGAATAATAGCCGTTGTTTTTATTAAATTGAAATGGCAATAGTATAACTATTTTTCGATAATCAACATTTGAAATGTGTTCAATTATCGTATCATTTTCTTCTTTAAATGCGTCTATTATTTCGTAGTACAAGCTGTCGGGGGGCACAGTTGGCAAGGTATCTTTAGTAGCTTGGTCGATTGCGACATCGTCTTTTATTTTTTCAAGTATAACTTGTGCGTTGCCACAGTTTGCAGATAGTAGTTTTAATAATAACAGTAATCCTATTTTTTTCATTATGCAAATATCATTATTATTTTATATTTATTAAAATGAAATTGAACAGAATGCAAATTAAATACTCCATATACTGTGTTCAAAATTAGAAGGGTGGCCTATGCTATCGGCTACTAATTCTGCATACGCCTTGCTGGGGTTGGCTTGTATATAATTTTCATCTATGGCCCCAATATAATGAAACCAACCTCCTAGCACGGCTAAGTTTAATTGATGACCATATTCGTGTTTGTTCAATGTGGCATCGTGTTGATTGACAAACGTGCAACAGCCCATGTTGAAGCCACTGTAGCCTGATTTTATTTTAATGATGCCTCCGTGAGTTAGAAAGTTTGCATACCTCCACTCAAATGTGAGTGATTTTATTTTAGTAAAATTTAACTTAAAAAAACAGAATGGGTGCAGGAGTAGTGTAAATAAAAACAAAACAACCCCCGGCATTATTACTATCGAAGATAGCGGCAAAATAAAATTAAAGTAGGATATCATGACATGAAAAAATCTGTGAGTGCTTATTTTTTTTATTATTGCTAGGCTACAACAAAGTGCCGGTAATGCTGCACACCAATGCCCCACGATAGCAGCCAAAAGCAGTGCATTGACAAACGAGGTAGTGCATATTATGCAGCTTCTAAAAATCGTTTTGTACCCGTCAGCATCTATGGTGCTGCAAGCTATATAAAAAAGTAATGTGGTTAATAACGAAAACGCACTAAGTATAAGCGCAAAATAAAACAGATTCATAACTTCAGCTTATAAGGGGATGTTGCCATGTTTGCGTTGAGGGAGAGGGAGATTTTTTTTCTTGCCTATTGCTAGCGCATCTAATAATTTTTTACGCGTTTGATGCGGCAATATAACCTCGTCTATAAATCCTCGAGCAGCCGCCCCATAGGGGTTTGCGAACTTTGTTGCATATTCATTTACTTTCACATCTAACATTTGAGCTTTGTCATCTGCGGTTTCTATTTCTTTTTTGAATATAATTTCAGCCGCTCCCTTAGCACCCATCACGGCGATCTCTGCATTGGGCCATGCAAAGTTGCAATCGGCACCAATGTGCTTGCTATTCATAACATCATACGCTCCGCCGTATGCTTTGCGGGTAATAACAGTTAGCTTCGGCACAGTGGCTTCGCAATAGGCATATAACAATTTTGCACCATTAGTGATAATCGCATTCCACTCTTGGTCGGTGCCCGGCAAGAATCCCGGTACATCTACCAATGTGATAAGTGGAATATTGAACGCATCACAAAAGCGAACAAAACGTGCCGCTTTGGTAGCTGCATGTATGTCTAAAACCCCTGCCAGCGCCATAGGTTGATTGGCTACTACCCCTATGCTTTTGCCACCCAGGGTTGCAAATCCTATGATTATATTTTCTGCAAAATCTTTATGCACCTCCATGAACGTATTTTTATCTGCTAGCACCAATATCACTTCTTTCATGTTATAAGGGAGATTTGGATTTTCTGGCAATAAATTATCTAACGTGTATCGCATCTCATTGGACGGCGTGTAACTATACTGTGGCGAGGGTTCTAAGTTGCTTTGAGGGATATAATATAACAATTGTTTGAGTCCCAATATCGCATCTACATCATTAGGATACGTGAAATGAGTAACCCCACTTTTGGTAGCGTGCACGTGTGCCCCGCCTAAATCTTCACTCGTAACCTCCTCGTGTGTAACGGTTTTGAGTACGTTAGGCCCCGTTACAAACATGTAAGATGAACGCTCAACCATCACAATAAAATCTGTAATTGCTGGAGAATAGACCGCCCCGCCTGCGCAAGGACCCATAATTGCCGATAGCTGAGGTATCACACCGCTTGCCAATGTATTTCTATAAAAAATATCTGCATAGCCCCCTAGCGATACCACCCCTTCTTGAATACGTGCCCCACCACTGTCATTGAGCCCTATGAGTGGGACTTTGTTTTGCAAAGCAAGATCCATAATCTTACAAATTTTCTCTGCATGTGTCTCACTTAGACTGCCTCCAAACACGGTAAAATCTTGCGAAAAAACATACACCCATCGTCCATTTATTTTTCCGTTGCCGGTGATAACGCCATCGCCTAAATACTGTTCTTTTTCTAAGCCAAAATCAGTACATCGATGTATAACCAAAGCACCTATTTCATTAAATGTATCATCGTCTATCAATAAAATTATCCGCTCACGAGCAGACAGTTTCCCTTTTTTATGTTGCGATTTGACACGCACTTCGCCGCCTCCAGCATGGCTTTCGGTTATTTTTTGTTGTAGAATTTGAATTTTTTCTTGGTTTGACATATATAAATTTAATAATTTTTTTGTATCTCAGTAAGCAACATTTCTAAAATAATACCTCCATTTTTTTTGTTGTTATAATGCGTGTTTAACACTTCATCAACCGCAGCTTTATCGCAACTTTTTAATTGATTTTGAGATAGCAAAAATAAGGCATTTTGCATTTCATTCGGCGTGTTGTATGCAGTAATTTTATTTTCAAATTTGGTTCCCTTTAGCATTAAATCATTGGTAATAATTGATTTATTTTTTAATAAAACGTGTAATAATTTTAGTTTGATTCCCGTCGGCTGATGCGTATATAGCAGGTTGGCTTTGGCAGTGCAAATAAGCTGACTAAGTAGCTCATCGCTAGGATTGACAATGAGTTCGATGCCTTCAGTAGTGCATAGATTGATGAGGTGAGGTGTGGGATTTTTGCCTGCGATGAGGAGTCTGCAATTCGTAGTGGGGAGCACTTTTTTTATTAAAAATTCAGCCGCTTGGCTATTTTCTATAACTGATAAATTGCCGTGATACAAGACAAAATCAGCGATAAGAACAGGAGGGGTACAAGCCTCGAACAGATGTAAAGATGGAGCGATTCGCACGTGATTGGCACCATATATATTTTTAAAAAAAACCTCATCTTCTATGCTCACTGGAGCGATAAATATTCCTCCGAAACGCTTACTCTCATAGCGTTTCAACTTTAATGATTCAAGGTAAAAAAAAAATTTTTTTGCCCAATTTGTTTCACTTTTATACAATCCATAATAATATTCGTGTTCAACATTGTGGGCGCGTATGACCTTGATTTTATGTCTTATGGCAGGGTGGCAAATGTAATACGAACAGTGCATGCCTTCCATCAATATAGGATAAGCATCTTGGCCTAACCGTTTTAACAATTTATTGCTTCTACGAGAGTGTACAATAACTGGCAGCAGGCTGAAAACACTCTGCCACAGTGGTTTGCGTCGATAAAAATAAATTTGTTCGCAATAAGGAATCATCGATGAGACTTCTTTTTCGAAGGCATCAAAATAGTGCAAATATATTTTAACACCTAAAAAGTGCAGCGTTTTTATTTTTGCAAATACATCAATTATACCGCCATAATCGGCAGGTACAGGGCAAGCAAATGCAACGATATGTATTTTGTTTTCCAATTAATTTGAATGTAGTGATTTAAAAATAAGTAGGAGTTTTTGACTTTCATTCTCCCAGTTGAACTCTTGCATTGCTAGACCACAGTTGCTTTTCAACAGATTGTAATACGCTTCATCACCTAAACATTTCGCTATTGCACTTCGTATGCTCTCCGTTGAACAATCGTCCACCAAGCAGGCTACTTCGTACTGATCGTTTATTCGTTTATATTCTTCAAAATTATTTGTAATCACGGGTACTTCATTGTTGATATAATCAAAAAACTTATTCGCCAACGAGCATTGATAGTTACGCCCTAGAGGCTCTAAAACATTGAACCCAAGGGTTGCCTGTTGTGTCAAAAGATGCAACTGATCAGGTGCTACGAATCCAAAAAGCGTTACTTGTTGTTCACTATTTTCTGCTATTATTTTTTGTTTAATAGCTTCCAACAAATCGCCATCGCCAACTATCCAAAGCCACACATCGAGGGGCTTTACGGCCGTTATCAAATTTTCTAAGCCACGCCCAACATTAACCGCTCCTTGATAAATAATTACTTTTTTTATATTCGTGTTTTTGCTTCGCACTACTCGAGCGGGCATGTTGCGTATAACATGGGTAGTACCGTATCCAAGTGCGTCGTATGCTGCTGCGATACTCTGCGAGACTGTATATTTTGTTTTGATTTTAGGTAGTAGATATCCCTCTAGCCATCGCCATATTCGCTTCGTATTGGGTCGTGTAGCTAATTCAGGCACTTCGCTAAACCATTCGTGTGAATCAAAAATTAAATTAAAATGCTTGCATCTGCTGAGCAAAAATCCCACACAGAGCGTATCCATATCAACACTTAACAACACATGTAGTTGTTTGAATAAAAGAAAAAAGAAAAGGCGTATGTTTATTTCTATGTAGGACAATTTTCCTTTTTTAATACATAGCGGCAGGAGCTTAGTTGCAAATTTAAAATCAAATACATGTCTTTTATTAAATCGATTAAACCCTACTACACATATGTTGTAGCCGTTTAGCACCAGGCTATTTGCTGTTCTAATCATCCGCCTGTCGTAGGCAATATCATTGGTGATAGTGATATAAATAGTTTTTATTTCCATGAGAAATACACCCCTTTTTTTAGTAATTTTGATTCATCGCATAACTGCCGCAAGTGTTCTATAATCATGGTTTCGTGCAGTTTTGAAGCATCGTCCAGGGCTTGCTCTAGCGTAAACTGAGTAGGGTATTTTGTTTTTAAATTCACGATTATGTTTTGTGTTATTTCTTTATGATACTTTGCTTGTTTTTGCAAAATACATACATCGCATTTACCACATATTTTTATGCTTTTTTCATTAAAATAATGGAGAATAGTATTGCTTCTACATAGCGTCAGCTGTGTGGTGTAGTCCTGCATGAGATTCAATCGCTCTTGCTTGCGCCTCAGCTGCCATTCGATGCTTTTGTAGTCTAAACTAATATTATTTTCGTGCAACCGTGGCAATATAAAATGTAATTGTGGCAGTTGGTTATTCAAATAAAAATCAATGATGCCATTATTGTGGAGGAAGTTTAATTTCCTAATTACTTCTTCTTTTGAGGTTTTTAGGTATGCAACTAACTCTGCTACATTTATTTTTACATACTTGGTATAAACGCCAGGATACAACCGCAACAGCGACTTAATAAGATTTTCTGTGGCTTTATTAGCGACCATAAATTTATAAACATCAGCATCGGATACGAGGATTTTAAAACGTGTGGGAGAGAAATTAGAATCATCAAATCTATATAACGATGCCTGTTCTTGTAATTTAATAATTGTCATTAATCGATTGCTCTCTTGCTTGTAGTTGATTGCAAATTTTTGAATATCAAAATCAAAGCTTGTATTCGCTCCACTTTCAACCCCAATATTTAAGAAATTACAAATTGAATTATAGGTATTTATGATATCTTTAATCGTGATTTTAGCTTGTAGTTTTTTCTTTTCTATTGCTTCTATATCTTGATTGTTGAACAGCATCACAGCATAGGCTAACTGCTCGTCACGTCCACCTCTGCCTGCCTCTTGATAATATTCTTCCAGGCTATCAGGGGGCGATAGATGTGCTACTATTCTTACATTTGACTTGTCAATACCCATGCCAAAAGCATTTGTAGCAACTATGATTTGTGTTTTGTTGTCTATCCAAGATTCTTGTTTTTTGCTGCGCTCGTCCATGCTCAAGCCTGCGTGATAATAATCAGCACTAATGCCATGAGTGTTAAGGGCAAGTGCTATCTGCTCGGTCATTTTTCGGTTACGCATATACACCACACCGCTACCATTCACTTTTTTTACTATCTTGACGAGCCTGTTTATTTTATCATTTTCGTTATAAACCACATACGACAAATTGCTTCTATAAAACGATTTTTTAAACACAAAAGGTTGCTGCATTTCTAATTTTTCGATAATATCTTCTACTACTTTGTCAGTTGCGCTTGCTGTCAGGGCGATGAGCGGAACGCCATCTAGCAAAGCTCTGAGAGTGTTTATTTGCATATAAGCAGGCCTAAAATCATATCCCCATTGCGAGATACAATGCGCCTCATCTATTGCTATTGCGTTCACGTTCATTTTCACCACACGTGCTTTAAACAATTCTGTGTCAAGCCTTTCGGGCGATACATATAAAAATTTATACGTTCCATAAATACAGTTATCAAGCGTATGATCGATTTCTGTTTTGGACATTCCACTGTAAATAGCGGTGGCCAAAATACCTCTTTTGCGTAGCTGATATACTTGATCTTTCATTAAAGCTATAAGCGGACAAACCACTATACACATGCCTTCTAAGCACATAGCAGGCACTTGAAAGCAGACCGATTTGCCTCCTCCCGTTGGCAATAAAGCTAGCGTGTCGTTGCCCTCTAAAAGCGATTGTATTATTTCTAATTGTTGCTCACGAAAAGCATCATAACCCCAGTATTTTTTGAGGATTTCATTAGGTGATATCATTTCACTTTGGGTCATTTTTAATGATATTATCCATGTAAGTAAAACGCATCTACGAAATGTTCTATCTCAGTGGCTATCGAGTTTTTGATGATTGAAACTACATCAAAGCGCAACTCACCTGTGTAGTTTAACAACAACCTGTATCCGTCTGC